>NZ_JBSFKO010000009.1:0-254885 GCF_053598575.1 Streptomyces sp. NPDC001100
CGCGAGACCCACGCCGCCGAAGCCGCCATCACCCTGGCCGTCGACACCCTGCGCAAGGCGCTCGCCACCGGCTGATCCGCCCCGCCCAGCCGCCCTCCCCCGCTTTCGACCGCGCTCCATACGGCACACTCGGTCGCATGGACACCGATGCGTTCGTGGGGATCCTCGACCGGGAGGGCGGCCTGCTGGTCTCGGCCGCCGAGGAGGCGGGCGTCGACGCCGAGGTGCCGACCTGCCCGGAGTGGCGGGTGCGGGACCTGCTGCGGCACACGGGGATGGTGCATCGCTGGGCGACCGCGTTCGTCGCCGAGGGGCACACCGCCTACCACCCCGACGGCGGTCAACCAGACCTGGACGGCGCCGAGTTGACGGCCTGGTTCCGGGAGGGGCATCGGCGACTCGTGGACACCCTCGCCGCCGCCCCGCCGGACGTGGCGTGCTGGTCCTTCCTGCCGGCTCCCTCGCCGCTCGCGTTCTGGGCCAGACGGCAGGCGCACGAGACGACCGTGCACCGGCTGGACGCGGAGTCGGCACGCGGCGGCACCTCCACCGCGATCGCCCCGGACTTCGCGGCCGACGGCATCGACGAGTTGCTGCGCGGCTTCCACGCCCGCGGCCGCAGCCGGGTGCGCAGCGCGGAGCCTCGGGTGCTGCGGGTGCGCGCCACGGACCTGGACGACGCGGTGTGGACCGTACGAGTGTCTCAGGAGCCGCCCGCCGCCGAGCGGGGCGGCACCGGGGAAGCCGACTGCGAACTGGCCGGTACCGCCGAGCAGTTGTACCTCGCCCTGTGGAACCGGAGGCCGTTCCCGGACGTCTCCGGGGACGCGTCGCTCGCCGCGTTGTGGCGGGAGAGGTCGGCGATCACCTGGAGTTGACGGTCCGTCAGCCGGACAGCATCCGCGTCAACACCGCGCGCTGCAGCGGGAGTACCTCGCCGTGCAGGTCGCGCCCCTTGTCCGTGAGGGTCACGCGCACGCCCCGGCGGTCCTCCGCGCACATGCCGCGCTCGACGAGACCGTCCTTCTCCAGCCGGGCGATCAGCCGGGACAGGGCGCTCTGGCTGAGGTGGACGCGTTCGGAGATCTCCTGGACGCGATAGGCGCAAGCGTCGCCGGCCAGCACGTCCAGCACCTCGAAATCGCTGCCGCACAGGCCGTGTTGGTGCAGGGTGCGGTCGAGTTCGCACTGGGTGCGGGCGTGCAGCGCCAGCATCTCCCGCCACTGGTCCACGAGCGCCTGCTCGGCCTTCTTCGCCGCCATGAGAGCGCACCGTAGCAGAGAAGCGGATTTATTGCACCGTAATTAAATGCGCTTGCATTCGATGCATGCGCATGTAGTCTCTGTCGCATGACCTCTCCGCTCTCCCCTCCCGCGGCACCGTCGTCGGCGGTTCGCTGGACCCCACGGCTGTGGGGCACCCTGCTGGTGCTCTGCGCCGCGATGTTCCTGGACGCGCTGGACGTGTCGATGGTCGGCGTCGCCCTGCCCTCCATCGGCTCCGAACTCGACCTCTCCACCTCGACGCTCCAATGGATCGTCAGCGGCTACATCCTGGGATACGGCGGGCTGCTCCTCCTCGGTGGCCGGACCGCCGACCTGCTGGGCCGGCGCCAGGTCTTCCTGGTCGCCCTGGGAGTCTTCGCGGTGGCCTCGCTGCTCGGCGGGCTCGTCGACTCGGGTCCGCTGCTGATCGCCAGCCGCTTCATCAAGGGCCTCAGCGCGGCCTTCACCGCACCGGCCGGCCTCTCGATCATCACGACGACCTTCGCCGAGGGCCCGCTGCGCAACCGCGCCCTGTCCATCTACACCACCTGCGCGGCCACCGGCTTCTCGATGGGCCTGGTGCTCTCCGGCCTGCTCACGGAGGCCAGTTGGCGGCTCACCATGCTGCTGCCCGCGCCCATCGCGCTCATCGCCCTGCTGGCCGGCCTGAAGCTGCTGCCGCGCAGCGAACGCGAGAAGGACCACAACGGCTACGACGTCCCCGGCGCCGTCCTCGGCACCGCGTCGATGCTGCTGCTGGTCTTCACCGTCGTACAGGCTCCCGAAGCCGGATGGGCATCGGCCCGAACTCTGCTGTCCTTCCTGGCCGTTGCCGTCCTGCTGACCGTCTTCGTGTACGTCGAGCGACGCTCCGCCGGGCCGTTGATCCGGCTCGGTGTGCTGCGCTCCGGCAACCAGATCCGCGCCCAGCTCGGCGCGATGGCCTTCTTCGGTTCGTACGTCGGCTTCCAGTTCCTCGTCACGCTGTACATGCAGTCGCTGCTCGGCTGGTCCGCGCTGCACACGGCGCTCGCCTTCCTGCCGGCCGGTGCGCTGGTGGCGGTGTCCTCCACGAAGGTCGGCTCGATCGTCGACCGGTTCGGCACCCAGCGGCTGATCGCGACGGGCTTCGCGCTGATGGTCGTCGGATACGCGCTGTTCCTGCGGGTCAGCCTCGATCCCGTGTACGCGGCGGTGATCCTGCCGTCGATGCTGCTGATCGGCGCGGCCTGCGCGCTGGTCTTCCCCTCGCTCAACATCCAGGCCACCAACGGGGTCGAGGACCACGAACAGGGCATGGTCTCCGGGCTGTTGAACACCTCGGTGCAGGTCGGCGGCGCGATCTTCCTCGCCGTCGTCACGGCCGTGGTCACCGCCCACGCCCCGGCGCACGCCACCCCGCAGGCGGTGCTGGACAGTTACCGGCCCGGGCTGATCGTGGTGACGTTCATCGCGGTCGCCGGGCTGCTGATCACCCTGCCGGGGCTGCGCGGCCGTCACGACCAGAAGACCCTCGTGGTCGCCAAGTCCACCGTGAAGGAGGCGGAAGCGGAGCGCGTGGCGGTCCGTGACTAGGGGGACGCCTCCCCGAGTGTGCGCCCGGCGGAGCCGATTGCCCCGCCGGGCGCACACGTGTGAGACTCGCGGGATGAGCATGACCGGGGGACGGCGCACACAGGCCGAGCGGGACGCGATGACCGTCGAGATCGGGTACGCGCTGGTCAGCGCGGTGTTCGCGGCCGTCGTCGTGTTCGGGGCGGTCGCCGGTCCGGTGTGGCTGTTCGAACTGCCGGGCACGGTCGAGACGGTGCTGACGTGGGCGGGGCTCGTGCTGCTGCCCGTCGTGTTCTTCGTACGTGTGGCGAGCGTGCTGTACCGGTATCGGCGGACGGCGGGTCAGCCCAGCCAGCCGGGGCGTACCAACCCCGACTCGTAGGCCAGCACGACCAGTTGGGCCCGATCCCGGGCGCCCAGCTTCACCATCGTGCGGCTGACATGGGTCTTCGCGGTGAGCGGGCTGACGACGAGACGGCGGGCGATCTCCTCGTTCGAGAGGCCGATACCGACCAGGGCCATCACCTCCCGCTCCCGCTCGGTGAGTCGAGTGAGGGCGTCGGCCGTCGCCGGTTCCTTGGAGCGGGCCGCGAACTCGGCGATCAGCCGGCGGGTCACCCCGGGAGACAGCAGCGCGTCGCCGTCGACCACCGCCCTTACGGCGCGCAGGAGTTCGTCCGGTTCGGTGTCCTTGACCAGGAAGCCGGAGGCACCGGAGCGGATCGCCTCGAAGACGTACTCGTCGAGTTCGAAGGTGGTCAGCATGACGACCTTCACGTCTTCCAGGTCGCCGTTCCCGGTGATGCGTCGGGTCGCCGCGAGGCCGTCGAGCAGCGGCATGCGGATGTCCATCAGCACGACGTCGGGGCGCAGTTCGCCCACCTTGCGCACGGCCTCCTCGCCGTCGGAGGCCTCGCCCGCGACCTCGATGTCCGGCTGCGCGTCCAGCAGCGCCTTGAACCCGGCGCGGACCAGCGACTGGTCGTCGGCGAGCACTACCCGGATCACCGGTCGTCCTCCTTCGGTGTGACCTTCAACGGCAGTACGGCGAGCACCCGGAAGCCGCCGTCCGGACGAGGGCCCGCCTCGATGGTGCCACCGAGCGCCGCGGCCCGCTCCCGCATCCCGGCCAGCCCGTTGCCACTGCCCCCGGCCTCCGCGCCGGTCGCGGGCCCGTCGTCGTCGACGCGCAGCCGCAGCGCCCGGGCATCGTGCTCGACGTGCACACGCGCGTGCCGTGAACCCGAGTGCCGTACGACATTGGTGAGGGCCTCCTGGACGACGCGGAAGGCGGCGAGGTCGGTGCCGGGCGGGAGGCGGGGCGGGGTTCCCTCGACCTCCACCGTGAGGCCCGCGCTCGCCGCCTGCTGCACCAGTTCGGGCAGCCGGTCGAGGCCGGGGGCCGGGGCTCGGGGCACGTCGCCCGGGGCGCGCAGGCTGTCGAGGACCTGACGGACCTCGCCCAGCGCCTCCTTGCTGGCGGCCTTGATCGTGGTGAGGGCCGTACGGGCCTGCTCGGGGTCGGAGTCGAGGAGCGCGAGGCCGACGCCCGCCTGGACGTTGATGACGGAGATGCTGTGCGCGAGGACGTCGTGCAGTTCACGGGCCATCCGCAGCCGCTCCTCGTCGGCGCGGCGACGGGCCGCCTGGGCACGCTCGGCGCGCTCGCGGACCCACTGGTCACGGCGGGTGCGGGCCAGTTCGGAGACCGCGGCGACGGCCACCAGCCAGGTGGCGACGGCCAGTTCACGGCCCCAGGGCATCGCGTGGTCGTGCTGCGGGGGCAGCCACCGGTACAGCCAGTGGGCGATCAGGAGGTGCGCCGCCCAGAGCGTGCCGAGCGCGGCCCAGGCCGCCCGCCGCCGCCCGGCGACGACCGCGCTGAAGCAGCCGAGCGCGACGGGCAGGAAGACGGGGCCGTACGGGTATCCGGCGCCGAAGTAGAGCACGGCGGCCAGCACGGTTCCGAAGGCCACCCCTACGGGGTAGCGGTGGCGCCACAGGAGCAGCGCCGAGCCGGCGACGAGCAGCACGCGCGCGTAGAGGTCGAGCGGGACGCGGTCGGGCTGGCTGTGCGAGGCGAAGTTGCTGCCGCCCAGCACGAACACGGTGACCAGCAGCGTGGAACGCCACGGCCACCGGGCCGGGGCCGTCTCCCCACCCCACGGCGGTCCGTGGCGCCACCGCTGGGGCGGTCCCCCGCCACGTACGCGCTCCTCGTCCATGCACGTCACGCTAGACGGCGGACGAGGTCGGAGGCGTCAGCCGGGCGGGGTGATCACGTGTACTTCCCCGGGAGTACGTCCAAACCGTGCCCCATGAACTCCGGTCCACCAAAGCGCCCCCGAAAGGGGCGCGGAGAACTGCGCGACCAGCCCCCACCGGGCCGCGGACAAAGAACCACGCACCCGGCGGAGCAATCACGCGTCGTCGAAACCCACCCCGAGCGCGAGCCGTCGTACCGAATGACGGAAGAACGGCTCACGGTCCTCCACCACCCGGCGGAACTGTCCGAACAGCTCGAAGCTCACCAGCCCGTACGTCTCGGCCAGCGCGGCGACGAGGGCGAGGGCCGACCCGCGCGGAAGGCCGCCGGCGAAGTCCGCGATCATACGGTCCGCCTCAGGCCGCAGGCCGACCGGGAGCGGGGGCTCGGTGAGGATGCCGGCCCGCTGGGCATCCTGTGCGACGCCAATCAGCAGGAGGGCGACGCGGGCGGCGGACGGGACGGTCGTCTCGGGGGCGACATAACCGGGGACCGGTGAGCCGTAGATCAGCGCGTACTCGTGCGGGTTCGCCAGCGCCCAGGTGCGCACCGCCTCGCACACGGTCGTCCAGCGGTGCAGCGGCGCGGCGTCGGCGACTTCGGAGTGCGCCGTCTCCGCGGCCTCGCCCAGGGAGTCGTACGCATCGATGATGAGAGCGGTCAGCAGGTCGTCGCGGCTGGGGAAGTACCGGTACAGGGCGGAGGAGACCATGCCCAGTTCACGGGCCACGGCGCGCAGCGAGAGCTTCGCGGCGCCCTCGGCGGCGAGCTGTCTGCGTGCCTCGTCCTTGATGGCCGCGGTGACCTCGATCCTGGCTCGGGCGCGGGCGCCTTGTGTGGTGCTCATACGGGCAAGTGTGGCACGGAATCAGAGCAGTGCACACAAACGAGAGCGGCGAACAAAAAAGAGAGCACCGCTCTTGCAATGGATCGGTGAGCCGGTGCAGACTGTTCCCGAGAGCGAGAGCAGTGCTCACAAAAGGGAGCCGCGCTCTCCAGAACCCAGGAGTCGTCATGAGCACGCACGTCCAGAAGCCCGGCTGGTTCACGGTCAACGTCTTCAACCGCGCCGTCGCCTGGTTCACCCGCCGCGGCCTCAGCGTCTGGGGTTCACGGGTGCTCGCGGTCCGCGGCCGTAAGAGCGGCGAGTGGCGGACCACCCCGGTGAACCTGCTGACGGTGGACGGGCAGCAGTACCTCGTCGCCCCGCGCGGGCACGTCCAGTGGACGCACAACATGCGGGCGGCGGGCGGCGGCGAGCTGCGGCTCGGCAAGAAGGTGGACGTGTTCACCGCGACCGAGGTCACCGGCGACGACAAGGTGCCGCTGCTGCGCGCCTACCTCAAGCGCTGGAAGGCCGAGGTCGGCGTGTTCTTCGGAGGAGTCGGCCCCGACTCCTCCGACGACGAGCTGCGGCGGATCGCTCCCGACCACCCCGTCTTCCACGTCACGGTCAGGAGCTGACCTGACGGTCAGGAGCCGGCCTCGCCCTCCGCGGACTCCACCGCCTCCACGGGCGCCGCTGGTTCCGCGGTCCTGCGGTCGAAGGCGGTGAGCGCGCGCTGTGCCATGGGGTGGCTGCGCACCAGCTCGCCCAGGGTGGTCGACCCCCGGGTGATGTCCATGAAGGCCTTCCAGGCCGGCCGGAAGCCGGTGAGGGCGGCGTGGAACAGTCCGGGGCGCCGCTCGAAGACCGCCAGCATGGTCTTGCCGACGCTCATCTCCACGCCGAGCCCCGCCTTGATCGCGAACGCGTAGTTCAGCGCCTGGCGGCGGGTGTCCACGGCGTCGTGCGCCTCGGCGATCCGCACCGCCCACTCCCCCGCGAGCCGCCCCGAGCGCAGCGCGAACGAGATGCCCTCCCGGGTCCACGGCTCCAGCAGTCCCGCCGCGTCCCCGCAGACCAGCACCCGCCCGCGCGAGAGCGGCGAGTCGTCCGCCCGGCACCGGGTCAAGTGCCCTGAGGAGATGCTCGGTTCGAAGCCGGCGAGGCCGAGCCTGGCGATGAAGTCCTCCAAGTACCGCTTGGTGGCGGCGCCTTCACCGCGCGCGGAGATCACGCCGACCGTGAGCGTGTCCCCCTTCGGGAAGACCCAGCCGTAACTCCCGGGCATCGGGCCCCAGTCGATGAGGACCCGTCCCTTCCAGTCCTCGGCGACGGTCTCCGGCACCGGGATCTCCGCCTCCAGGCCCAGGTCCACCTGGTCGGTCTTGACCCCGACGTGCGCCCCTATGCGGCTGGCACTGCCGTCCGCGCCGACGACGGCCCGCGCGAGGACCGTCTCGCCACCTTGGAGGACGACGGCGACCGTACGGCGGTCCGGCACCGCGGAGCCGTGCTGCTCGACTCGTGTCACGGTGACGCCGGTGCGCAGCTCGGCGCCCGCCTTCTGCGCGTGCTCGACGAGCTGCTGGTCGAACTCGGGCCGGTTGATCAGCCCGAACAGCATCTGCCGGGACCGGCGGGTGCGGGTGAAACGCCCGTTGTTCGAGAACGTTATGGCGTGCACCCGGTCCTTCAACGGCAGGTCGAAGCCGGGCGGGAGCGAGTCGCGCGAAGGTCCGATGATGCCGCCGCCGCACGTCTTGTAGCGCGGCAACTCGGCTTTCTCCAGCAACAGCACACGCCGTCCCGCGACGGCCGCCGCATAGGCGGCCGAGGCCCCCGCGGGTCCCGCGCCCACCACGACGACGTCCCACACCCGCTGCACGTCGTCCGCCGAAGAGTTCTCGCTGCTCACGATGGTCTACTGCTCCCGATCAAGCCGCTGCCGCACCTGTCCCCCGCATCCTACGGCGGACATCGCCCCAGGCTGTTGTGGGAGGATCGACGGCATCATTCGTACAACGTCGCACCCACAAGGAGCGTGCCCATGTCGTCGAATCCGGTCGCCGAGACCGTCGCCTCGCTGATGCCCAGGGCAAGAACTGAGCTCGGCGAGCTGGTGGCCTTCAAGTCGGTGGCGGACTTCGACCAGTTCCCGAAGAGCGAGAGCGAGGGCGCCGCGAACTGGGTCGCCGACGCGCTGCGCGCCGAGGATTTCCAGGACGTGGCCCTGCTGGACACCCCGGACGGCACACAGTCGGTCTACGGCTACCTGCCCGGCCCCGAGGGTGCGAAGACCGTGCTCCTGTACGCCCACTACGACGTACAGCCGCCGCTCGACGAGGCCTCCTGGACCACCCCTCCCTTCGAGCTGACCGAGCGCGACGGCCGCTGGTACGGGCGCGGCGCGGCCGACTGCAAGGGCGGCGTGATCATGCACCTGCTCGCGCTGCGCGCCCTCAAGGCCAACGGCGGCATCCCGGTGCACGTCAAGGTGATCGCCGAGGGCTCGGAGGAGCAGGGCACCGGCGGCCTGGAGCGGTACGCCGAGGCACACCCCGAACTCCTCGCCGCCGACACGATCGTGATCGGCGACACAGGAAACTTCCGCGTCGGCCTGCCCACGGTCACCTCGACCCTGCGCGGCATGACCCTGGTGCGGATCCAGATCGACACCCTTGAGGGCAACCTGCACTCGGGCCAGTTCGGCGGCGCCGCGCCCGACGCACTGGCCGCGCTGATCCGCGTACTGGACTCGCTGCGGGCCAAGGACGGCTCGACGACCGTCGACGGACTCGCCGCCCACGCGACCTGGGACGGGCTGGCGTACGACGAGGAGCAGTTCCGCCAGGACGCCAAGGTGCTGGACGGCGTCGAGCTGATCGGTTCCGACACGGTCGCCGACCGCATCTGGGCACGCCCGGCCGTCACGGTCCTCGGCATCGACTGCCCGCCGGTCGTCGGCGCGACCCCGTCCGTGCAGGCCGGCGCCCGCGCACTGGTCAGCCTCCGCGTCCCGCCGGGCGTCGACGCGGCCGAGGCCACCAAGATGCTCCAGTCCCACCTGGAGGCCCACACCCCGTGGGGCGCCCGCGTCCGCACCGAACAGATCGGCCAGGGCCAGCCCTTCAGCGCCGACACCACCAGCCCCGCGTACACGGCCATGGCCGAGGCGATGGCGGTCGCCTACCCCGGCCAGGAGATGCAGTACGCCGGCCAGGGCGGCTCCATCCCCCTGTGCAACACCCTCGCCGCCCTCTACCCGCAGGCCGAGATCCTCCTCATCGGCCTCAGCGAGCCGGAGGCGCAGATCCACGCGGTCAACGAGAGCGTGTCACCTGAGGAGTTGGAACGCCTGTCGGTGACGGAGGCGCTGTTCCTGCAGAACTACGCGGGCAACTGACCGCGTCCTGAGGGGTGTTGGGGGATCAACGGCATGCGGTTCGTCTTCACCGGCCGGGTGGTCGAGTGGCGTGGCCCATCGCCGTACTACTTCGTCCCCGTGCCGGGCGAGGAGTCGGCGGACATCCGCGCGGTCGCCACCATGGCCTCGTACGGCTGGGGAGTGATCCCCGTCCAGGCGCGGATCGGCGAGACCGCGTTCACGACGTCGCTCTTCCCCAAGGACGGCGGATACTTGCTGCCGCTCAAGACCGTCGTGCGGAAGCCGTGCGGTCTCGGCGCGGACGACGAGGTGACCGTGGAAATGACCGTCCGGCTGGGCGCCGCCTGAACGAGGAGGGGGCCCATGTCCCGCACCGAGCGCATCACCGCCCACAGCGACATCGCCACCACCCTCGCCCTCCTCTCCGACCACGAACTCGCCGAACTGGTCGACGCGGGCACGCCGTTGGGGTCCGGGATCGGCGGCCGCTCGGCGCTGATCGAGGTGGACGGCAGAAGGGTGTTCGTGAAGCGGATGCCGCTGACCGACGTGGAGCGGCGGGCGGAGAACGTGCGGTCGACGGCCAACGTTTTCGGGGCGCCGGCCTACTGCCACTACGGCATCGGCGCGCTCCCCAGCCCCGGCTTCGGCGTCTGGCGTGAGCTGGCCGTCCACGAGATGACGACCAACTGGGTGCTGTCCGACCGGTTCCCGGGCTTCCCGCTGCTGCACCACTGGCGGGTGCTGCCCGACCCGGAGCAGTCACTTCCCGAGGAACTCGCCGACGTGGAGCGGACCGTGGCCTACTGGGGCGCCGGACATGAGCACATCGAGGCCCTGCGCACGGCGTCCGCGAGCCTGACGCTGTTCATGGAGCACCTGCCGTACACCCTCCACGACTGGCTCTCCGAACAACTCCGCACCGACGACGCCGAGACCGCCTGCGCTCTCGCGGAGCACGGTCTCGAAGCCGTCACCGGATTCCTCCGCGAACAGCAACTCCTGCACTTCGACGTCCACTTCAGGAACATCCTCACCGACGGGCAGCAGCTCTACCTCGCCGACTACGGCCTCGCTCTTTCCCCGCGTTTCCGGCTCGCCGCGGACGAACGCGACTTCTACGACCGCCACCTCCACTACGACCACGCCTACGCCTTCTCGTACCTGGTCCACTGGCTCGTCGTGGACCAGTACGGCTACGGCCGGGACGAACGCCTGGAGTTCATCCGCGCGTGCGCAGACGACGGCAAGCGCCCCGAGGGCATCCCCGAGGCCGCCGCCGAACTCATCTCCCGGTACGCCCAACTCGCCTTGACGGTGGGCCACTTCAACCGGCGATTCCTGGAAGGGAGCAGGCTGACCCCCTACCCGTCCGCCGAGGAACTCGGCTACAACAGCTCCACGCTCTCCGCATAGTGACAGGCGACCGGGTTCCCACCACCCCGGTCCACCAACGCCGGCGCCTCCTCAACGCACGACGTCCGTTCGCTGTCGGTGAGTTGGTCCGCGAACTTCGGGCACCGCGTGCGGAACCGGCAACCACTGGGCGGCCGGACCGGGCTCGGGACGTCGCCCTGGATGGTGATCCGTTTCCGGGCGCGTTCCTTGCGCGGGTCGGGCAGCGGGATGGCGGAGACCAGGGCCTGGGTGTACGGGTGCGCCGGTCGGGCGAACAGCTGGCGGGCGGGGGCTATCTCCACCAGGCGGCCCAGATACATGACGGCCACCCGCCCCGCCACATGCCGCATCACCGACAGGTCGTGGGCCACGAACAGGAAGGACAGGCTCAGTTCGCTCTGCAGGTCCATCAGCAGGTTGAGGACGCCCGCCTGGATCGACACGTCCAGGGCCGACACCGGTTCGTCGAGGATGACGACCTTCGGGCGCAGCGCCAACGCCCTCGCGATGCCGATGCGTTGGCGCTGTCCGCCGGAGAACTCGTGGGCGAAACGGTTGCCGTGCTCGGGGTTGAGTCCGACCAGACGGAGGAGTTCGCTCACCTCGGCGCCCGCCCCGGACCCGTACCGCCCGTGGATGCGCAGCGGTTCGGCGACGATCTCGTGGACGGTCATCCGGGGGTCGAGCGAGGCGTACGGGTCCTGGAAGACGATCTGCAACTCCCGCCGCAGGGGCCGCATCTGACGTCTGCTCAGTTCGGTGAGCTCATGCCCCTGATAGCGGACCTGGCCCGAGGTGGCCCGTTCAAGACCGAGGACGGTGCGGGAGATCGTGGTCTTTCCGGAGCCCGACTCCCCCACCAGGCCCAGGGTTTCGTTCCCGTGGAGGTCGAAGGAGACTCCGCAGACGGCGTGCACATCGCCGACGCGGCGCCGGACGACGCCCTTGGACATGACCGGGAAGTGCTTGACCAGGTCCCGCACCTGCAGGACCGGTTCGCCGGTGCCGCCGTGGCCGGGCAGCGGCGGCAGGGGGGTGGCGGCCTGCGCGGGCGCGGTCATACGGGGTCCTCCTCGGGGTTCGTGGCGGGAGCCGCGTCGGCGAAGCGGGCCAGGGCCTCGGTGTCCGCGCCGACCGCGTCGAAGACCTGATCCGCGCCCGTGTCGACGAGTTCGTCGGCGAAGTGGCAGGCGCTGAGGTGCAGGTCTCCGCCGGCCCTGCGCAGGGCGGGTTCGTCGGTGTCGCACACGTCCCGGCGCATCGGGCAGCGGGGCGAGAAGGGGCAGCCGGGCGGCAGGTTGAGCAGGCTCGGCGGTGAGCCGGTGATGGGGGTGAGGCGTGCCTCCTCGCGGTCGAGGCGGGGCAGGGAGCCGAGCAGGCCCAGGGTGTAGGGCATGCGCGGGGTGTAGAAGATGTCCTCGACCGACCCCGTCTCCACTATCCGGCCGGCGTACATGACCGCGACCCGGTCGGTGTGGCCGGCCACCACCCCCAGGTCGTGGGTGATGAGGACGAGCGCAGCGCCGGTCTCGGCGCGGGCGGTCTCCAGGGCTTCGAGGATCTGCGCCTGCACGGTGACGTCGAGGGCGGTGGTCGGCTCGTCGGCGATGATGACGTCCGGGTCGTTGGCCATGGCGATCGCGATGACGACACGCTGGCGCATGCCGCCGGACATCTCGTGCGGGTAGCTGTCGACGCGCCGTTCGGGGCTGGGGATGCCGACCGTGCCGAGCAGGTCGACGGCCCGTTTGCGGGCGTCCCGCTGTTTCATGTCGGGGTTGTGGCGCAGCAGGGTCTCGCTGATCTGGTAGCCCACGTTGTAGACGGGGTTGAGCGAGGTCATCGGGTCCTGGAAGATCATCGCGATACCGCTGCCGCGCAGGTCGGACAGGCGTGCGTCGGACAGGCCGAGGAGTTCGGTGCCCTCGAAGCGGACCGAGCCGCGCACCTTGGCGCCGGTCGGCAGCAGCCCCATCACGGCGAGGGCGGTCACCGACTTCCCGGACCCCGACTCGCCGACGATGCCCAGCGATTCACCGCGGTCGAGCCGGTAGCCGACCCCGCGTACGGCCCGTACCGTCCCGTCCTCCGTGCCGAACTCCACACTGAGGTCCTCGACTTCGAGCACGGCCGACGTCACGGGGACCTCGCGCACTCCATGACTCGTGGTCGTCACTGTCGCACCCTTTGCTGCCGGGGGTCGAAGGCGTCGCGCAGGCCGTCGCCGATGAAGTTGATGGTCAGCGCGATGGCGATGATGAACGCGCCGGGGATGTAGAAGAGCCAGGGCCGGGTGTCGACCGCCGTCTGCGCCTGGGAGACCAGCAACCCCAGGGAGGTGTCGGGCGGTTGGACGCCGAAGCCGAGGAAGGAGAGCGCGGTCTCGGTGAGGATGCCGGTCGCCACCAGGATCGTCGCGTTGACGATGATCGGGCCGAGGGCGTTGGGCAGCAGATGCCGGAAGATGATCCGCGCATCGGAGGCGCCGAGCGCCCGCGCCGCCTCGATGAACTCCTTCTCGCGCAGCGACAGCACCGAGGAGCGCACGACCCGGGCCACGTACGCCCAGGTCAGCCCGGCGATCACGATGGCGATCCAGTACCAGGAGCCGCCGGTGCGGGAGGAGATGACCAGGGCGATCGCGAACAGGGGCAGGGTCAGCACCAGATCGGCGATGCGCATCATGACCGCGTCGACGACGCCCCGGTAGAAGCCGGCGATGGCGCCCCAGATCGCGCCCACCAGGGTGGACCCGAGAGCGATCATGATGGCGATCTTGAGTGAGGTCTGGGTGCCGCGCATGACCTGTGCGTAGGCGTCGTATCCCGAGGAGTTGGTGCCGAACGGGTGTTTCCAGGACGGCGGTTTGGAGTTGTCCTCGGTGTACTTCTGGTACGAGTAGTGCCACAGGTGCGGGCCGATGAACGCCCACAGCAGGATCAGCACGAACACCACCAGACTGACCATCGCGGCCCGGTGGCGCACGAAGCGGCGTAGCACAAGTTGGGTCTGGGTGCGCTGCCGTACGGTGAACTCACGGTCGCTGGGCGGCAGTTGAGTGCCCGCGGACCCCGGTGCCTCGATGTCAGTCATAGCGGATCCTCGGGTCGAGTACGGCGTAGAGGAGATCGGCGATGAGGTTGAACCCGATGACGACGACGGCGGAGAGCAACAGCCAGGCCATGGTGCGGTAGACGTCGAGCGTGGTCGCCGCCTGCACCAGCATCTCGCCCATGCCGTGCCACTGGAAGATCGTCTCCGTGATCACCGCGCCGCCCAGGATGATCGCGATGTCCAGGGCGGTGACGGTGGCCAGCGGGATGAGGGCGGTGCGCAGCGCGTGCCGGGTCATCACCTTGCCGCGCCGAAGTCCCTTGGCGCGGGCGAGCCGTACGTAGTCGCTGTTGAGGACCTCCAGCATGGAGGCACGGGTGTAGCGGGTCCAGGACGCGAAGGAGACCAGGGCGAGGGTGATGGTGGGCAGGATGAGGTGGCCCACGTGATCGGTGAACTGGTTCCAGGTGGTGTCGACTTCGAGGTACGGGGACTTCTCGCCGATGGTGCCGAGGAACTGGCTGCCGGTCTTCTCGTTGAACCAGATTCCGGCCTGCTTGAGCAGCACCGCGAACCAGAACACCGGCATGGCGAGGAAGAGGAAGCCGAAGAAGGTGATGGTGTAGTCGGCGGCGGAGTACTGGCGGATGGCGCTGAACACGCCGAAGACGACGGCCATGATCAGCGCGAGGATCATCGCCGCGGCGACCAGGGTGATGGTCACCTTGAAGCGGGTGAACAGGTCGTGCCCGATGTCCAGGTTGGCCTGCACGGACGGGCCGAAGTCGCCGTGCAGGACGCCGGTGATCCAGTTCCAATAGCGTTCCATCACCGGCTGGTTGGCGCGGATGTGCCGGGCGAAGGCGGCCACCGCGGCCTTGCTGGGGGCAGGTTGGCGTGAGGTGGCGAAATTGGCCACCGGGTCACCGGAGTTGATGACGACGAGGAACACGATGAACGTCGAGGCGATGAGGACGGGTATGGAGACGAGGATGCGGCGCACGGTGTAGGCGAGCATGCGGTCTTCTCTCGGAGGCCGACGGGGTGGGGATACCGTCCGTGGGCCGGGCCCGGCCCCGGTGTCGCCGGGGCCGGGCTCGACGGGTGTGCCGGTGGAGCTGTTCTCTCAGGCCGTGGGGCTACTTCTTCAGGCCCCACTCGCCGGTGTTGTACGCCGGGCCCACGTTCGTGGCGTTGTTCCGCATGTTCACGAACCGCGTCTGCACGGCGAGGAACGTCGGCTTCTGGTACAGCGGCAGGACGTAGGCGTCGTTCACCATGAGCTGGTCGGCCTGGTTGAGCAGGGACGCGGCCTTCGTCGCGTCGGTCTCGCCCACGGCCTGGGAGATCATGGAGTCGGCCGTCTTGTTGCTGTAGCCACCGAAGTTGCCGCCACCGCCGGTGAACCAGTTCTGCTGGGCGTTGCTGGTCGGGAACGGTGCCGCGACCCAGGCGAACACGATGATGTCGTACTGGTGCCCCGCGAGGACCGTGCCGAGGTCGGCGGCGCCGATCGGCTTGATGGTGACCTTGATACCGAGGCTCGCCAGGTTGCTCTGCAGAATCTGGCACTCGCTCTGCCGGATCTGGTTGCCGGTGGTGTAACGGCAGTTGAAGGGTCCGACGGCCTTGCCGTCCGGCGTCTTCAACGCTGTGCCCACCCCGGTGAACTTGGCGTCCGTGAGGTACTTCTTGGCCTTGGTCAGATCACCCGACCCCTGGCCGGTGCTGGTGACCAAGTCCTTGTAACCGGCCTGCCCGGGAACGAAGTTGTGGCTGCCGAGCGGCTTCACGGCCGGGTCGAACTGACCGACCGTCTTGGCGATGATGTCCTTGATGTTGATCGCGGTGAACATCGCCTGCCGCAGCGCCAGATACTTGCCGATCACCGGGTTGTGAAGGTTCAGGTCGAAGTGCTCCCAGGTCAGCCCGTTGCCGATGGTGTAGGTGACGCCGGGGATGTCCTTGACCTGGTTGACCAGGTCCACCTCGGGCTGCGGGTAGATGCCCTGAACCTCGTTGTTCTTCAACGCTGTCGGCTCTTGGGTGGCGTCCGAGATCACCTTGAAGATCAGCCGCTGGAGGGTCGCCTTCTTCGCACCGGTCCACTTGGGGTCGGGCACGTAGGTGGCGTGATCGTTGTCGACCCACTGCTGCATCTTGTAGGCGCCCGCCGTGGGGTACTTGGTGGGCGGCGTCTTCAGGAAGTACTGCCAGGCCTGCGCCATCTGCGTGGCCGTCATGGCGGCGGCGTCACCGGCCTTGGCGCCGGAGATCTTCTCGGCGGTGTGGGCCGGATAGAGCGGATAGCCCCCGCCGAACAGCGACTTCCAGTCCGAGTACGACTTGGACATCACCATGGTGAAGGTCTTGCCGTTGTCGGAAGGCGTGAGGGACTTGATCCGGTCGTAGCCCGCGGTGCTCTGGGGCAGGCAGCCCTTGGTCTGCGTGGAGTCGCTGGCGGGCGGCGGCGGACAGTCCTTGCCGTCGTTGGTGCGCCAGTAGTAGACGAAGTCGTCGGCGGTGATGGGTGTGCCGTCGTTCCACGCCGCCTTGGGGTTGATCTTGTAGACGATGGTCTGCGGGCTGGTGCTGGTCTGCGTCGCCGAGGTCACCAGGTCGGTGTTGAGAGTGACGGTGAAGTCCGGCTGGGGTACGAACACCTGAGGCAGGACGACTTCCATCGCCTCGGCGTTCTCGAAGGTGTTGCCGTTGACGTCCTGGACGTTCCACTGCTGGATGTTCTTCTCCAGCACATAGGTGAACGTTCCGCCGGACTTGGTGGCGGCCGAGTTGCAGGTGTTGGCCTTGCCCACGGTGTTGCAGGACGTGAGCCCGGCCGAGCTGCCCTTGCTGGAGCCACCGCCCCCACCGCCGCTGCTGCAGGCGGTGAGCACCAGGGTGAGCCCGGCGGCGAGGGTGAGGGCTCGGGTGAGAGCCGAGGATGGCGCGCGCATGTTCCTCTCCTTCGACCGGCGAAATGTCCGGTCCCGTCGAGGCGGCCGGCGGCCGCGAGAGAACTGAGCTGCGCAAAGACGTTAGAGCTCCGATGTACCTTCTTCACGTTCTTGTTCATACCGGGAAGGCGACAATTCACCCTCGCTTTGTTATCGGAATGACCCATGCCCCGCAAAATCACCAGGTCGCGTCCCCGAAAAGGCAAAGTCCCGTTCAACATCGTTGATCAGACCGCAAATTGACATGTCGTCAGCCAACCGGTACGCCCGCCTCCAGATAGAGCGCGGCCCCGCGCTCCCGGGCCCGCAGCGCCCACCGCAACCGCTCGTAGCGGATCGGCGGCAACAGATCCGCCGCCTCCTGTTCGCTGGCGAAGCACCACCCGCGCAACTCCGGTCCGGGCAACAGCAGTCGGTCCGCCTCGGCAGCACCCAGCCGGCCGCCGTCGAAGAGGAGCCGCAGCCCGCCGTAGCCGGGTGGTGCGGGCGGTTCCCAGTCGACGACGAGCAGCCGGGGTACGTCGTCGAGGACCAGGCCGGTCTCCTCGGTGACCTCGCGCATGCCGGCCCGGGCGGGTGCCTCGCCGCGTTCGACGACCCCGCCGGGGAACTCCCAGCCGGCCTTGTAGGTGGGGTCGACGAGCAGGACCCGGTCCTGTTCGTCGAAGAGGAGCACTCCGGCCGCGACGGTCTCGGAGGTGGGCTCGGGGGTCTGCACGATGTCGCAGACCGGGACGGTGCCGCTGCCGACCGCGTCGGCGATCCGGCAGGCCGTCTCGTGCGGGGTGAGGGCACTGGTGTCGACGAGATGAGCGTCGGCGGTGAGCCAGGAGGCGAGCGCGGCGCGGTACGGCTCGATGTGGTCGTACGCCCACTGCTGCACCCGCAGCTCGCCGTCGGGGAGGTCCGGCGGGATCTCCCGGCCGGCTATTCGCTCGCGCAGGATCGTTTCCGCCGGCGCCAGGAGAACATGCCGGACCGCGACCCGGCGGGCCGCGAGGCCGCCGAAGATCTCGTCGCGGTACTCCTGGCGCAGCAGGGTCATCGGGACCACGAGGGTCCCGCCGAGCTCGGCGAGCATGGCGGCGGCCGTGTCGATCACGAGCCGTCGCCAGATCTGCAGGTCCTGGAAGTCGCCGACCTCCGCGAGGTGCTTGGGCGGGAGCAGGTTCGGAAGTGCCCCGCCGATGATCTCGGGGTCGAAGAACGTGCTGTTCGGGATCAGGTCGATCAGTTCCCGTGCGGTGGTGGTCTTTCCTGCACCGAACGCGCCGTTGATCCAGACGACGGTCACAGGTCCCCCTCTTCTGTTGGCCCCCTGAGGCTTGCCCGTTCCACCCTGCCACGGAAACCAGCCCCAGTTGAGAGCGCGCATACGACGGCGCCGGTACCCCCTCCGACGGGGCACCGGCGCCGCGCGCTTTCGACAGGTATCAGCTGTTCTCTCCCAGGGCGCCCTCGTCGACGGCGAGGCTGCCGTCGCTGACGAGGTGGTCCATGGAACCCACGGTGTCCTTGACGTTGAGATCGCCGAGTACGTCGTGGTCGTGGGAGTGCGACGGAGTGATCGCGGCGACGACGAAACCGGTGGCGAGGGAGGCGATGGCCAGCATGCTGCGCTTCTTCATGCCCCGTTCAACTGACGAAGCGCGCGGGGGTCACGCCCGGACCGGCCGCCGGGTGGAAACCGCTCCGCCGCGCGACCGTCGCACGAGGTCCACGGCCGCCTCGGGCCACTGCGGATGGTCGAAGGTGAACCCCTCCGCCAGCAGCCGCCCCGGGACGACCCGGCGGCTCTTCAGGAGGAGTTCGGTGTCCGAGCGCAGCACGAAGGCGCCCAGCTCGGCCATCCACTTCGTGGCGGGCAGGCCCACGGGGATGCCCCGGGCGGCGCGCAGGACGCGCATGAAGGCGCGTTGCGGGAGCGGGCCCGGAGCGGCGAGGTTGACCGGCCCGGCGATGTCGTCGCGCGCGACCAGGAACTCGACCGCGCGGACGAAGTCCTGGTCGTGGATCCAGGAGACGTACTGGGCGCCGCCCGCGACCGGACCGCCGAGCCCGAGCCGGACCAGCCCGAGCAGCACGTCGAAGACGCCGCCCCGGTCGGGGCTCATCACCATGGCGGCGCGCAGGGCCACCTTGCGGGTGTGCGGGGTGTCGGCGCGCTCCTGCTCGCGCTCCCAGTTCCTGGCGATCTCGACGCTGTACGACCAGTAGTCGGGTACGCCCGGTTCGGCGCCGCCGATCAGGCCGGTGGCCTCGTCGTTGGGGGCGTCGTAGCGGTGGGCGTAGACGGTGGCGGTGCTCATCTGCAACCAGACGCGCGGCGGGTGCGCGGCGGCGGCGATCGCCTCGCCGACGACCCGGGTGGAGCGCACGCGCGAGTCCATCATGGCCTTCAGGTTGGCGGGGGTGTAGCGGCAACTGACGCTGCGGCCCGCCAGGTTGATCACGACGTCACTGCCGTCGATCTCCCGGGCCCAGGAGCCCAGGGTCTCGCCGTCCCACCACACCTCGCCCTCGCGCTTCGGCCGCCTGGTGAGGACGACGACCTCGTGGCCGGCCTCGGTCAGGGCGCGGTCGAGGATCGCGCCCACCTGTCCCGTACCACCGGGAATGACGATCTTCACAGGGCTCCCCCTTCCGTTCCGGAGTGAGCCTAGCGCAGAAAGTTGAACGTGTTCAAAAGTCACGCGATGAAAAGTCGAACAATCAATACGCAACTCTTCCAACAGAGTTGGACACGTCCTAACGTAATCGCGCACATGGCATGCACAGGAAGTGATCCCATCTCTCGCAAGTCCGGAGGAAGGTCACCATGCGTCACCCCCACACCCGCACGACCCGCCGAAGATTGGCAGGAACGGTCGCAGCAGGGCTGTTGTGCACGGCAGGCCTCGCCGCGCCCGCCGTCGCCACCCCCGCGCAGGACCCCGTCTCCCCCGCCCTGGCCGACGGCCAGGCGCTCACGCCTCCGATGGGTTTCAACAACTGGAACTCCACCAACTGCCGTGCCGAGTTCAACGAGTCCATGGTCGAGGGAATCGCCGACCTCTTCGTCTCCAAGGGCCTCAAGGCGGCCGGCTACCAGTACGTCAACCTCGACGACTGCTGGGCCCTGCCGAACCGCGACGCCGACGGCAAGCTCGTCCCCGACCCGGTCCGCTTCCCGCACGGCATCAAGGCCGTCGCGGACTATGTGCACTCCAAGGGACTCAAGCTCGGCATCTACACCAGCGCGGGCACCAAGACCTGCAACGACGCGGGATTCCCGGGCGGACTGGGCCACGAGTACAGCGACGCGCGGCAGTTCGCCGACTGGGGTGTGGACTACCTCAAGTACGACAACTGCAACAACCAGGGTGTGGACGCCAAGTTGCGCTACACCACCATGCGCGACGCCCTGAAGGCGACCGGCCGCCCCATCGTCTTCAGCATCTGCGAATGGGGCGAGAACAAGCCCTGGGAGTGGGCCTCGGACGTCGGGCACCTGTGGCGCACCACCGGCGACATCAGCGACAACTGGGGCTCGATGCTGTCGATCCTCAAGCAGAACCTCCCTCTCGCGCCGTACGCCGGACCCGGGCACTGGAACGACCCCGACATGCTGGAGGTCGGCAACGGCGGCATGACGGACACCGAATACCGCTCGCACTTCTCGATGTGGTCGATCATGGCCGCCCCGCTCCTCATCGGCTCCGACCTGCGCACGGCGACCCCCGCGACCTTCGACATCCTCGACAACAAGGAGGTCATCGCGGTCGACCAGGACCCGCTGGGCAAGCAGGGCAACGTTGTCACCTCCGAGGGCGGACGCTGGGTCGTCGCCAAGGAGATGAAGGACGGCAGCCGTACGGTCGCGCTCTTCAACGAGTCCGGCAGCGCCCAGCGCATCGCCACCACCGCGACGGCCGTCGGCCTCCCGAGCGCCCGTGCCTACACCCTGCGCGACCTGTGGCAGCACAAGAGCTACAACACCGCGGGCACGATCTCGGCGACCGTCCCGGCCCACGGCACGGTCCTCGTACGGGTCTCCGCCGACGGGCACGCGGTCAAGAACCCGCCCGCCGTCGAACTCGGCCTGGACGGCGCCCCGTTGGTCCAGGCGGCGAAGCCGACCCCACTCACGACGACCGTGACCGACCTCGGCCGTACCACCGCCGAACGCGTCTCGGTGAGCCTGACAGGGCCGGCCGGCTGGAAGGTGCGGGCCACGTCGTCGACGACAGCCAAGGCCCTACGGACGGGCCGGGCGCTGCGCACGAAGTGGACGGTGACGGCTCCGGCCGGGACGCCGACGGGGTCGTACGACCTTGCGCTGAAGGCGAGTTACCGCTCGCCGAGCGGCACGCGCGTCACCGGCACCCTGCCGTTCACCGCGTCCGTGGTGGTCGCTCCGCCGGCGGGCACCTCGTACCTCGGTGACCTTCCCTGGATGTCGACGGCCAATGGATGGGGGCCC
This sequence comes from Streptomyces sp. NPDC001100, assembly GCF_053598575.1. Taxonomy (NCBI): domain Bacteria; kingdom Bacillati; phylum Actinomycetota; class Actinomycetes; order Kitasatosporales; family Streptomycetaceae; genus Streptomyces; species Streptomyces sp. NPDC001100. The sequence goes on from NZ_JBSFKO010000009.1 coordinate 21,169, forward strand.
GTTGAGCGCGACACCAGCAACGGGGAGAGCGCGGCGGGGGACGGCAATCCGATCACTCTCGGCGGAGTCGTCTACGCCAAGGGGCTCGGTGTGCACGCCGAGAGCGAGGTGACGTACTACACCGGGAAGGCGTGCGAGAAGGTCACCGCGGACGTCGGTGTGGACGACGAGAAGGGGGCCAACGGAACCGTCGCCTTCGAGATCTGGGCGGACGGCACGAAGGTCGCCTCGACCGGCGTCCTCACCAACGCGATGCCCGCCCAGCCGGTCACGGCGGACGTGACCGGCGCCCAGGTGGTCCGACTCGTCGTCACCGACGGCGGCGACGGGATCGACTCGGACCACGCGGACTGGGCGGACGCTCAACTCACGTGCTGAGCAGGGGCGTAGGCCACTGACCGAACGTTTCGTCCGGTCAGTGCCTCACACCCCGGCCGCGGTCGCGTTGTTCGCCTGGCGGGCGAGCGCGGCCGCGGCCGCTCCCACCAGTCCGGCGTCCGTGCCCATCTGAGCCGGCGTCACCGTCAGACGCCGTACGAAGGACAGCGTCGCGTAGTCGCTCAACGCCTTGCGCAGCGGCGTGAAGAGCACGTCGCCCGCCTTGCCGACGCCCCCGCCGATCACGGCGATGTCGATCTCGACGAGGGTCGCGGTGGCCGCGATGCCGGCCGCGAGGGCCTGCGCGGCCCGCTCGAAGGAGGCGACGGCGACCGGGTCGCCCGCGCGGGCGGCGGCCGCCACCGCGGCGGCCGAGGTGTCGCCGTCCGGGCCCGGCCGCCAGCCGCCCTCGACCGCCCGCCGGGCGATGTTGGGACCGCTGGCGATCCGCTCCACACAGCCGCGCGAACCGCACGGACAGGCGTCGCCGTCCAGGTCCACGCTGATGTGGCCGATGTGGCCCGCGTTGCCCGTCGGCCCGGGGTGCAGCTGGCCGTTGAGGACGAGACCGCCCCCGACTCCGGTGGAGACCACCATGCACAGCGCGTTGGCGTGCCCGCGCGCCGCGCCCTGCCAGTGCTCGGCGGCCGTGATCGCCACGCCGTCGCCGATCAGCTCCACGGGCAGGTCACCGGCCGCCGCACGCACCCGCTCGACGAGCGGATAGTCGCGCCAGCCGGGCACGTTGACGGGGCTCACGGTGCCCGCGGAGGCGTCCACGGGACCCGCGCTGCCGATGCCGAGGGCGCTCGCGCGGGACCACGAGGGCGATGCGGTGAGTTCCGCGAGCACCTCCTCCACGGCCCGCATCACGGTGTCGCCGTCGTCCTGCGAGGGCGTCGGGCGCTGCGCGCGCACCAGGATCTTGCCGTGGCCGTCCACCAGCGCCCCGGCGATCTTGGTGCCGCCGATGTCGAGCGCGGCCACGAGGTCGGTGTGCATCAGTGTCAGATCTCCCCGTCAAACATGAGAACCACCAGAAGGTGAGTTGGGCCGGTCTCGCGGTGGGGGCGCAGGCCGGAGATATCGGTGGACAGTCTCTCTCGCACATGACAACGTTGTCCAGGCTCTATGCTCGACGCCACATCCTCATACAAACCCATGGACCTATGCATCCCCCGTGGACGACAGGACAGGACAGCGCATCGTGCCAGAGACCGCCCGCCGCCCCGAGAACCGCTACGGCAACCGTCCGACCATGAAGGACGTGGCCGCACGCGCCGGTGTCGGCCTGAAAACGGTGTCACGGGTGGTCAACGGCGAACCGGGTGTCACCCCCGACACCGAGCGCCGCGTCCAGGAGGCCATCGACGCCCTCGGCTTCCGCCGCAACGACAGCGCGCGCGTCCTGCGCAAGGGCAGCACGGCCAGCATCGGCCTCGTCCTGGAGGACCTCGCCGACCCCTTCTACGGCCCGCTCAGCCGCGCGGTCGAGGAGGTCGCCCGCGCCCACGGCGCCCTGCTGATCAACGGCTCCAGCGCCGAAGACCCGGACCGCGAGCAGGAGTTGGTGCTCGCGCTGTGCGCCCGGCGGGTGGACGGTCTGGTGGTGATCCCGGCCGGGGACGACCACCGCTATCTGGAGCCGGAGATCAAGGCGGGCGTCGCGACCGTGTTCGTGGACCGTCCGGCCGGGAGGATCGACGCCGATGTCGTCCTGTCCGACAGCTACGGCGGCTCGCACGAGGGCGTCACCCACCTCATCTCCCACGGCCACCGGCGCATCGGCTTCATCGGCGACATGCCCCGCATCCACACGGCCGCCGAGCGGTTGCGCGGCTACCGGGCCGCCATGGAGGACGCCGGCATAACGGTCGAGGACGCCTGGATGTCCCTCGGCGTGACCGACCCCGTCCGGGTACGCCGGGCCGCCGAGGAGATGCTGTCCGGCCCCTCCCCGGTCACCGCGATCTTCGCCGGCAACAACCGCGTGACGGTCACCGTCGTCCGGGTCCTCGCCGAACAGTCCCGCCGGATCGCCCTCGTGGGCTTCGACGACTTCGAACTCGCCGATCTGCTCCAACCCGGCGTGACCGTCGTCGCCCAGGACGCGGCGGCCCTCGGCCGTACCGCCGCCGAGCGTCTCTTCCGCCAGCTGGACGGCACGCTCATCGCCCCGGAACGCATCGAGTTGCCGACCCGGCTGATCACCCGGGGCTCGGGCGAACTGCCGCCGTCGGACTGAGCCGAACCGTGAACGACGGCACGCTGGAGACTCTGGGGCTGGCCCGGGCACCGCGCGAGTTCCCGCTCGACTACCCGGGCGTATGGCCCACCGCCTCCGGACTCCTCGTCGGGGACCGGCTGTTGCCCCTGGACAGCCACGTCACGTACGAGGGCCGCACCCCTGTCCTCGCCATCGGTTCCAACGCCTCCCCCGCCCAACTGCGGCACAAGATGGCGGAGTGCGGGATCGACTCCCCCGTCCCGATGGTGAAGGTACGGGTCACCGGTGTCGGCGTCGGCGTCTCCGCGCATGTGAGCCGCGTGGGCTATGTGTCCGCGTCGCCGGTCAACTCACCAGGAGTCGTACGGGAGTTGTTCGTGACGTGGTTCGACGCGCAGCAGCTCGCCGTGGTGGACGCGAGTGAAGAGGCCTACGACCGGGCGTGGTTGACCGGGCCCGGGTTCCGTTTCACGTCGTCGGACTCCGGGGAGTCGCTGCGGGGCGCGTATGTCTACGTCAACCGGCACGGGGTGCTGCGTAACGGCACGGGTGCGCCGCGCCGGCATCCGGGTCAGCGGACGCTTCTCACCGAACTTCTCGCTGCCTCACCGGAGTTGAGAACCCTGTTCGGGCGGACGCCGGAGGAGTTCTGCGCACGGGCGCGCGCCGACCGGGAGTTGTGCGAGCGGGGTACGCGACTGTTCCGGGAGGAGGGGTTGGTGACGGTGTCCGGCCTGGAGCACCTCGTACGGCCTCAGCAGACCGGCAGCCCCGGGACCGGTTCGTCGTTGCCCCCGCCCTTGATGTAGACGTCGCTGACATAGACGTTCGTGTTGCCGCTGTCGTCGTCCGTCTTCGCCCACCAGACGTTGGTCCACTGGCCGTATGTCTCGCGGCGGCCCAGGTTCTGCTGGCAGTAGAAGTAGTTGGTGCCCGCGCCGAGGACGCCGGCCTCGGTGCCGGACGCGGTGTAGGACTTGGCGGTGCGCCACACCTGGCAGTTGTATTTGCCGCCGCCGATGGACTGGCAGGCGGTGGCGGGGCTGGAACTGGGGCTGGTTCCGCTGGTGGGAGTGCTGTTGCCGTCCGCGCCTCCGCCGCCGGAGGACGTGGACCTGCTCGGCGAGGCGGTCGGAGACTGCCCGGCTGTCGTGTCCCCACCTTTGCCTGTGTGCTGCTGCGTCGGTGCCCGAGTCCCGTCGGCGCCCTGTCCCGTGGGCCTGGCGGAGTCCGAGCGCTCGGCGTCCGCGCGTGCGGTGGGCGAGGTGGCGCCGGCGTCCTGGGCCGGGGGTGAGTCGCCCTGCGAAGTGACCGACTCGCTAACGGAGTTGACGTAGTGGGCGACGACCACTCCGGCACCGGCGAGGACGACCGCCGCGGCAGCGGCGGCGATCAGGACTCGTGCCTTGCGGCGGGAGTGGGCGGGCTGCGCCATGGGCCCGGTCGGTGGGGTCGGGTGGGGTGCCGAAGCGAGGGGCGGGCCGAAGCCCTGGGGTATAGCTGTGGGAGGGGGCGTCGGCGCAGGTGCGGCAGCGGGATCGGGTTCGGGATCGGGCGGAGGGGAATCCGATCCGGTCGGCCGCACCGAAGAACCGGGGACCTGTGCACCAGAGACCTGTGCACCGGGGACCTGTTCTCCCGCCCCCGAGACAGCGGCAAGCCCTCCCCCGGCCCCCCGCAACAGGGTCGTCGGCGAGTCCGTCTCCGGCGCCTGTGCCACCGCTTCCAGCAGTCTGCGCGCCTGGTCGGCGTCGGGGCGGGACTCGGGGCGTTTGTCGAGGAGTTGGCGCAGGACAGGGGTGAGCGGGCCGGCGCGGTGGGGTTCCGGCAGGGGCTCGTCGACGATCGCCGTGAGGGTGGAGTACGTCGAGGTGCGGCGGAACGGTGAGGCGCCCTCGACGGCCGCGTACAGCGTCGCACCCAGCGCCCACACGTCGGAGGCCGGGCCGGGGTCCGCGCCCTGCGCCCGCTCGGGGGCCAAGTAGTCCAGGGAGCCGATGAGTTCGCCGCTGCGCGTGAGGTGCGTGGCCGAACCGTCGCCCGGGTCGTCCATGGTCGCTATGCCGAAGTCCGTGAGGACGACCCGGCCCGAGCGCTCCAGGAGGATGTTCCCGGGCTTCACGTCGCGGTGCAGCACACCGGCGGCGTGGGCGGCGGCCAGCGCCTCCGTCACCTTCGCGCCGATCCCGGCCGCCTCGCGCGGGTCGAGGGGCCCCCGCTCCCCCAGCACGTCGTCCAGGGAGGGACCGTCGATCAACTCCATGACGATCAGCGGGCGTCCGTCGACCTCCGCGATGTCGTGCACGGCGACGACACCGGGGTGGCGGACCCGCGCCGCCGCCCGTGCCTCGCGCTGCATCCGCAGCCGCAGATCGGCGAGTTGGGGCGCGTAGTCGTCGGTGAACGTGCGCAGTTCCTTGACGGCGACCTCGCGGCCGAGGACCTCGTCGACGGCGCGCCAGACCACGCCCATGCCGCCCCGCCCGAGCCGGGCCACGACGCGATAGCGTCCGGCCAGCAGCCGGCCGGCTCCGTCCACGCGTTCGCTCTCCCCCGAAGACACCGTCGCTCCGTTCCTGTGGCACATCCATGAACGCCGTACAGCCTACGGGGCGAGAGTGACAACGGGAGGGGGCGGCGACGGCTGTGACCGGTCCGCTACTTCGCGGACGCCGTCAGGTCGCCCCGGCGGGGTGCCGCGAAGCCCTCCAGGTCCGTCCGGTTCAGCCCGGTCGCGCCGGCCACCTCCGCGAGGTCGAGCGCGCCGCAGTCCAGGCCGCGCAGCAGATAGCCGCTGAGGGCCTTGGCGGTCGCGGGCTCGTCCATGACGTCGCCGCCGGCCCGGTTGGCGTAGCGGGCGAGGCGGGCCGCGGCCTGTTCGAAGCCCTCGCGGTAGAAGGCGAAGACGGCCGCGTAGCGGGTGGGGATGTGGCCGGGGTGCATGTCCCAGCCCTGGTAGTACGCGCGGGCCAGCGCCCGCCTGGTGAGGCCGTAGTGCAGCCGCCAGGCGTCGTGGACCCGGTCCGTGGGACCGACCGGGAGCACGTTGGTGGAACCGTCCGAGACGCGTACGCCCGTCCCCGCCGCCGCGACCTGCATGACCGCCTTCGCGTGGTCGGCGGCGGGGTGGTCGCTGGCCTGGTAGGCGGCGGAGACGCCGAGGCAGGCGCTGTAGTCGAAGGTGCCGTAGTGCAGGCCGGTGGCGCGGCCCTCGGCGGCCTGGATCATGCGGGCGACCGTGGCGGTCCCGTCCGTGGCCAGGATGGACTGGCTGGTCTCGATCTGGATCTCGAAGCCGATCCGGCCGGCGTCGAGCCCGTGCGCCTTCTCGAAGGCCTCCAGGAGGCGCACCATCGCGGTGACCTGCTCGGCGTAGGTGACCTTGGGCAGGGTCAGGACCAGCCCCTCGGGCAGTCCGCCGGCCGCCATCAGTCCGGTCAGGAAGATGTCGAGGGTGCGGATGCCGCGGTCGCGCACCGGCGCCTCCATGCACTTCATCCGGATGCCCATGTACGGCGCGGCCGTGCCCTTCTCGTACGCCTCGGCGATCAGCCGGGCCGCGCGGGCGGCGGCCTCGTCCTCCTCGGTGTCGGGGCGGGGGCCGTAGCCGTCCTCGAAGTCGACCCGCAGGTCTTCGATCGGCTCGCGCTCCAACTTGGCCCGCACGCGCGCGTGGACGGGTTCGGCGAGTTCGTCCGAGAGGCCCAGGACGGAGGCGAAGGAGGCGGCGTCGGGGGCGTGTTCGTCGAGGGCGGCGAGGGCGCGGTCGCCCCAGCTGCGGATCGTGTCGGCGGCGAAGACGTCACCGGGGACGTAGACCGTGTGGACGGGCTGGCGGGTGCCGGGGTCGCCGGGGTAGCGGCGCTCCAGTTCGGCGTCGACCGGTGCCAGGGAGGCGCTGATCTCCTCGCCGACCGCGCCCGCGAGGCTCGTCGCCACCTTCTCCTGCTCGCCCTGACCCATCCCACACCCTCCAGGTTTCCGCTCTACGGAATCAACAATCCGTAGAACGAAGTTATCCGTGGATCTTCCCGCCGGTCAACACCCTGTCCACGGCGTGAACCCGCGCCGTTCACTCCCGCCCCGAGGCCCTCTTCCGCCCGACGCCCCGCCCCTTCATCCTGACTCGCAAGGGGAGGGATGCCCATGTCGACTGCCTGGACGGTGACCCGCCGCGCGGGGCTGACCACGCTGGTGGCGGCCGCCATCGCCGTGCCACTGATCGGAACCGTACGCACCGACGCCGTCCGGCACGAGACCCGACTGCTGGACGTCATGACCTTCAACCTGCGCTACGCGAGCAGCTCAGAACCCAACAGCTGGCAGGTCCGCCGCCCGGTGATGCGCGACCTGCTGCTCCGCGCGGCCCCCGACATCATCGGCACCCAGGAGGGCCTCTACGGGCAGCTCCAGGACATCAAGCGGGACCTCGCACCGCACTACGACTGGATCGGCAGCGGCCGCAAAGGGGGCAGCCACGACGAGGAGACGGCGATCTTCTACGACACCCGCCGGCTCGCCCCCGTCGAGTACGACCAGTTCTGGCTCTCCGACACACCCTCCGTGATCGGCTCGAACACCTGGGGCGGCGCCCACCCGCGCATCGCCACCTGGATCCGCTTCCGCGACCTCGGGGACGACGGACGGCAGTTCTACGTCCTCAACACCCACCTGGACAACGCGAGTCAGTACGCCCGCGAGCGTGCCGCGACGCTCATCGCCGAGCGCCTCGCCCGCCTCGACCGCTCCCTGCCGCTCGTGGTGACCGGCGACTTCAACACCGCCGCCTACACCACCTCGGTCTACACCACGATGCTGAGCGCGGGTCTCAGGGACACCTGGGACGCGGCGGCCGGTCGCGGGCGGCTCTACGGCACCTTCCACGGCTATCGCGCGCTCGTCCCGGACGGGAACCGCATCGACTGGATCCTGGTCGGCGAGGGGGTCACCGTGCGCCGTACGGTCATCGACACGTTCTCCGAGAACAGCCAGTTCCCCAGCGACCATCTGCCCGTGCAGTCGACGATCAGCCTGCGATGAACGAAGGCTCCCGCGACCATGTGGGTCGCAGGAGCCTCGTACAGCCCGAAGGCATCGGTCCGGGATCAGCCCTTGCGGGTGTTGATCTCCTCGGTGAGCTGCGGGACGACGTCGAAGAGGTCGCCGACCACGCCGTAGTCGACGAGGTCGAAGATCGGGGCCTCGGCGTCCTTGTTGACGGCCACGATCGTCTTCGAGGTCTGCATGCCCGCGCGGTGCTGGATCGCGCCGGAGATGCCGTTGGCGATGTAGAGCTGCGGGGAGACGCTCTTGCCGGTCTGGCCGACCTGGTTGGAGTGCGGGTACCAGCCGGCGTCGACGGCCGCGCGCGAGGCGCCGACGGCCGCGCCGAGGGAGTCGGCGAGGGCCTCGATGATCGCGAAGTTCTCCGAGCCGTTCACACCGCGGCCGCCGGAGACGACGATCGCGGCCTCGGTCAGCTCCGGGCGACCGGTCGACTCGCGCGGGGTGCGCGCGGTGACCTTGGTACCGGTGGCCTTGTCCGAGAAGGTGACCGCGAGGGCCTCGACCGTACCGGCGGCCGGGGCGGCCTCCACGGCGGCCGAGTTGGGCTTCACGGTGATGACCGGGGTGCCCTTGGAGACACGGGTCTTGGTGGTGAAGGAGGCGGCGAACACCGACTGCGTGGCGACCGGGCCCTCGTCACCGGCCTCCAGGTCGGTGGCGTCGGTGATGATGCCGGAGCCGATGCGCACCGCGAGGCGGGCGGCGATCTCCTTGCCCTCGGCGGAGGACGGCACCAGGACGGCGGCCGGGGAGACGGCGGCGTAGGCGGCCTGGAGGGCGTCCACCTTCGGTACGACGAGGTAGTCGGCGTACTCGGCGGCGTCGTGCGTGAGCACCTTCACCGCGCCGTGCTCGGCGAGCGCGGCGGCGGTGTTCTCGGCACCGGGGCCGAGGGCGACCGCGACGGGCTCGCCGATGCGGCGGGCCAGCGTCAGCAGCTCCAGGGTGGGCTTGCGGACGGCGCCGTCCACGTGGTCGACGTAGACGAGAACTTCAGCCATGGGAATGGTCTCCTGCGTGCTTGCGAAGTCTGAGGGGCGGTGAGGGAGTTGAGCCTTGAGCCTTGGGGCCTAGATGAACTTCTGGCCCGCGAGGAACTCGGCGAGCTGCTTGCCGCCCTCGCCCTCGTCCTTGACGATCGTGCCGGCGGTGCGCGCGGGGCGCTGGGCCGCGGAGTCGACGGCGGTCCAGGCGCCTTCGAGGCCGACCTCGTCGGTGTCGATCTCCAGGTCGGAGAGGTCCCAGGCCTGAACCGGCTTCTTCTTGGCGGCCATGATGCCCTTGAAGGACGGGTAACGCGCCTCGCCCGACTGGTCGGTGACGGACACGACGGCCGGCAGGGAGGCCTCAAGCTGCTCGGAGGCGGTGTCGCCGTCCCGGCGGCCCTTGACGACGCCGTCCGCGACGGAGACCTCGGAGAGCAGCGTGACCTGCGGGACGCCCAGGCGCTCGGCCAGCAGGGCGGGGATCACACCGGCGGTGCCGTCGGTGGAGGCCATGCCGGAGACGACCAGGTCGAAGCCGGCCTTCTCGATCGCCTTGGCCAGCACCAGGGAGGTGCCGATGACGTCGGTGCCGTGCAGGTCGTCGTCCTCGACGTGGATCGCCTTGTCGGCGCCCATGGACAGCGCCTTGCGCAGGGCGTCCTTGGCGTCCTCCGGGCCCACCGTCAGGACGGTGATCTCGACGTCGTCGTCCGAGTTCTCGGAGATCTGCAGCGCCTGCTCGACCGCGTACTCGTCGAGCTCGGAGAGCAGACCGTCCACGTCGTCCCGGTCGACGGTCAGGTCATCGGCGAAGTGCCGGTCGCCAGTGGCGTCGGGCACGTACTTCACAGTGACAACGATCCTCAAGCTCACGCCGGCTCTCCTACTGCATCGTCATTTTTCGGCTGCCTACTTCCAGGCAGCATAGGCCCCTTGAACGGCCGTTCCCGGTGCGGGCGGCCGGTGCTCCGAGCGAAATATTACTCGCCAGTACGCAGCACTACGCTCCCTCAGCAGGTGCCCGCTAAGCAAGCGCTTTGAACTGTGACCTGTGCAACGCAGCGTAATCGGAACTCGACGCTTCCGCAGGGTGGCCCGTCACCCACCGGGAGTGGTCTCAGTCACGCAGCCCGTTGAAGCGGCCCTGGTGGTAGAGGAGCGGGCGGCCGGAGCCCGCGTGATCACCGAGGACGACCTCGGCGATCACGATGCGGTGGTCCCCTGCGGGCACGCGCGCGACGACCCGGCACACCAGCCAGGCGAGCACACCGTCGAGGACCGGCACGCCCTCGGGGCCCTCGTGCCAGACGGTGGGCGTCCCGAACCGGTCGGCGCCGCTGCGGGCGAAGGTGGCGGCCAACTGCTCCTGGTGCTCGCCGAGTATGTGCACGCCGACATGGTCGGCCCCGGATATCGCGGGCCAGCTGGACGCGCCGGTGCCGATCCCGAAGGACAGCATCGGGGGCTGGGCCGAGACGGAGCTGAGGGAGGTGGCGGTGAAGCCGACCGGGCCGGTCTCACCACGCGCGGTGATCACCGCCACACCGGCGGCGTGCTGCCGGAAGACGGAACGCAGGAGGTCGGGAGAGGCGAGCCGGGAGGTGCCGAGATCGGGCGTGGCCGTCATGGGGCTGTCCTTCTTGGGGAGGCGACGAGCTGGACCGTGGCTGCTCAACAGCCCGGACAGCACGCGCTCGCGGTGCGTGCGAGGTCGACGTGCGCCCGCCCGAAAAGAAGGAGTTCCGAAGGCATACGGTCAGGCTGACGATAGGTGGTGTGCGCAGTCAAGTACGTTCCGGCATATGGGAGATGACTCACCGCTTCCGCCCGAATCGTCAAACCGCCTCCCCCAGGGCCGCGATGACATCCGCCTTGCGGGGGAGACCGGTGGCGCGCCGCACGACGCGTCCGTCCGCGTCGAGCACCAGCACGGTGGGGGTCTTCAGGATGTCGAGTTCCCGTACGAGGTCCAGATGGTCCTCGGCGTCGATCTCGATGTGGTGCACTCCGGGGACCATGCCGGCCACCTCGCCCAGCACCCGGCGCGTGGCCCGGCAGGGCGCGCAGAAGGCGCTGGAGAACTGCACCAGGGTGGCCTTCTCGCCCAGGTCGCCGCCCAACTCGGCGGCGCCGAGCCGTTTTCCGCCGTCGCGCCCACGCACGCGCACTCTCCCGCTCCGCCGCCGATGCAGCACTCCGTAGGCGCTCGCCGCCGCGAGCACCACCACGCACACCACAAGTCCGCTCATCGACCCTTCTAGCGTTCACGAGACTGCAAAGATTCCCGGCACTCAGAATCGTTTCCGCTGCGGAATCCTTGATTCATGGACATCGACGTACGAGGGCCGCGCTTCGGCGCGGCCCTGACGACCGTAGTACTGGCGGTCGTACTGGTGACCGGCAGCTTCTGGCTGCTGGCCTGGCAGACCCTGGCGTTCGCACTGGGCGCGGCGGGTGGCGTGGGCCGTTCGCCGTACGGCTGGCTGTTCCGGAAGGCCGTACGGCCGCGGATCGGGCCGCCGACCGAGTTCGAGTCGCCGGAGCCGCCGCGGTTCGCGCAGGCGGTCGGGCTGGTCTTCGCCGGGGTGGGCCTGGTCGGTTTGGGCCTGGGACCGGCCTGGCTGGGGCTCGCGGCGACCGGTGCCGCGCTCGCCGCCGCGTTCCTCAATGCCGCGTTCGGGTACTGCCTGGGGTGCGAGATGTACCTGCTCGTACGCAGGGTGACGGTTCGCGCAGAGTAAAGAGAATTTAAAAGTCCGAGGTGGATCAAGTGATGTACGTGACGAGAATCTCGCCGTTCTACGGCACGAGGACTGGCCAGTCGTTCGTTCTTCGGGCACGATCTGCGCAATGCCGTAAACCTACGGCTGCGTAACTTTCCCGCCCGGAGAACCCCTTCCAGGCAGAGAGAAGGGTCCACCCCGTCCATGGCTGAGCTTGTCTACCGCCCCGTCGTCGGTCTCGCCCAAACGTTGTTCAAGGTCTGGGACCTCAAGATCGACCTCAAGGGATCGGAGAACATTCCGCGCTCGGGCGGCGCTGTGCTGGTCAGCAACCACATCAGCTATCTGGACTTCATCTTCGACGGCCTGGCCGCCCTGCCGCAGAAGCGCCTGGTGCGCTTCATGGCGAAGGAGTCGGTGTTCCGGCACAAGATCTCCGGTCCGCTGATGCGCGGCATGAAGCACATCCCGGTGGACCGCAAGCAGGGCGAGACCGCCTACCAGCACGCGCTGGAGTCGCTGCGGTCCGGTGAGATCGTCGGTGTCTTCCCCGAGGCGACGATCTCCCAGTCCTTCACCCTGAAGAGCTTCAAGTCCGGTGCCGCGCGCATGGCCCAGGAGGCCGGCGTCCCGCTGATCCCGATGGCCCTGTGGGGCACGCAGCGGCTGTGGACCAAGGGCCACCCGAAGAACTTCAAGCGCAGCCACACCCCGATCACCATCCGGGTCGGCGAGCCGGTGGAGGCCCCCCAGGACCAGTACGCGGGCGCGATCACCCGCCGCCTGCGCGAGCGCGTCCAGGAGCTCCTTGAGGCCGCCCAGCGCGCCTATCCGGTACGCCCCAAGGGCCCGGACGACACCTGGTGGATGCCGGCCCATCTCGGCGGCACCGCGCCCACCGCCGAAGAGGTCAAGGCGTCCGAGGCTCGCTGAATCGTCACGCCGGGGCGTGGACCGTGATCCGCGCCCCGGGGCTGAACTTCGCCAGCAGTTCGGCGAGTTCGGCACCCGCGCGCTCGACCTCGGCGACGGGCATCGGCGCCAGACTCTCCAACAGGAAGACGGCGGACGTCGATTCCTCCGTGAGCCTGGTGCGCGGACCCTGTCGCCAGTTCCAGCGGCGGCAGGTGACACCGACTGCGTCGGCCCACACCACCTCGCCCGCGTCGGGGTGTTCGACGGCCTCCTCGCCGCCCACGACGGTCACGAACTCCTCGTCCCCGGTGGCCCGTTGGAGGGTCATCCCGCCCTGGATGCGGTCGGCGTCCTCACCGCCCACGGGGATCAGGTACGCGACGCTGATGGCGTTGTAGAGGTCGACCAGCGCATTGATGCGGGGCAGTCCGGCGTCCGTGAGCGCCCTCTTGGCGAGCGCCTCGGCCGAGTTGCGGGTGCGCGAGGGTTTCGACCCGAACGCCGTGTACACCTCGCGCCAGGCCGCCATGTGCGGGTCCTCGTGCGGTGCACGACCGTCCAGCCGTACGGCCAGCCGGCGGGCCGCGTCGTCCAGGAGCGCCGAACTCGCATCGGTGCTCGGCCCGTTGACCAGTCCGGTCGCCTCGATCGCGACATGCGTGAAACCGGGCGCGAGGGCGCGGACTTCGTCGGACACGGTCAGGGTCAGCGTCATGAGGTGCCTCAGAGTGCGGTCGGGAGTGTCTGCCAGAGGTACGGCCGGTCGGGGGCGGCCTTCAGGGCGCTGAGCACGACCGGGTGTGGTTCAGCATACAGGACCGGATAGTCCAGCTCATTGAACTCCGGATCGGGTACGAAGGCCAGCCGCTCGCCGTCGAGGGAGAACTGCGCGTCCACGCCAGGCTTGTTGCCGCGCGGGTCCTGCCGATGCCAGGCCCCGTTGAACCGCACGGCGACCAGCCCGTGCACCACGTCGAACTTCTGGTAGCACAGCGCCGTCGGAATGTCCTCGGCCCGCAGCAGCGCGGCCAGGGCGTGCGCCTTGGCGTAGCAGATGCCGGTGCCCTGCTCCAGGACGTCCGAGGCCCGCCAGGTGACGCGCGGGTCACCCGCGTCCTGCGAGTGGGGAATGGTGTCCCGCACGAACTCGAACGCCAGTCGTGCATAGCCATACGAGTCTTCGGCGCCCATGGCGAGTCGCGCGGCCGTCTCGCGCACAAGGGGATGACCGTGATCGATGGCCTCGTCGGCAGCCAAGTACGCGGACAGGTCGAGGGTGTTCTGGATCAGCTCCATGGACGGAGAGCATAGGAAAGCGATCACCCGACAGTCAATGACTTTTCAGACGACCGCATACCTATGCATCAACTCTTCAAGCTTGACTAGCGCGCCATCTCCTCCTTGAGCGCCGCCACGAACGCGTCCACGTCGTCCTCGGTCGTGTCGAAGCCGCACATCCAGCGGACGTCACCGGCCGCCTCGTCCCAGAAGTAGAACCGGAAGCGCTGCTGAAGGCGCACGCTCACGTCGTGCGGGAGGCGGGCGAAGACGCCGTTGGCCTGCACCGGGTAGAGGATCTCCACCCCGTGCACCGCACGCACGCCCTCGGCGAGGCGCTGGGCCATCTCGTTCGCGTGGCGGGCGTTGCGCAGCCACAGGTCCTTGGCGAGCAGCGCCTCCAACTGCACGGAGACGAAGCGCATCTTGGAGGCGAGCTGCATGGACAGCTTGCGCAGGTGCTTCATGTGGCTGACGGCGTCCTGGTTGATGACGACGACCGCCTCACCGAAGATCGCGCCGTTCTTCGTCCCGCCCAGGGAGAGGATGTCGACGCCGACCGCGTTGGTGAACGTCCGCATGGGGACGTCCAGGGACGCCGCCGCGTTGGCTATCCGGGAGCCGTCGAGGTGGACCTTCATGCCGTGCGCGTGGGCGTGGTCGCAGATCGCGCGGATCTCGTCGGGCGTGTAGAGGGTGCCGAGTTCGGTGCTCTGGGTGATCGAGACGACCTGCGGCATCGCGCGGTGCTCGTCGTCCCAGCCGTAGGCCTGTCGGTCGATCAGTTCGGGCGTGAGCTTGCCGTCCGGGGTGGGCACGGTGAGCAGCTTCAGGCCGCCCATGCGCTCGGGGGCGCCGCCCTCGTCGACGTTGATGTGGGCGCTCTCGGCGCAGATCACCGCGCCCCAGCGGTCGGTGACCGCCTGGAGCGCGACGACGTTGGCACCGGTGCCGTTGAAGACCGGGAAGGCCTCGGCCGTGGCGCCGAAGTGGCTGCGGATGATGCCCTGGAGGTTCTCGGTGTAGTCGTCCTCTCCATAGGCGACCTGGTGGCCGCCGTTGGCGAGGGCGAGGGCGGCGAGGACCTCGGGGTGGGCGCCGGCGTAGTTGTCGCTGGCGAAGCCGCGGATCTCCGGGTCGTGGTGGCGCCGTGCGTCGGTCTTCGGAGGGTTCACGGCTTCTCGGTCAGCCACAGACGGTGTCCGTTCACTTCGGCGGCGGGCTTGTCCCAGACGCCGGCGATGGCCTCGGCGAGGTCCTTGACGTCGGTGAAGCCCGCGAACTTCGCGTTGGGGCGTTCGGCGCGCATCGCGTCGTGCACCAGCGCCTTGACCACCATGACGGCGGCGGCGGAGGTGGGTCCGTCCTCGCCGCCGGCCTTGCGGTAGCCGTCGGCCATGGCGAGCGTCCAGGCCTCGGCGGCGGCCTTGGAGGCGGAGTACGCCGCGTTGCCCGCCGTGGGCTTGCTGGCGCCGGCCGCGCTGATCAGCAGATAGCGCCCGCGGTCGCTGCGCGCCAGGCCGTCGTAGAAGGCCAGGGAGGTGTGCTGCACGGTGCGGATGAGCAGCTTCTCCAGCAGGTCCCAGTCGGCGAGGTCGGTCTCGGCGAAGGTGGCGCTGCCGCGCCAGCCGCCGACGAGGTGGACGAGGCCGTCGACGCGGCCGAAGTCCTTCTCGATGTGCGCGGCCCAGTCACGGGTAGCCCGCGGGTCGAGCAGGTCGACGGTGTCTCCCACGACGGTGGCGCCGCCGTGCGCGTAGCGGGCCGCGTCCACGGCCTCCGCCAGGCGTTCGGGATGCGCGTCCGAGCCGACGACGGTCGCGCCCGCCTCCGCCAGCCGCAGCAGCACGGCATGGCCTGCCGGTCCGCCCGCCCCGGCCACCGCGATCACCGCGCCGTTGAGCGCCCCGTTCCCCATGGTCCTCGCCTCCTGAGCCACTTCGGTGCTGCGGTCGCTCACGCGGCGATCCGCTCGGCGCTCTCCGCCGTGATGCCCTTGGTCGAGGCGATCACGTTCTTCAGCTTCTTCGAGAGTGCCTCATAGAACATGCTCAGCGGAAACTCGTCCGGAAGCACGTCGTCCACGAGTTTCCGCGGCGGCTGGCTCAGGTCCAGGGCGTCGGGACCCTTGGCCCACTTGGAGCCGGGGTGCGGGGCGAGGTAGGTGGCGACCAGCTCGTAGGCCTTGAACCAGTGGACGAGCTTGGGGCGGTCGATGCCCGCGCGGTAGAGGTCCTCGATCTCGGCGCACAGCTGGTTGGTGACCTCGGGCGCGCGCTGCCAGTCGATGTGCAGCTTGTTGTCGGTCCAGCGGACGACGTCGTGCTTGTGGAGGTAGGCGAAGAGGAGCTGGCCGCCGAGTCCGTCGTAGTTGCGGACGCGCTCGCCGGTGACCGGGAAGCGGAACATGCGGTCGCACAGGACCGCGTACTGCACGTCACGGGCCTGCGGGACGCCGTCGGCCTCCAGCTTCACGGCCTCCTTGAAGGCGGTGAGGTCGCAGCGCAGCTCTTCGAGGCCGTACATCCAGAACGGCTGGCGCTGCTTGATCATGAACGGGTCGAAGGGCAGGTCGCCGTGGCTGTGGGTGCGGTCGTGGACCATGTCCCACAGGACGAAGGCCTCCTCGCAGCGCTTCTGGTCGTGGACCATCGTGGCGACGTCCTCGGGCAGTTCCATGCCCAGGATGTCGACGGCGGCCTCGGTGACCCGGCGGAAGCGGGCGGCCTCGCGGTCGCAGAAGATGCCGCCCCAGGAGAAACGTTCAGGCGCCTGGCGTACGGCGATGGTCTCCGGGAAGAGCACGGCCGAGTTCGTGTCGTAGCCGGCCGTGAAGTCCTCAAAGGTGATGCCGCAGAACAGCGGGTTGTCGTAACGGGTCGCCTCCAGCTCGGCCAGCCAGTCGGGCCAGACCATGCGCAGGACGACCGCTTCGAGGTTGCGGTCCGGGTTGCCGTTCTGCGTGTACATCGGGAACACGACCAGGTGCTCAAGGCCGTCCCGGCGGTTCGCTGCGGGCTGGAAGGCCAGCAGCGAGTCGAGGAAGTCGGGCACCTGGAAGCCGTCCGCGGCCCACCGCTCCAGGTCCCGGACCAGAGCGGCGTGATAGGCGGCATCGTGCGGGAGCAGCACGGCGAGCTCCCCGACGGCACCCGTCACGCGGCGTACGGCGTACTCGGCCTCCGCACGGTCCGGGGCACCCTCGGCCGCGAAGTCGATCGACCCGTCCTTGGTCTGCCATGGCCGGATCCGTTCCACGGCATCCTTGAGCACGGGCCATGCCGGATGCTCCACCACCCTGGTCACGGGAGGAACCCGCTCCTCCGAACCCACCTGCACAAGAATTTCCGTCATGTCCCATCCTCCACGGGAGAATCCAGCGTATGGGAACCGTATACATATGTGGTTTCTCCCAGCAAGAGGATCTTCGGGAGATTATCCTGCCGACCCCTGCATGTGACCGAACTTTTTCCTGTTGGAAACCCCGATGACCACCGAAGAGGCATCGCGCGGCTACCCAGGGACCGAGGCGCCGAAACCGGCCACCGGTCAATCACACCGGGACTCGCCCACCCCGGGGTGACCGTCCCGGCCGGCAGCGCGCAGGTCGGCCCCTGGCGTCTCCCCGATCCTCCGTGTACGCGCGGGTCCATCGCCGGGCCCGGCCGTTAGGCTGCGGCTCTGCCGCGTGGACGCCGGTGTCCGGCCGCGCCCGCGCGCGCGTGCCGAGCCGCCGTCGACGGAAGCGAGTTGAACCTTGAACTTCCTTACCATCGGTCACCGCGGAGTCATGGGTCTCGAACCCGAGAACACTCTCCGTTCCTTCGTCGCCGCCGAGCAGGGCGGCCTCGATGTCATCGAACTCGATCTGCATCTGAGCAGGGACGGCGCCCTCGTCGTCATGCACGACGCCGACGTGGACCGTACGACCGACGGAACCGGTCCGATCGCCGAGCTGACCCTCGACGAGCTGCGCACCCTGGACGCGGGCCGGGGCGAGCGCGTACCGACCTTCGAGGAGGTGCTGGACGCCGTCCGGTCACCGCTCCAGGCCGAGATCAAGGACCTGGCGGCGGCACGGGCACTGGCCGAGGTCATGCACCGGCGGGACCTGGTCGGACGGGTCGAGGTGTCCTCGTTCCACGACGAGGCGATCACCGAGATCGCCCGCCTGGTGCCCGGCGTACGCACCGCTCTGATCGCCAGCCGCTTCGGCCCCGACGTGGTCGAGCGCGCCATCGAGGCCGGTGCCGAAACGGTCTGTCTGAACATCCGCAGGCTGACCCTGGAGGTCGTGGAGGCGGCGCGCAAGGCGGACCTGAGGATCATCGGCTGGGTGGTGAACACCCAGGACCACCTGCGGCTCGTCCGTGCCCTGGAGCTGGACGGCGCGACCACCGACTACCCGGAGATCAAACGCACCGGCCGCTTCACCGCGTGAGGACCGCGTGAGGCCTACGCGAGTTCCTTGACCAGCAGCTCGAACTGCAGGTCGTCGCGCTGCGGAATGCCGAACCGCTCGTCGCCGTACGGGAACGGGGTCATCCGGCCCGTACGGCGATAGCCGCGGCGCTCGTACCAGGCGATGAGGTCGTCTCGTACGGAGATCACGGTCATGTGCATCTCCCCCACTCCCCAGCTCTCCCCCGCAGCGCGCTCCGCCTCCGCGATGATGACCTTGCCGAGACCGCCGCCCTGGAGCTGCGGGCTGACCGCGAACATCCCGAAGTAGGCGTGGTCGCCGCGGTGTTCGAGCTGGCAGCAGGCGACGACCCGGCCGTCGCGTTCGACGACGAGCAGTCGGCTGTCGGGCGACTTGATGACCGCGAGCACACCCTCGGGATCGGTCCGCTGCCCTTCGAGGATGTCCGCCTCGGTGGTCCACCCGGCCCGGCTGTCGTCACCCCGGTAGGCCGACTCGATCAGCACGACGAGGGCGTCCACGTCGGCGTCGGTGGCGTCGCGGAAGGTGAGTCCGGTGGCGGCGGTGTCCATGGTGCACAACTCCGATCAGGGGCGCGGCTCGGCAGTGACGAGAGTAACGCGGCCCGAAGGCTAGGCTCCGGCCGCATGGTGCACGTACTGAGCAGCCGTATCCTGCTGCGCCCGACCGATCCCGACCGTTCCCGCGCCTTCTACGGCGAGCAGTTGGGGCTGCCCGTCTACCGGGAGTTCGGCACGGGGGCGGAGCGCGGGACCGTCTACTTCCTCGGCGGCGGGTTCCTGGAGGTTTCCGGGCGCTCCGAGACCCGGCCCTCGCCCGCCGTGCGGCTGTGGCTGCAGGTCGCGGACGCGGGAGCCGCGTACGAGGAGTTGCGGGCGAAGGGGGTCGAGATCGTACGGCCGCCGGTGAAGGAGCCCTGGGGGCTGGTGGAGATGTGGGTGGCGGATCCGGACGGGACACGGATCGTGCTGGTGGAGGTGCCGGCGGATCATCCGCTGCGGTACCGGCCGGGGATCTAGGCCTACGACGGGCAGCGGCCCGTCCGTGTCGGTTGTCGGTTGGCCGGGGTCGTGGCCCGGGCTTAGCGTGCTGGGAGGGGTACTTGCTGCGGAAGGAACGCCATGAAGCTCGACAGGCCGGTGACCGGCGGGCCCTGTTGGGTCGAACTCGGGACCAGTGACCTCGACGCGTCCAAGCGGTTCTACGCGGACGTGTTCGGCTGGCGTCCGGAGACCGATCCCCGGCAGGAGGCGGGCGGCTACACGGTCGCGCACGTCGGGGACGCGGCGGTCGCCGGCCTGGCGCCCCTGTTCCAGGAGTCGCAGCCGGTGGCGTGGAACGTGTCGTTCGCGGTGACGGACGCCGACAGCACCGCGGAGCGGGTGCGTACGGCGGGCGGGACGCTGCTGATGGAGCCGGCCGACGTGTTCGACATCGGGCGCTTCGCGGTCGCGCTGGACCCGGGCGGTGCCGTGTTCCAGATGTGGCAGGCCCGGACCTTCCCCGGCGCCGGGCTGTTCAACTCGCCCGGCGCGCTGGGCTGGGTGGAGCTGCTGACGCGGGCTCCCGAGCGGGCCGAGGCCTTCTACACGAGCGTGTTCGGCTGGACCGTCCGGCCCTCGGCGCACTACCCGCAGTGGTGCGTCGACGGCGCCGACTTCGGCGGCATGATGAAGATGGACGACAAGTTCCCGCCCCAGGTGACCGCGCACTGGCTGCCGTACTTCGCGGTGACCGACGTCCACGCGACCGCCGCCGCCACGAGCTCGGCGGGCGGCGCGGTCCTCATGGAGCCCCGGTCCGTCGGCGACGTACGGCGGATCGCGGTGCTGCGGGATCCGCAGGGGGCGGTCTTCGGGGTGCACGCGGCGAGCGGGGAGGGCTGAGCCCGTTCACCCGGGCGCCCTGCCGCCGGCCGCTGTCCCCTGCCCGCCGCTCGCCGTCAGGCCAGCGGTGTCACCGTCACCTGGTCGATCACCGGGGCGTACGCGGAGCGTTGGCCGTACTGGTTCCTGGACCGGCCGTCGTGGTCGGGGAGTTCGTCGGCCGTGAAGGTGAGGGTGTTGGCGCCCTCGCCGAGGGTGACGGGGACGGTCAGGTCGTGGAAGTTGTTGAAGTGGAAGGTCGTGGGGAACAGGACGCGCTGCGGGGCGGCCCCGTTGACCGCGATGTCCGCGTGGCGGCACACCGGGTCCGGGTTGTAGTGGGTGGCGGGCGACTGCTCGCCGTTGGAGTAGCGGATCGTGAGCGCGTGTCGGCCGGCCCGCTCCGCCGTCACGGTGAGGGTGAGGGCATTCCCGGGTCCGCCGCCGATGCCGTCGACCGCCTTGCCGCCCGTGGCGAACGTGTGGGCGCCTGTGACCCGCGCGCCGCCGGTCGTGGTGCCCTCCTCGGCCGGGTGCGTCGAGGTGGGGAGGAGGCCGCGTGACGGGTCTGTGCGGAGGCGGTCCAGGACGAGGTCGTCGGAAGTGGCGGTGATGGTGACCTTGTTGATGCCCGACATGAGGAAGAGGGGCACAGGGGATCGTTCAACAATCCCCACGTTCTCACCGTTGATCGTCAACTCACCCTCCCCGGAACCGATCCGGTCGACGGTCACCGTCGCCTCCCCGTCGCCCGCAGCGTGCACCCAGAAGGTGGCGGTGCCACCCCGCGGCAGTACGGCGACACCGGGGCCGGAGGCTCCTCGGATCGTGTAGTCGACGCGGGATCCGCCCCCCAGGGCGGCGAACTCGGCGTCGTACACCGCGGACCCGGTCACCTCGTCGTCGCGGAGGACGAGGTCGAGCTTGTCCACGACCGCGTCGCCCCGCGTCACACCGAGGTCGGGGTCCTTGGCGGCGAGCGTGAGGGTGTGGGCGCCGGCGGTCAGTTCGACGTGCGTGTCGGTGTGCCCCCACACCGCCCACTTGTAGCCGAGCGGCAGCCTGAGTTCTCGCGGCCGGCGGCCGTCGACGCGGAGGAAGACGTTGGTGGGTCCCTGCTCCCGCACCGCGTCGGCCAGGTTGTAGGAGTTGGCGAAGACGCTCACGTCGTACGTCCCGTCCTGCGGGACCTCGACGGAGAAGGCGAGCACGCCGTCGGAGCCGGTGCGGAGTCCGCCCACGTGGTGGCCGGTCGACGTGGCGAACTTGTCGACGTCGGACGGGGACCCCTCGGGCCCGTTCAGGGAACGCCCGCCACCGAGGTAGGTCGCGTCCTCGGCCTGGTACGTCCGCCGCCAACCCACCGAGGGCGGCAGCGCCACGGCCCCTTCGCCGCCCGGGGAGAGGATCACCTGGTACGCGGACATCTCCTCCATGTCCGTCAGACGGAGCGTCACTTTCCCCTCCACGACGTGGAGTTCACTGTCGGCGAGCCGCAACGGCTGCGCGGAGGCGCCGACCTGCCCCGTCCAGGGGATCTCCAGGAGCCGCGCATGGACGGTCGTACCGAAGACATCGGGGTCGACGTGCTCGAACACGACGTCCGCCGAACCGCCCGCGCCGCCGCACAGGACCCGCGCCTGCCGCTTGTCCCGGTCGAGCGCGGCGACGCCCTGGAGCGTGTACTGCACGTTCGGGTGAGGCGCGGCGACCTGGACGGTGTGGCCCGTGAACTGGCCGTAGGCGTTGAACAGCCACCACTGTCCGTTGCCCTTGTTGGCCTCGACCGCCGAGTCGTTGAGGTTGCCGTCGATGTTCCAGTACGCCATGTCGGCGTCGACCTTGGACTCCTCGATCGCGGCGATCCACTGGATCATCTGCCCCGGGACGGACAAGTGGTAGTTGTGGGCGTACTCGTTGATGTTGACGGGGAGCGGTCCGATGCCCAACTCCCTCTCCATGGCACGGTACTTGGCGACGTTCGTGCGGATCTCGTCCGGCGAGGACAGCTCGTGCCAGGTGACGATGTCGGGCAGGACGCCCTCGGCCGCCGCGAACTCCAGGAAGCCCTTGACCTCGTCGTACAGTTCGCACGTGTTGGGGCCGGCGATGCGGGCGTCGGGGTCGAGGTCCTTGATCAGGCGGTGGATGTCCCGCCAGGCGGCGAAGTAGGCGCGCGGGTCGGTGCGCCAGGATGTCCCGTCGTAGCTCCACTCCCCCGTGCCGAACATGTTGCCCTCGGGCTCGTTGAACGGGACGTACACGACATGGGAGCGGTACTCGCCGAGCGCCAGGACCTGTTCGACGTGCCTGCGGACGCGTGCTGTGAAGTCGGCGAGGCGCTCGGGGCCGGTGGCGCCGGGCCATTCGTAGGGGAAACCGCGATAGATGTCGGTCAGGTAGACGTAGACGTCCTTGCCGCCCGCCTCGACGAAGGGGCGCAGCATCTCCAGGGCGTCGGCGCCCGGGTGCTGGGTGCCGTCCTGGGCCTTGGTGGCGACCGTGCGGACGTACATGCCCTCGACGACGTTGCGGCTGGGGACGCCGTCGCCGTAGAGGCCGTAGAGCGTGCCGCTCGCGCCTCCGTGGAAGGGGCCCGTGTCGGTGCCGAGGTCGACGGTGAGCTTCCCGGAGGTGGGGGCGGCGGAGGCTTCGGCTGCCACGGCATCAATCCCTTGTTCGACATGTCGTACGACAGTCGGCGTCCCGAACCGACCTGGTCGAACGTAGGGAGATCACGCGCCTCACGTCAACGGTCCGCCGCCACCCACCTGCGGCGGCTTCAGACGCGCAGGACGCCCAGCCGGCCTTCCAGCTGGACCAGCAACTCTCCGAGCAGTGTGGCGAGTTCGCCCTGGCCGGGGGTGTCGAGACCGGCGAGCACGGTGGTCTCGTAGGCGAGCTGCTCGGGCAGGATCGCGTCGACGAGTTCGCGGCCGGTGTCCGTCAGACGGACGTGCGCGACACGGCGGTCGCGGGTGTCGCCGCGCCGCTCGACCAGTCCGCGTTCGGTCAGCTGCTTGAGGCGCTTGGTGACGGCGGCCCCCGAGGAGAAGGTCTCCCGGGTCAGCTCGCTCGGCGTCAGCTCGTGCCCGGTGCGGCGGAGCGCGCCGAGCAGGTCGAACTCGGGGCGGCTGAGCCCGGCCCGGCGCAGCGGCGCGTCCTCGGCCTGCTGGAGCAGGGCGGCACACCGGTTGATGCGGCCGATGATCTCCATCGGCCCGGTGTCGAGACCGGGGTGCACGGCCTGCCACTGCCCGACGACGGCGGCGACCGTGTCGTGGTGGGCCGCGCCCGGAGCGGCTGAGCGGGTCGCGCCGTTTCCGTCCGCCGGCCGTCCGTTCCTTGACGTCATCCCCGTACGCCCTCCGTCTTCCTGCCCGTGCGCCGATCCGCGGTCGACCGGGGGTGCGGTCCCCGGCGTCGTACCGTCGCGGCGAGCGTACGGTGTCCGGACTGTTCGGCGAGCACGACCCGCTCCTGGGGCAGTGCGCGCTGCCACCACTCGCCGGACGCGGCGTCGACGGTGGCCCGCAGTTCGACCAGCGCGGCGGCGAGCGCGCGATGCGCGGAATCCAGGGCTCCGGGAGCGGGAGCGGACTCGGTCAGGAGGCGCGCGGCCTGCTCGCGCGCTCCTTCGACCGTGGTGAGCGCCTCCTCGATTCGGTCGGTCGCACGGCGGTTGGTGACGACGGCCGCGGCCACGAGGCCGACCAGAGCGCCGACAAGGGTGTCCACGACCCGCTCGGTGATCAGCTCCCCGGGCTGCTGGGTCCGGGCGAACTCGGTGATGAGCAGTGCCATCGGAGTCACACAGACGCTTCCGAGCCAGTAGTTGCGGCCGATCAGCGCCTCGGCGCCGAAGTTGAACGCGAGGCAGCACAGCACCAGTGCCGCCGGATGCGCGTGCGCGAGCGGCGCCACCCCGGCGAAGACGAGCACGCCCACGAGGTTCCCGACGATCCGCTGCACTCCCCGGCTCCAGGTGAGGGCGAGGTTGGCCTGGTAGAGGGAGGCGGCGGTGACCAGGGCCCAGTAGGGGCGGCCGACACCGAGGGCCAGCGAGACGTAGCCGGCGAGGGCGCAGCCGGTCGCCGTACGCAGCACGACGGGCGCGAGCGGGCCGAGCCTGGTCCACAACGGGCGCGCAGGGGCGCCGAGTTCGGCGTCCACTCCGAGCAGTTCGGCTACGGCGTCCACCGGGGCGTCGGTCCGCGGGACCGGTCCCCTGCCGCGCAGTTCGCGGGCCCAGGTGCGCAGCGACTCCGGGTCGGCGTCCGCGGGCGCGGCGAGGGCGACCTCGGCGCGGACGACGAGGCGTTCGAGAGCGCGGCGGGGCTCGGTGCGGGCACCCGTGGCGAGCAGGGACTGCCAGGCCGCCTGGACGGCCGCCGCCGTGGCGGCACGCGCGCGTGCGTGGCCGTCGCCGGTGCCGTGGCGGTCGCCGGTGCCGTGGGTGGCCGCGTACACGGCGGCGGCGTCCAGCGCCTGGGCCGTGGCGCGGCGCTCCGGGCCGTGGGGCCGGACCAGGCCGGGTGCCATGCCCACGAGCCACGCCCAGACGCCCGCCGCGGCGGCGAGCGCGAGGTGGCCGGGGATCTGGGCGAGCGTCTGCGGTGCGAAGAGCGAGGCGGAGCTGATGAAGGTGAGGACGACGTTGCCGGGCGGGCCGATCCGGGTCGCGTCGCACAGTCCCTTCTGTACGGCGGCCAGGGCGGCGCCGACCGTGACCAGCACAACGGCGTTCGTCGTGAGGGCCGCGGTGACCAGTGCGACGGCGAGACCGCCGATCATCCCGAGCACCACCAGGCACAGGGCGCGGGCCCGGGCGGCGTAGGGCTTGTTGTGGGCGTAGAGCGCGCACAGGGAGCCGGCCATCGTGTACATCGCCAGGTCGAGGCGGCCCAGGGCGAGCAGGGTCAGGTTGGGCGGGGCGACCGAGGCGACCACGCTGAGCGCGGGCTTGAACCAGATGTCGGAGGGCCGGCCGAGGCGCAGCACACCGGCGAGCGGAAGGCGTCGGACTCGGGGTGCCCGTGGGGCGGGGGTCGCACTGCTCATGGAAAACAAGTTTAGCAGGTGTTTTACTTGTGAATTAGTTGCGCGAACACGCCTCCGACCTGCCGCACTCCGCCGAGTGCTCCCCATGTACACCGTTGCGCTCGATTGCGCCCCGTGCGGCACGGGCAACCTGTGACCGACCGTCTACGAAGAGTGAGAGTCAGGGCGGAACGGGGGGATGCGCGTGCACGGACCGGCTTCGCCCGGCTGGCTGCTGGTCGCGCTGTGTGCGGCGACCGGGGCCTACTGCCTGCTGCGGATGCGCAGCCCCGTCGAGGAACAGCGGCGGGCCGCGGGCGGCGAGGCCCTGATGGGCTTCGGGACGGCCGCGATGGCCGTGCCCGCCGCGGTGTTCACACCGCCGTCGTGGGCCTGGCCCGGGTACGCGGCGGTCTTCGGCGCGGCGGCGCTGCGCGCCCTGTGGACCGCGCGCAGAAGCCCGCATCATGTGCACCATCTGCTGGGCACCGCCGCCATGGTCTACATGGCGCTCGTGATGGGCACCTCCCCCGCGCACCACCATGAGCACGAAGGCTCCGGAGTCCCGCTCGTGACAGGCGTGCTGCTCCTCTACTTCGTGGGATACGTGCTGCTGTCGGGCATACGGCTGGTGCCCGTCACCGGCGCGGCCGTCGGCGGAGGCGGAGACGTTGCCCGGGGCGTCGGGTGGGGCGACCGACCGGAGTTGGCCCGGGCGTGCCGGCTGTCGATGGGGATCGCCATGGTCGCGATGCTGTTGACGCTCTGAGGGCCCGGGGACCCGAGGGCCCAGTGCGCCGGAGATCCGCGCACTGTACGAAATCGTGGTCTGCGTCACTTTGCCGTAACAAGCCGTACCCCTGATCACCGCGGCGCTCATAGGGTGCTCCCATGATGGTCCCCGCGGCACTGTTGCTGCTCGGCGCCCTGGCCGCCGTCGTCGCCCCACGGCTGCTCGCCCGGGCCGACTGGCCGGACCATGAGCCGGTGCTCGCGCTGTGGGTGTGGCAGTGCGTCGTGGCGGCCGTCCTCCTGTGCTGCGCCCTGTCGATGACGCTCAGTGCCGCCGCCGCTTGGCAGGCGGTGCGCGGCCACGTCTTCGCCAACGCCCCGCACGCCGTTCTGGACGCCTATCCCCTTGTGACGACCGGGCCTTGGGCGGCGGCGACCGCGGTGGCCCTCGCGTGCGGCGGCGCATGGACGGTGGCCATGCTGGTCCGTGAGGTCCTGCGGGCCCGGTCGCGGCGTCGGCGACGAAGGGCCGAACTCCTCGTGCGCGCACCGCTGTTGCCCGGCGAGGAGCCGGGCGCCGAGCCCCTGGTCGTGCTGGAGGGCGAGCGGCCGGACGCGTGGTGGATGTCCGGTCCCGCACCTCAACTGGTCATCACCACAGCCGCGTTGCGCCGGCTCAAGGGGCGGCAGTTGGACTCCCTGCTCGCCCACGAACAGGGACACGCACAGGCTCGGCACGACTGGCTGCTGCACTGTTCGGCCGCGCTCGCGACCGGGTTCCCGCAGGTTCCGGTGTTCGCGGCGTTCCGCGACGAGATGCACCGCCTGGTCGAACTCTCCGCCGACGACATGGCGTCCCGCCGCTTCGGCCGCCTCACCACCGCGCTCGCACTCGTCGAACTCAACGAGGACCGTGGGGTGTTCGGGCCGTGTCCGACCCCGCATGCCCATGTCCCGCAGCGCGTGCACCGGTTGCTCACACCCCAGGACCGGCTCACGACGACACGCCGTCTGGGGCTGACCGCCACGGCGGCGCTGGTGCCCGTGATTCCGGTGCTGGTGGCGTTCGTACCGGGGCTGCGGGCGCTCGGCTGAGGTCGACGTGGACCGGCATGGAACGGCACAGATCGGTGAGGATCGTTCCATGCACCGTCCGTCCCACCCCGCTCAGCGGCACACCAGCGTCGTCCTGGCCCCGACTCTGGCCCTGTGTTCCGCGCTGCTCCTCACCCTGGTCGCCGTCGAGTGGGGTCCGCTGATCGACCTCGACGTCCGGATCGCCGAAAGGACGCACCGTTGGGCGGTCGAGGACCGCGGAGTGACGCAGATGTGCCGCATCCTGACGGACTGGGTCTGGGACCCGCTCACCCTGCGCCTCGTATGCGCGGCGACCATGGTGTGGCTGGTGTGGCGGCGTTCCGCGTGGTGGACGGCACTCTGGCTGGCGGCCACATGTGCGCTCGGCACAGTGCTGCAGCAGACCCTGAAGGCCCTGGTCGACCGCCCCCGCCCGGTGTGGCCCGACCCCGTCGACTCCGCCCACTACGCGGCCTTCCCCTCGGGCCACGCCATGACGGCCACGGTGGTCTGCGGCCTCCTGCTGTGGCTGCTCCACCGTTACGACGCCAGACGTGCTGTGTGGCGTACGGCCATGGCTCTGGCCGTGATCTCCGTGGTGGGCGTGGGGCTGACCCGTGTGTGGCTCGGCGTGCACTGGCCGTCGGACGTGTTGGGCGGCTGGGTGCTCGGTGCGTTCGTGGTGGCGGTGGCTGTCGGGGTGTACGAACGGCGGTGGGGGTGAGTGAGTGGCTGAGTAAGATCACCGCATGAATGCCGTCCTCTTCGACTTCTCCGGAACCCTCTTCCGTATCGAGTCCACCGAGTCCTGGCTGCGTGCCGTACTGCGGGAGACCGGGGTCGCGCTGCCCGAACCGGAGTTGGCCGAGGCGGCGCGGGCGCTGGAGTCGGCCGGGGCGCAGCCGGGTGGCGCGCGACCGGAGCGGCTGCCGGCGGAGTTCGACGAGATGTGGGCGGTCCGGGACCGGAGTGCGGAACAGCACCGGGCCGCGTTCACCGGCGTCTCCCGCCAAGTCCCGCTCCCCGACCCGGCGTTGCACGACGCGCTGTACGACCGGCACATGACGCCGGCCGCCTGGACTCCGTACCCGGACACGGAATTCGTACTGCGGACCCTGCGCGAGCGTGGCATCCCGGTGGGGGTGGTGAGCAACATCGGCTGGGATCTGCGGCCGGTGTTCCGGGAGCACGGCCTCGACATCTACGTGGACACGTACGCGCTGTCGTACGAACACGGCATCCAGAAGCCGGACCCGCGGCTGTTCGCGGTCGCCTGCGAGGCGCTCGGGGCCGACCCGAAGGACGTGCTGATGGTCGGCGACGAGCGGCACTCGGACAGTGGGGCGGCGGCCCTGGGCTGCGGGGTGCACTTCGTGGACCACCGCCCGGTGACCGAACGACCGGACGCCCTGCGCCCCGTGCTCGACATGGTCGGTCAGGGCTGAGCCGGGGGCGGCTCCACAAGCCCAGGAGCCACCCCCGCCCCCGAAGTCACCCCTGATACCCCTCCACCTCGGACTCGGGACGCACCCGTGCCTCGTCCGGGTTCTCGCCGAACTCCACCTTGGCGCGGCGCTGCCTCAACAGGTCCCAGCACTGGTCGAGTTCGCGTTCCAGCCGGCCGAGGCGCTGGTGCTCCGTGGTGCTGTCGATCGTGCCGGAGGCGAGGGCCTCCCGGAGCTTGCGCTCGTCGTCGACCATCTCGTTGATCCGCGCGAAAATCTGCTGGTCCTGGTCCATACCCGTGCGCCTCCTCGGCTCGTCACCGGTGCCCACTCTAGGGACGGATCACGTGCCGTGCGACAGATGTGCGAGAAGGCGGCGCCGGACGCCGGACCAAAGGTCGCCCAAGGTAACCATTGGGGTGAAAAGGAGCCGCCCGCCTGAGACGATCCCCCGCGTCGCCCCAGACGGACGGCAGCATTCGACGGGCCCTCGTGACGGGGACCCGTACGTCCTGAGTATAGTTGGCTGATAGCCAGTCAACGCAGGAGTTACAGCATGTCCCCGCGAAGCGCCTCGGTCAATGAAGAGTTGCGACGGCGTTCCCGGGAGCGGCTCCTGCAGGCGGCGGTCGAACTGGTCAGCGAGCGCGGCTTCGAGGCCACGACCTTGGGCGACATCGCGGACCGGGCCGGCTCGGCGCGTGGGCTGGTGTCGTACTACTTCCCCGGAAAACGCCAGTTGGTGCAGTCCGCCGTGCACCGGTTGATGCACCGCACGCTGGAGGAGGCGCTGGAGCGCGAGCCGTGCACCACGGACGGACCGGAGCGCATGGCGCGGGCGATCGACGCGATTCTGGGCCTCGCGCACGACCGGCCCGTGCTGATGCGCCAGCACATGGCGGGGCTGCTCCAGGGCGAGGGCTTCGTGCAGTGCCCGGAGCAGCGGCGCCTGGCCGAGCTGCTCGGGGAGACGATCGCGCGGTACGGATCGGGGAGCACCCCGTCCGACTACCCGATGCTGCGGGCTCTCCTCATGGGCGCGGTCTATGCTGCGCTCGTGCCCGGGGTACCGATGCCGATACCGGTGCTGCGTACCGAGTTGTTCCAACGGTACGGACTCGACTGGGAGTTGGGGATTCCGCCCGACGACGGCACACCGCGCGCGGCGGCCGACACGGACCTCTCACGTTTCTTCGCGACGGACGACCAGCCGGCCGACGACCACCCCACCGAGCCCTCCGCCACCTAGACCGCACCAACCATCCCGCTCAGCGCCTCGCATGACGAGGCGTCAGGTATCCCGCGTCGCGCGCCTGCGAGATGAGCCGGAGAGAGCGGCGCCGGCTGTGTCCCGTCGCGCACATCACCGCCAGGACGGGATCGACCCCCTCCTCCTGGGCGGCGCGGTATTCCTGGGCGACCAGCCACCGCCCCTCGATGCCGCGCGGCCACGGCGGCCGGGCCCGGCGCGCTCCATCGGGTTCAACTCCCTCCTCCCCTTCGTACACGGGCCCCGGCTCCAGGCCGCAGGCCTCGAAGAGCGGTCCCTCGATCCAGTCGGCCAGTACCGTCAAGTCGTCGAGGGACAGGGCCGGTTGGGCGCGCACGTCCTCGACGGAGACGCCCTGGCCGGAGACCACGGCGAGGGCGTCGACCCGGGCGCCGTCGGTGAAGGCGAGCCGGACGTGGAACCACGAGGTGGCACCGTCGCGCTCCTGCACTTCCCACGCGGGCCACACGGACACCGCACCGTCCTCCGGGCAGCGATCGGAAAGATTAACAAAGGATGCTTCTAGCACATACGCAACGTAACCGCATGATCACATTCCATACGAACGGACACGCGCGCCCCCGTCGTGTACGGGTCCGCACGGCACCCTGTCAGCGGAGCCCCGGTGGTGGGACCCTGGAGTTGCCAGCGGTCTGACGATTCGCCGATCTCCTGTGTGTCCGACGGGTGAGGAGTTCCGCCGTGCTGCGTGTCGCCGTCGTCGGTTCCGGGCCGAGCGGGGTCTACACCGCCCAGAGCCTGGTACAGCGGGAGCCCGGGGTGCTGGTCGACGTCCTGGACCGGCTCCCGTGCCCGTACGGCCTGGTGCGCTACGGCGTGGCGCCGGACCACGAGAAGATCAAGTCGCTGCAGAACAACCTGCGGACGGTGCTGGAGCACGAGCGGGTGCGGTTCCTCGGCGGGGTGCCGGTGGGACCCGGCGGACTGCCGGTCGCGCGGCTGCGGGAGCTGTACGACGCGGTCGTGTACTGCGTGGGCGCGGCGACCGACCGTCACCTGGGGATTCCGGGCGAGGAGCTGCCGGGCAGCTGGTCGGCCACCGAGTTCGTGTCCTGGTACAGCGCCCACCCGGACTCCACCGGCGACGGTTTCGTGCTCGGCGCGCGCTCGGCCGTCGTCATCGGCGTGGGCAATGTCGCGGTGGACGTCGCGCGGATGCTGGCGCGCGGTGCTGTCGAGCTGAGCCGCACCGACATCCCGCAGGCGGCGCTCACCGCACTGGCCGCGAGCGGGGTGACGGACATCCACATGGTGGGCCGGCGCGGTCCCTCGCAGGCCCGCTTCACCACCAAGGAGCTGCGCGAGCTGGGCGGTCTGCCGGACACCGAAGTGACGGTGCATCCGGCCGAGTTGGCGCTCGACCCGGACTCCCTGGACCCCTCAGCCCTGCCCGCCGCGCAACGCCGCAACGTGGAGACGCTGCGCACCTGGGCGGCCCTGCCTCCCTCGGGAGCCGCCCGCCGTATCCATCTCCGCTTCTTCCTCCGCCCCGTCGAACTCCTCGCGGACGCGGGGCGGGTGGGCGCGGTGCGCTTCGAGCGGACCGCGCCGGACGGGCACGGCGGCGTGCGGGGCACAGGTCAACCGGTGGACATCGAGGCGCAGTTGGTGCTGCGTTCGGTGGGCTATCGCGGGGTGCCGCTGGACGGGCTGCCGTTCGACGCCGAGCTCGGTGTCGTGCCGCACCGGGCGGGCCGCGTCCTGCACGAGGGGACGGCCGCACCGGGTGAGTACGTGGCCGGCTGGATCAAGCGGGGTCCCACGGGCGTCATCGGCACCAACCGCCCGGACGCCAAGGAGACGGTGACGTCCCTGCTGGAGGACGCCTCCACACTCGTACGGCTTGAAACGTCCGAGGACCCGCTCACCGTGCTGCGCGCCGAGGGGATCGAGCCGGTCGAGTGGGCCGGGTGGGAGGCCATCGAGCGGGCCGAGGCGGAGCTGGGGGCCTCGCTCGGGCGGGGCGGTGTGGTGAAACTGCCTGGCTGGGAGGCCCTTCGGGAAGCGGTGCGTGCGTCGCGCGCATAACGGATGGGCATGACACACGGCGGCAACACCTCAGAAATCAACAAACTGTTCAAGGCGCTTACGGTCTCGTGCTGTCCACATGTTTCTCCCCCTCCCCGTCCCCCGCCCCCTCCGCCGCTCAGGAGTGCCCATGGCAACGACCACACCCGTGCATCCCGTCGACGAAGTCCCACCCGTACGGCAGTTGGCCGCCTTCGGGCTGCAGCACGTGCTCGCGATGTACGCGGGTGCGGTCGCGGTTCCGCTGATCGTCGGCGGGGCGATGAAGCTGTCGGCCGCGGATCTGGCGTATCTGATCACCGCCGACCTGCTGGTGTGCGGTATCGCGACGCTCATCCAGTGCATCGGCTTCTGGCGGTTCGGGGTACGGCTGCCGATCATGCAGGGCTGTACGTTCGCGGCCGTGTCGCCGATGGTGCTGATCGGTACGACGGGCGGCGGACTGCCCGCGATCTACGGTTCCGTGATCGTCGCCGGGCTCGCCATCGCGCTCCTGGCACCCGTCTTCGGCAAGCTGCTGCGCTTCTTCCCGCCGCTCGTGACCGGCACCGTGATCCTCATCATCGGTCTGTCGCTGCTGCCGGCGGCGGGCAACTGGGCGGCGGGCGGCCAGGGTTCGAAGGACTTCGGTGAGCCGAAGAACCTGGCGCTCGCGGCCTTCGTCCTCGTGGTCGTGCTGGGTGTGCAGCGGTTCGCGCCCGCGTTCCTGAGCCGGATCGCGGTGCTGATCGGCATGGCCGTGGGGCTGGTGGCCGCGGTGGTGTTCGGGTTCACGGACTTCAGCGGGGTCGGGGACGCCGACTGGGTCGGCATCAGCACCCCGTTCCACTTCGGCACGCCCACCTTCCACGCCTCGGCGATCGTGTCGATGCTGGTGGTGGCGCTGGTGACGATGACCGAGACGACCGGTGACCTGATCGCGGTGGGCGAGATGACCGACCGCAGGATCGAGCCGCGCTCCCTCGCGGACGGTCTGCGCGCCGACGGTCTCTCCACCGTCCTCGGCGGGATCTTCAACACCTTCCCCTACACGGCGTACGCCCAGAACGTCGGCCTCGTCGGCATGACCCGGGTGCGCAGCCGCTGGGTCGTCGCCGTCGCCGGCGGCATCCTCGTCGTCCTCGGTCTGCTGCCCAAACTGGGCGCGGTCGTCGCGGCGATACCGGCACCGGTGCTCGGCGGCGCGGGTCTGGTCATGTTCGGCACGGTCGCCGCGAGCGGCATCCGCACCCTGGCCCAGGTCGACTTCAAGGACAACCACAACCTCACCGTCGTCGCCGTCTCGGTGGCCGTGGGCATGCTGCCGGTCGGTGTGCCGACGGTGTACGCGCAGTTCCCGGACTGGTTCCAGACGGTGATGAACAGCGGTATCAGCGCGGGCTGTCTGACGGCGATCGTGCTGAACCTGGTCTTCAACCACCTTTCGGTGAAGGGCAGTTCGGCCGCGTCCCCCGCCGCCGCGAAGGAGCCGGTCGTCTAACGCAGCAGGCCGACGGGGACCGTCGCGGCCAGCACGCCGTACCCCGCAGGATTGAGATGCAGCCAGTCGCCCACCTGAAGGGACTCCAACAGGCGGCGCGGATCGGCCGGATCGCGTACGGCACGGTCGAAGTCGAGCACCGCGTCGAAGTGTCCGCCCGTCCGGATCCAGGTGTTGACCGCCCGGCGGGAGAGCTCGCGTTCACCCGCCGGGTCGTCGTAGGTGTTGCCGCCGAAGGGGAGCAGGGTCGCGCCGTAGACGCGGATGCCCTGGGCGTGGGCGCGGACGACGATCTGGTCGTAGGCCGCCAACAGGTCCTCGGTCACCTGGTGTTGGGCGGCCGGGGTCGGGTCGGCGGTGCCGATGTCGTTGACGCCCTCGAAGACGACGAGGCGGGTGACTCCACTGCGGGAGAGGACGTCCCGGTCCAGACGGGCGAGGACGTTGGGGCCGAGGCCGTCGTTGAGGACCCGGTTTCCGCCCGCCGCCTGGTTCAGGATCGCCACGGCGGCCGTCGCTGGGTGGGCCCGGAGGCGGTCGTAGAGCTGGTCGGGCCAGCGGTCGTTGGCGTTGGTCGTGGAGCCGCGGCCGTCGGTGAGCGAGTCGCCCAGGATCGCCACGGCCGTGGTGGTGCGCGGGGCGAGCACCTCGACGTCGCTCAGCAGATACCAGTGGTCGACCGGGGTCGCACCGGGCAGGTCCTCGTCCTGGGCGTGGTCTCCGAGCTGGAGGTACGACGTCGTGCGCGAGCCCGGGTGCGAGGTGAGCGCGAGTGAGGGCTGGCCCGTCGCCAGGTAGGCCGTCACGGTCAGGACGGATGCGGCGGGCAGGTCCAGGTCCACGGGATCCGAGACCAGTTGGGCACCGACCGGGACGGTCGCCGACGCTCGCCCGGCGAAGGTGACCGGTCTGCCGCTGCCGGGCACGATCGCGCTCGCACCCGCCCTGCCGTCGAGCGGGAGCGCCACCGTCACCGCGGTGAGCGGCAGCGGGGTGTCGCCGTAGGCGTTGGAGAAGCGCAGACGCAGGGTCCGGCCTCCCGTGGTGACGCGGAGGGTCTGTCGCACGGTGGTGTCGACCAGGACCGATCTGGTCCCGGTGAAGGGTGCGGGCGGCAGGTTCCCGGGCTCGGTGAGCTGGGGCATCGCAGTCCAGGTGTTCACCCAGTGCGAGCCGGGGCGGGTCGAACTGCCCTCGACACGAGCCGAGTTGGGGGCCGACAGCACCGAGGTCGCGGTGACGATCGCGGTCCGTCTCGTGGGGTGCACGGAATCCACCTTCCTCGGGCGGGAGTTGGGGGCAATGGGGCACAGGGCGCGGGTCAACCGACCGTGCAGGCGGTCCCGTTGAGTGTGTAGGCGGTGGGCGCGGCGGTGTTGCCGGTGTGGTTCGCCTGGTAGCCGATGGTCACGCTCGCGTTCGGGGCGATCGTGCCGTCGTACGACACGTTGGTGGCCGTCACCGCGCCGGAGGCCGGTGTGTAGGTGGCGCCCCAGCCGTTGGTGATGGTCTGGCCGGCGGGCAGGGTGAAGCCGAGTTGCCAGCCGTTGAGCGTGCTCGTGCCGGTGTTCGTGATCGTCACGGAGGCGGTGAGGCCGGTGTTCCATGCGCTGGTCGTGACCGTCACCTTGCAGGGGCCGGTCGAGGGCGGGGGCGTGGTGCCGCCGCCGGAGAGACCGAAGAAGGTGAGGACGCGGGCGCCCATGCCGTAGGCGTAGAGGTTGTGGGTGACGCCCTGGAGACTGATCGCCTCGACGGGGGCCTGGTCACCGGTGGCGCCGTAGCGGGTGCGGGTCCAGCCGGTGGCCGGGAGTCGGTGACGGCCGGGGTCTGACCGACGCCCAGCACGTTCGTCCACTGTTTGATCTCCTCGCCGAAGTTGAGGTAGCGCAGCGTCTCGTCGGCGGTGCCGTGCCACAGCTGCATCCGGGGGCGGGGGCCGGTGTAGCCGGGGTCGGCGCCGCGCACCAAGTCGCCCCATTGCTGCGGGGTTTGGATGACGGTGCCGTTGGCGCAGGCGGTGTTCCATTCGGAGCCGTCGGTGGTGGCGAAGCAGCCGAACGGCACGCCTGCGAAGGCGGCGCCGGCCGCGAACACGTCGGGGTAGTCGCCGAGCAGGACGTTCGTCATCATCGCGCCGGAGGAAATACCCAGGGCGAAGACGCGGCCCGGGTCGGCGGAGTAGGTGCTCTTCACCCAGTCGACCATCGACTTGATGCCGACCGGGTCGCTGCCTCCGTCGCGGTGCAGGGCCTGGGGCGAGGAGACGTCGAAGCACTTGCTGGCCCGGGTGACCGACGGGTAGACGACGATGAACCCCAACCGGTCGGCCAGCGAGGCGTATTCGGTGCCGGAGTACATCGCGGGCCCCGATCCCCCGCAGTAGTGCACCGCCACCACGACCGCCGGGTGGGCGGTGACGGCGGCCGGGACGTACACGTACATCTGGAGGTTGCTGGGGTTGGCGCCGAAGCCGGTGACCTCGGTGAGGGTCGCGGTGGGTACGGCCTCGGTGCGGGCGTCGGCCGGAGGCGCCAGGAGAGTCAGGGCCGCGAGCAGCGGCACCAGCGCCCCGAAGAGGGCGACGAGCACCGAACGGGGCGGTTTTCCGGCGGACTTGGGGGTGTTGTCGGCGGCTGTGGGGCGCACGTCATCGTCCCTTCCTGATCGCGGCTCGTGCGGCTCGTGCGGCGTCGTTCGGGAAGAACGTCAGGGAGAACAGCCGGGGGAGAACGGCTGGGGAGAACAATCGGCATCGTGACATGGACATGAGCCCCATGGAAGCGCTCCCACGCTCCGAATAGTTTCGCGCGGAGCGTTGACTAGAAAGCGCTTGCACTCTACGTTCCGTTCAGAAGTGTGACCGCGCGGTCCTTCACGGCGTACATCGTTCACGTATCCGATCACCCATGCCCTTCCGAAGGGACGCACCCGCATGCGTACTCGAAGATCAGCCATGACGGCGGTCGCGCTCGCCGCGACCGCCGTGCTCGCGCTCCCCCACTCCGCCTCCGCGGCCGACACCTCACCGGTCGGCTTCGGCGCCGGGACGACCGGTGGCGGCAGCGCCGCGGCGGTCACGGTGTCGACGCTGGACGCCTTCAAGTCGGCGGTAACCGGCAGCAGTTCGAAGGTGGTGAAGGTCAACGGCCTGATCCCGCTGAGCGGTCAGGTGGACATCGGGTCCAACACGACGGTCCTGGGCGTCGGTTCGGCGTCCGGGTTCACCGGTGGCGGGCTGCGCCTGAAGAAGGTGACGAACGTCGTCGTGCGCAACCTGAACATCAGCAAGCCGGTCGCACCCGCCGACGGCATCACCGTGCAGGCGTCGACGAAGGTGTGGATCGACCACAACGCCTTCTCGTCCGACCTCGACCACGACAAGGACTACTACGACGGCCTGCTCGACATCACGCACGCCTCCGACTACGTCACCGTCTCCTGGAACACCTTCAAGAACCACTACAAGGGCTCGCTCGTCGGCCACAGCGACAACAACGCGAGCGAGGACACCGGACATCTGCGGGTGACGTACCACCACAACTGGTTCGACCAGGTCAACTCCCGTATCCCCAGCCTGCGTTTCGGTACCGGGCACTTCTACGACAACTACGTCGTCGGCGCCGAGACCGCCGTGCACTCGCGCATGGGCGCCCAGATGTTCGTCCAGAACAACGTCTTCCGCGACACGGGGGTCGCCGTCACCACCAACCGGGACAGCGACGCGGACGGCTACGCCAACCTCAGCGGCAACGACCTCGGCGGAGCCGCCACCGAGATCTCGCAGGTCGGCACGTTCACCAGCCCGCCGTACAGCTACACCGCCGAGCCCGCCTCGACCGTCGTCGCCTCGGTGACCGCCGGCGCGGGCACCGGAAAGCTCTGACCACTCCCCCACTTCGGAGAAGGAATCGGGACATGACTTCTTCCCTACGGCCACGCGTGCTCACCGGAGCGGCGACGGCCTTCGGCCTTTCACTTGGCATGATCATGGCATCCGGTGCGCTCTCGCCCGCCAGTGCCGCCACCTGGCCCACCGCGAGCGGCAGCCAGGCCGTCACCTCCACCATCTCGGTCTCGGGCACCAAGGACTACGGGATGCTGCGCCTGTACGGCAGCGGCGACCTGGGCACGGGCAGCCAGGACGAGGACCAGGGTCCCATCCTGGAACTGGCCCCGGGCGCCGTCGTCAAGAACGTCATCATCGGCTCCCCCGCCGCCGACGGCATCCACTGCCTGGGCGCCTGCACGCTGCAGAACGTGTGGTGGGAGGACGTCGGCGAGGACGCGGCGACCTTCCTGGGATCCTCGTCGTCCAACGTGTACACCGTCAACGGCGGTGGCGCGAAGGAGGCCAGCGACAAGGTCTTCCAGTTCAACGGCGCCGGCACCCTCAACGTCTCCGACTTCGCCGCGCAGACCTTCGGTACGTTCGTCCGCTCGTGCGGCAACTGCAAGACGCAGTACAAGCGCACGATCAACCTCAACACCATCGAGGCGACCTACAAGGGCAGCCGGATCGTCGGCATCAACACCAACTACGGCGACAGCGCCACCCTGAAGGCCATCACGATCGTCGGGGACACCAGCAAGAAGATGATTCCCTGCCAGAAGTACGTCGGGAACAACACGGGCGCGGAGCCGACCACCAACGGCACGGGCCCGGACGGCACTTACTGCAAGTACGCGGCCTCGGACATCACCTACAAGTGAGCCCGCCGCGGTGACGGCGGTCGTACGAAGCGCCCCCGCACGGCGCTTCGCACGGCCGCCGCCGTCATGCGGGCCGACCAGCAAGGTCACCGACCGGGCCGCGGCAGCCGGGAACGGGGACTACGACCCGGCGATCTCTCGCCGGAGCCGGTGGGTGAAACGACGCAACAGGTCCAACGTCTCCCGGAACTCGGCCCGGCGGTCGCACGGCTGTGTTGAAGCCGATCCAGGCTCTGAGCTTCTGTTCGCGGAGCCACATGCGGCGATCGAAACGGCCTATGCCGGGTTTCCCAGCACGGCCGCGATCAACTCCCGCCGGTGGCGCGTGTATGCGGCGCGCAGGGCGGGGCCCGGCCAGTCGGCGGGCAGGAGTTCGGGGGGCAGGACCGGGTCGGCGAGCAAGTGGCGTACAGCGGCGGCGAGTACGGTGAAACGGTCGGCCGGGCGGTCGGCGGTGGCGTCGATCCGGGCGAGCAGCGCCCCGGCCGTTTTCGCCCACGCCTCAAGTGGCCAAAGGTTCCCGGCCAGTTGACCGGCCGATTCCTCCGGCCGGGTGATGAAGTGCCGGGCGACCGAGCCGAGTTCGTCAGGTCGGGGCCGTAGCAGATTGGCCGGGCGGAGCCAGACTCCCTCGCGGAGTTCCGCGAGCCGCAGTGCGGTCAACCTGCCGCGCAGCTCGGCGCGTTCGGCGGGACCGCGGCCGGTGGCTGTGACAACGGTCATCTCCCAGTCGCCGTCCCAGGGGCGGGTTTCGGGGTGTACGGCGATGTCCTGGCGGCGCTGGCGTTCCAGCAGCCGGTCGCTGAGCCGGTAGACGGCGTCCGTGCTCCGCAGATCTCCGGCGGCGGTCATCCGGCTGAGCGCGGCCCGCAGAGTGGAGCCGGCCACGCCGAGCGGCTCCACGGCGCGCAGCAGATCCCGTACGGGCAGCTCGGGCGGGTGCGTGCCCAGCAGCAGGCTGAGGACGACCGAGCGCGCGGACAGCGGGCGCAGTTCCACCTCACCGGGCCCGTCCGACTCGTTCATCCGCATGGCCTCGCACTCTACGCGCCACTCCCGGTGTTACACCATTGATGCAATCGCAGCAATAGTGCAACACTGCCCGTATGGCCCAGACACTCGCGCACACACCGCCGCAGTCCCGGAACGCCACGCACGACGTCACCAACCAGCCCCCGCCCCTGACCCCGTACGACGCCTCCGAGGACACGGCCCTGCTTGAGGGGCTGCGCCGGGAGGGCGCCGGCTGGGCCGAGGAGGACGTACGGCGGCTCGGCCGGGCGGCTGGCAGCGCGGAGGCGCAGGAGTGGGGTGAGCTGGCGAACCGGCACGAGCCGGAGCTGC
This sequence comes from Streptomyces sp. NPDC001100, assembly GCF_053598575.1. Lineage (NCBI taxonomy): Bacteria > Bacillati > Actinomycetota > Actinomycetes > Kitasatosporales > Streptomycetaceae > Streptomyces > Streptomyces sp. NPDC001100. The sequence continues at coordinate 60,202 of NZ_JBSFKO010000009.1, forward strand.
GCACGCACGACCGGTACGGCAACCGGATCGACGAGGTCGAGTTCCACCCGAGCTGGCACCGGCTGATGGGCGTCGCCGTCGCCGAGGGGTTGGCCGGCGCGCCCTGGGCGGACGAGCGCCCGGGTGCCCATGTGGCCCGTACGGCAGGCGGGTTGGTGTGGGGACACACCGAGGCCGGGCACGGATGCCCGACGTCGATGACCTACGCCGCCGTTCCCGCGCTGCGCGCCCAGCCCGAACTGGCCGCGGTCTACGAGCCGTTGCTCACCAGCCGGGTGTACGAACCGGGCCTGCGCGTCCCGGCCGAAAAGCGCGGACTGCTGGCCGGGATGGGGATGACGGAGAAGCAGGGCGGCTCGGACGTCCGCACGAACACGACGGCGGCCACCCCGACCGCCGAACCCGGGGTGTACACGCTGCGCGGGCACAAGTGGTTCACGTCGGCGCCGATGTGCGACGTGTTCCTCGTGCTGGCGCAGGCTCCGGGCGGACTGTCGTGCTTCCTGGTGCCCCGCGTGCTGCCCGACGGCAGCCGCAACGTGTTCCGCATCCAGCGTCTGAAGGACAAGCTGGGCAACCGGTCCAACGCGTCCTCGGAGCCGGAGTTCGACGGGACCGTGGCGTGGCTCGTCGGACCCGAGGGGCGGGGCGTCAAGACCATCATCGAGATGGTCAACTGCACCCGTCTGGACTGCGTGATGATGTCGGCGACGCTGATGCGCAAGACTCTCGTCGAGGCGGGCCACCATGTGCGCCACCGCGGCGCGTTCGGCGCGCGGCTGCTCGAACAGCCGCTGATGCGCAACGTGTTGGCCGATCTGGCGCTGGAGTCCGAAGCCGCGACCACCCTCACCCTGCGGCTGGCGGGCGCGGCGGATCGTGCGGTGCGCGGGGACGATGCCGAGTCCGCGTTCCGCCGGATCGCCACCGCCGTGGGCAAGTACTGGGTCACCAAGCGCGGCCCGGCCTTCACGGCGGAGGCCCTGGAGTGCCTCGGCGGCAACGGCTACGTCGAGGACTCGGGCATGCCCCGCCACTACCGCGAGGCCCCCCTCCTCTCCATCTGGGAGGGCTCGGGGAACGTCAACGCCCTCGACGTACTACGGGCGTTGAGCCGGAACCCCGGCCCGGCGGAGGCCCTGTTCGCCGAACTCGCCCTGGCACGGGGCGCGGACGCCCGCCTGGATGCGGCGGTGAGCCGGTTGAAGGGCGCGTTGAGCGAGGCGACGGAGACGGGCGCGCGCCGCCTCGTCGAGCAGATGGCGCTTGCCCTCCAGGCGTCCCTCCTGGTACGACACGCCCCGCCCGCCGTCGCCGACGCCTTCTGCGCGACCCGGCTTGGCGGCGACTGGGGACATGCCTTCGGCACACTCCCCGACTCCGCGGACCTCGGCGCGATCCTCTCCCGCGCCCTGCCCGACGGGGACTGACCCTCGGTCACCTCCCGATTCCGCTTCGTTGTCAGTGGCGTGGTGCAGACTCGCGATCAGTTGGCACTTCGTCTGGGGAGGGCAACGTGTTCGCGGGGATCGACGAGGTCGACTGGGCCTCGCTGCGCCATGCGTACGGCAGTGCGGAGGACGTGCCCGCACTGCTCAGGGGACTGGCCTCCACGGACCCCGTCGAGCGGGCGAGCGCCCTCGACGGGATGTACGGCGCGGTGCACCACGAGGGAAGGGTGTACGACTCGACACTCGCCTGCGTTCCGTTTCTGCTCGCGCTGGCCACTGAGGAGGGGGTCGCGGAGCGGGGCGAGCTGGTGGAGCTTCTGGTCGGCGTCGGGCGAGGGCGCGGGTCAGCCGAGGCCGCCTTACGGGCGGGGGCCGAGGACTTCGTCGTGCTCGTCGGCGACCGGAACCCCGGTGTGCGCCGGGCCGCGGCCGAGGGGCTGGTCCGGTTCCTCGACCAACCCGCACGCGTGCTGGGCCTGTTGCGGCAGCGGATCGCGGTCGAGCGCGACGACCGGGTTCTGCTCGCCCTCGTCGAGAGCCTCGGTCTGTTCGTACGACGGTTCCCGGACCACGCCGCCGAGGCACTGGACACCCTGCTGGCACTCGGTTCTCCGCCGTACGACCCCGCGCTACGGCTCGCCGCGCTCGGTCAACTCGCGGGCTGCGCACCGGATCTGCTCCCCGCCGACCTGGTCCCGACGGTCGTGGGCCTGCTCGGGGAGCGGTCCGAGCATCGCCGGTCGGACCTCCGCGCGCGGGACGACATCGACTGCCCGGACACGCTCGCCGGGCGCCTACGGCGACTTCGCCCCTCGGACGAAGAGGGCGCGCATCTGGTGCGTACGCTGCACACTGCGCTCGGCGGGCGGATGGCCGAGCGGATCGCCCTGTTGGAAGGGCAGTTGGCTGCACCGGACGCCACCGACCGGTGCAACGGAGTGTGGATGTCGGCCGGACTGTTCCGCGAGTGGCGGGCCGACCACTCGGCACTCGTCGCGCTGGTCGGTGAGCAACTGGGCGCGGAGGACGGCCGGTTGCGCGATGCCGCGTCGTCGGTGTTGGGGGAACTCTTTCACCTGGCCGCGCCGGCCGCCGATCACCTGCACGCGCTGGTGCTCGCGCGCCCCGAGCTGTGGACCGAGCGCTGGGAGCGTGGGGCGCCGGCCCTGGGCGGCGCGCTCAAGGCCCTTGCCCGCAGCGGCGATCCACGGGCGGCACCGGTCCTGGCCGAGGTGCTCGCGCGGCCCGTCGTACCCGACGACCTGGGGCGGGTGGTCGTCCACCTGGGCCGCTCCGCCGCACCGCTCGCCCCGGCGTTGCGGCACCGGCTCGGCCGTGTGCCCCTCGACTCCCCCGAGACGTCCGACCGGGCCGTACCGCTGCTGTCCGCACTGACCGCGCTCGCCGACCGGGAGGCCGTGCCGGAGGTGCTGAGGCTGTTGCGCGGGGTGCCGGACGGGGTGCGGTCCGGGCAGCGGGTCATGGCGTCGGCGGTACGGGCGCTCGATGCGTTCGGGGCCGGGGCGGAGGGCGTCGTACCGGTGCTGCGAGGGCTGTTGGAGTCCGAGTGCGCGGGTGCCGCGGCGGGTGCGTTGTGGTCGGTGGAGAGGGATGCGTCGGCCGTACTGCCTTACCTGTTGCGGGAGTTGGCGAGTTCGGACGGGCAGCGGCGCCGGGTGGCGGCGGGCGTGCTGGCGCGGATGGGCGTGGCCGCGCGGCTCGCGTCGGACGGGCTGGCGCGGATGGTGGAGGCGGAGTGTGCGGAGGAGCGGGTCGCGGGGGCGCGGGCGCTGTGGCGGGTGACCGGGGATGCGGAGAGGGTGCTTCCGGTGCTGCGCTCGGCTTGGCCCGGGCATCCGCGTGTACGGGGCGCTGTGGCCGCCTGCCTGGTCGGCATGGGGGCCGCCGGGGCATCCCTGCACGACCTGGTGGCGGCGGAACTCGCCGCTCCGCGACGGCATTTGGCGCGGGCCGGCGGGCATGGGAGTCAGGACGTCCTGGCGGACGAGCGGTTGTTGGGGGTGTGCCGGGAGGTGGTGGCGGGCGGTCGCGCCGAGGGCGGCGGGGAGGAGTGCCGGACATGACGAGGGCCCCCGCGTCGAACTGCGTGCCAGGGGCGCTCATGCCATGCCGGGCGGGCAGCCCGTCCCGCTCAGCCCGTCTTGCGGCTCCACAGCGGTCCGAAACGGGCCCACTCCTCGTCCCACTGGTCCATGCGCCGGCGTTCCAGGCGGATCCGAAGGGCGCGCGCGCTGATGAAGGGGACGGCCGCCGCGCCCATCCCCAGCAGGGTGCCGATCAGTGCCGCCCGCAGCTGGGCCTGGGACGCGGTGGCGGGCTTGGTGACCAGATGGCCCCGCGGGTCGGTCCAGATGGTCACCGGAGTGCCGATGCCGCTGCCGGAGGGAACACGGATCTGGCCGGTGTGCGAGGAGCCGTCCACGGCCGTCCAGCGGACCTTCGCCCAGACGAGCTCGCTGTTCGTTCTGCCGGAGTTCGCCGGGGAGGGGCCGGGCGCGTCCTGGGTGACCAGTGCCACCACCGGTTTCCACTCGACGCGTTCCTGGGCCAGTTCGTGTTCGACGGACCGGGTCGCCGTCAGACCGGCCAGCACGCCTGCCAGGACGGTGATCAGCCAGGCACCGAGCACGATCCACGACTCCACCGCATCGGCGCGGCGCTTGAGCGGATTGCGCCGCCACCGCCACAGCCACACCTTCGGACCTCGGAACGCCATCGAAGGCATCCTCCTCATGAACGCACTGACATGCCGAACCGACCTCCCATACGGGAGACGTCGCCCCGATGCTCACGACCAATACCCCGACTCGACGGTCCCATGGCTGACGAGGTGTTCGCGGGCTTTTCGCGAGAGGCACCCCCGCGTTCTGTCCCGCGGGCCGGATCGTGGCGCTGACCTGCGGTGACGTCCGTTCGGGGGGTGACTGTCAGTGGCGGGGTGCAGACTGGCGGGTGAGGGGGCGAAATGGCCAAAAACGCGGTGGAGGTGATCGTCATGACCGATGTGCTGCTCGCGGTGGGCACACGAAAAGGCCTGTTCATCGGGCGCAGGCGGGGTGGAGTCTGGGAGTTCGACGAGAGTCCGTACTTCAACGCGCAGGCGCTGTATTCGGTCGCCGTCGACACACGGGGCCACATTCCGAGACTGCTGGCCGGTGGTGACAGCGCCCACTGGGGTCCGTCCGTGTTCCACTCCGACGACCTGGGGCGTACGTGGGTCGAGCCGGAGCAGCCGGCCGTCAAGTTCCCCAAGGACACGGGGGCTTCACTGGAGCGGGTGTGGCAGCTGCACCCGGCCGCGGCGGAACCGGACGTGGTGTACGCGGGTACGGAACCGGCCGCGTTGTACCGCTCCGAGGACCGCGGCGAGAGCTTCGACCTCGTCCGTCCGCTCTGGGAGCACCCCACCCGCTCGCGCTGGGTGCCGGGCGGCGGCGGAGAGGGGCTGCACACCGTCCTCACCGACGAGCGCGATCCGAAGGCCGTGACGGTCGCCGTCTCGACCGCCGGAGTTTTCCGCACACGGGACGGAGGCGCGAGCTGGGAGCCGTCCAACTCCGGTGTCTCCGCGGTGTTCCTGCCGGATCCGAACCCGGAGTTCGGCCAGTGCGTGCACAAGATCGCGCAGGACGCGGCGACCCCGGACCGGCTGTATCTGCAGAACCACTGGGGGGTGTACCGCAGCGACGACGCGGGCGCGCACTGGACGGACATCGGCGAGGGGCTGCCGTCCACGTTCGGCTTCGCGGCGGTGGCCCATCCCCATCGCGGCGACACCGCCTACGTGTTCCCGATCAACGCGGACGCGGACCGGGTGCCCGCCGGGCACCGGTGCCGGGTCTTCCGTACGGCCGACGCGGGCAGCAGCTGGGAGGCCCTGTCGGCGGGGCTGCCGGCCGAGGACCACTACGGCACGGTGCTGCGCGACGCGATGTGCACGGACGGCGCGGACCCGGCGGGCGTGTACTTCGGCAATCGCAACGGCGAGGTGTACGCGTCGGACGACGACGGGGACAGCTGGCGGCAGTTGGCGTCCCATCTTCCCGATGTGCTGTGCGTGCGCGCGGCGGTGATCGCATGAGGACGGCAACTCCGCTCCGCGCGTGGGCGGCGGCTCGGGGATCCGGGGCCGCCGTCCGGACAACTGCCTTATGGGGAGGCTTCGTTCACGCGGGCCCACAGTCCGGTCGTTCTCGGTCGGGCTCGGGCCACCGGTTGATCGTCGAGCCGTGTACGGCAGTAGGGTGACGCCCGTGGCACCACGACCGTTGCATGAGATTGTCGAACCGGGCTGGGCGAAAGCCCTGGAACCCGTGGCCGGACGCGTCGCCGAGATGGGGGACTTCCTGCGCGCGGAGATCGCCGCCGGGCGCACGTACCTGCCGGCCGGGCCGAATGTCCTGCGGGCCTTCCAGCAGCCCTTCGACGACGTCCGCGTCCTGATCGTCGGGCAGGATCCGTACCCGACCCCGGGGCACGCCGTGGGGCTGTCCTTCTCGGTGGCTCCCGAGGTACGTCCGCTGCCGCCGAGCCTGCTCAACATCTACCGCGAGCTGAACACGGACCTGGGGCTGCCCCAGCCGTCCAACGGCGATCTGACTCCGTGGAGTCAGCAGGGGGTGCTGCTGCTCAACAGGGCGCTGACCACCGCCCCGCGCAGTCCCGCGGCGCATCGCGGCAAGGGCTGGGAGGAGGTCACCGAGCAGGCGATACGGGCGCTGGCCGCCCGCGGCAAGCCGTTGGTGTCCATCCTGTGGGGCCGCGACGCCCGCAACCTGCGCCCCCTCCTCGGCGACCTGCCCTCGGTGGAGTCCGCCCACCCGTCCCCGATGTCGGCCGACCGCGGCTTCTTCGGCTCCCGCCCCTTCAGCCGCGCCAACGACCTGCTGGTCCGGCAGGGAGGACAACCGGTCGACTGGCGCCTGCCGTGACGGGTCCGGGGGACGACGGTTCGGCCGGGGCGGCGGAATCAGCGGGGGCGCCGGACAGGCCGGTTTCCGCGGGCGGGACTGTCGGGGCCAGAGGTATCGCCGAGGGGACTTCGCCGGGGCCGAATTCCGTTGGCCTGTCCGCTGAGACCAGAAGCAGCCCTGAGGGACCCTCGGACGGACCGGTGCCCTTCAGCCGGACCGCCCAACCCAGAAGTGGCGCGGAGGGGACTTCCGGCGGGCACGTGTCCTTTGGCGGCACCGCCGAGTCGGGCGCTGTCTCCGGGAGTTCGTCGGGCAGGCTTCCGGAGCCGGTTCCCCCGACGATTCCTTCTGCGGTGCCCCCACCGACACCCCCCGCCGTACAAGACACCCGCGGCAGGTTCCTCGCCGTGGACTCCGGAGGTTCCGGGCTGCGGGTCGTCGTAGGGGAAGTCGGGCGTCCGGTGTCCGTGCCGCTCGTGTCCGGGGAGCCGGTGCGGACCGGTGCGCGAGGGATCGACGCCGGGCATTTCATGGAGCAACTGGTGCCCATGGTGCGGGAGTTGGCTGGTGAGGCCAGGCGCGCCGAGTGGGGTACGGCGGTGATCGGGGCCACCGGGCTCGCCACGCTCGGGGACGGGTTGCGGGAGGAGTTGCCGGGGGCGCTGGCGCGGGAGTTCGGGGCGCGGACGGTCGCGCTCGTCGCCGATGCCGTCACCGCCTATGTCGGCGCCCTCGGGATACGGCCCGGTGCCGTGGTCGCGGCCGGTACGGGACTCATCGCGATCGGTACCGATCTCACTGGCTGGCGGCGGGCGGACGGTTGGGGGCATCTGCTGGGCGACTGCGGCGGCGGGGCGTGGATCGGGCGGGCCGGGCTGGAGGCGGCGCTGCGGACGTACGACGGGCGGGACGGCGGCTCCGGGCCTCTGCTGGCCCTCGCGGAAGAGCAGTTCGGGCCGATGTCCGGACTGCCCGGCAAGCTCTACCCACGGTCGGATCGTCCCGCCGTACTCGCCTCCTTCGCGCCCCAGGTCGCCCGGTGCGCGCCCGACGACCCGGTGGCGGCGGGCATTCTGCGTGCCGCGGCCCGGCACATGGCCGAGTCGGCCGCCGCGGTCTGCCCGACGGCCGGCGAACCGCAGGTCGCCCTCACCGGTGGCCTGTTCCGGATGGGCGACCCGCTCCTCGTACCCGTGCGCGAGGAGTTGGCGGATCGCCTGCCGCAGGCCCAACTGGTCGCGGCGGCGGGCGATGCGCTGGACGGTGCGGTACGGATCGCGCGCGACCTTGCCGCGGGCACGCCGACCCTGCCGGCCGACGGTGTGATGGTGCACGTGGTGAGCCCGGCGGGGCGAGGTGATCACTTCTGATCCGTACGTAACTCATCAGACAAAACAGGACGGATACCGCTCACCTGCACCCTCCCCGAACAGGGGAGCCCAAGAAGCCAGTAACATGCCTCGCCATGAGCTCCCCCACTGGGCCCGCGTCCGGCCTGCCAGTACGAATGCCGCGACCTCGCCAGCCCGGGCGGCACCGCCGACCCGAGCCGCTGGCGGCTCCCGAGGGCGCGCCCGCGCTGGTGCTCGCCGTGCCGGGCACGCCCAGCGCCGCCACGCGCAGCCTCGCCGAGGAGGTCGTGAGCATCGCGCGCTCCGAGCTGCCCGGTCTGGACGGGCGCATCGGCTATCTCGACGGGGACGACGCCGAGTTCCCCACGCTGACGGCTGTGCTCGCGCACGCGGCCGAGGAGCGCACCGCCCGCTTCGAGCAGGCCAAGGCCGCCGGTGCCGACGTCAAGGAGCCCGACGGTCCCGTGGCCGTCGTCGTGCCGCTGCTCGCCGGTCCGGACAGCGCACTGCTGCGCCAGGTCCGCCAGGCCGTCATGGACAGCCGGGTCGCGGCCGACCTGACCGATTCGCTCGGCCCGCACCCGCTGCTCGCCGAGGCGCTGCACGTACGGCTGTCCGAGGCGGGTCTTGCCCGTGCCGACCGGGCCCGGCTGTTCACCGTGGCGACCGCCGCGGACGGCATCATCCTCGCGTCCGTGGGCGGCGAGGAGGCCGTGCAGGCGGCCGGTATCACCGGCATGCTGCTCGCCGCGCGCCTCGCCGTGCCGGTGATGGCGGCGGCACTGGACCAGGAGGGTTCGATCGCGGCCATCGCGGAGCAGCTGCGCGGATCCGGTTCGCAGCAGCTGGCGCTGGCGCCCTATCTGATCGGCCCCGAGATCGACCCGGGTCTGCTCCAGGCCGCGGCTGCCGAGGCGGGCTGTTCGGCCGCCGAGGCGCTCGGCCCGTACCCGGCGATCGGCAAGCTCGCGCTCTCCAAGTACACGACGGCGCTGGGTATCGCCCCGCCGCAGCCGCAGGGCGCGCCGGTTCGCTGACCCGATCCGGTCCGCACCGGCTTGGCCTGGCCTGGCACGTGTAACGCCGTAGCGCCGAAAGGGCCCCTCCTCACGCGGGAGCGGGCCCTTCGGCGTGCCGTGGACACGGCTGTGGAGTCAGTCGAACACCACGCAGGAGGCGGCGGTCACGTCGATCGAACCGCCGGGGCGCGGGAGGCCGGTGGCGGGGTCGACGGCGAACCAGGTCACGTCCCCGGACCGCTCGTTCGCCACATACAGGTACCCCCCGGCCTCGGCGAGAGCGCGCGGCCAATGCCCCCCGCAGGGCACCGTCCCGACCAGGCGCAGCCCCTCCCCCTCGACGGCGAGCACCGACAGTACGTCCTCGCCACGGGTCGCCGTCCAGACGAAGCGGCCGTCCGGCGAGGTCACGATGCCGGAGGGGTAGGCGGCGTCGCCGGCCGGGGCGCCCGGCAGTACCGGGGTCTCGGCCAGCGGTTTCAGTGCGCCGCGCTCGGCGTCCCAGTGGCAGACGGTGACGGTCGGAATGAGTTCGTTGAGGACGTAGGCACGGTCGCCGTCGGGGTGGAAAGCGAGGTGGCGGGGGCCCGAACCGGGCCTGAGCGCGATCTCGCGGTGGAGTACGGGGCGTCCGTCGTCCAGCGTGCACACCAGCACGGAGTCGGTGCCGAGGTCGATACCGACGGCCCACCGGCCGCTGGGGTCGGGCTGGATCTGGTGGGCGTGCGGACCCTGCTGGCGAAGTTCGTGCGGGCCCGAGCCGGTGTGCCGCAGCTGTCCGGAGGGGCTGTCCGCCAGGGTGCCGTCGGGGCGAACCGGCACGGCGGTGACGCTGCCGGAGCCGTAGTCGGCGGTCAGGACGTGCCCCGCGTACAGGCTCAGGTGGGTCGGTCCCGCGCTGCCGAGTCGCACCGGCGGTCCGAGCGGTTCGGGCTTGTCTCCGTTGACGCGGTACGCGGCCACCGCACCCTCGTCCGTCTCGCTGACCGCGTAGAGAGTGTCCCCGTCGGGTGCCAGGACCAGATACGAGGGGTCGGGGACGCCGTCGGCACTGCTCAGGACGGTCAGCGCGCCGCTGTCCGCGTCCACGGCCGCCGCGACGACACCGGGTCCGCCCGCCGCCGTGAACGACCCGATGAAGGCCCGTCGTTGCCGTCTGCCGCCGTCTGTCACCGCTGTCCCCTCTCGGTTCAGTGCTGTCCGGGGTGACGGTAGCAGTCGATCATGAGCGGTCTAGACCAAAGTGCCGAGTCCGTTCCAGCGGGGCATGACGGACCGTGCGCGCAGCGGCTCCGCGAGTTCCGAGAGAGCCCGTTCCAGCCCGTGCAGATGGGCCAGCGCGGGATGATCCACCGGCGAGCCGCCCGCACTCGCCGTGAACGGCGACGCCTCGCCGTCGGTGAGCGCCTCGACCGCGGTCTCGACGCGGCGGCAGGCGGCGGTCAGGCGGGTGTCGTGGGAGGCCTGCGGGTGGGCGGCCACCGTGGCCAGGCCGCGGATCTCGTGGGCGCAGTCGTCGAGCAGGGCCAGCACCCGGCGGGCACGGCGTTTGCGGCCGAGCATCGGGTTCAGCGGGTGCACGAGGGGTGCGACGGAGAGCCGTACCCGACCGAGGAGCTGTTCGAGCTCCGTGATGCGTTCGGCGGGGTCGGCCCGGCCGGCGCCGGCGAGGCGGGCGGCGGCCTCGGCGGTGCAGGTGTGGACGCAGCGCAGGGCGCGTTGGATCCACGCGTCCGTGGTGGTGTGGGTGGTCACCGGGAGCACCAGCAGGACGGCCAGTACGGCGCCGAGCGCGCCGACGCCGGTCTCGGCGAAGCGCAGGGCCAGCAGACCGGGGGTCAGGACGCCGAGGAGGCCGTAGAGCAGCTCCGCCATCAAGGTCACCGAGAGCATCATCCACGTGTAGGAGACGGCGGCCGAGTAGAAGATCCCGAAGACGCAGGCGGCGACCAGGATCGCGGTGGGGACGGGGGCGCCTTGGACCGGTACGGCGACCAGCAGGCCCAGCGCGATGCCCAGGACCGTGCCCAGGACGCGGCGGAAGCCTCGGATGACGGTCTCGCCGCGTGAGGCGGTGTTGACGAAGATCCACCAGGTGGCGCCGACGGCCCAGTACCAGCGCTGACCGGACACCAACTGGCCGACGACCAGGGCGAATCCGGCGCCCGCGGTCGCCTGGACGGCCTGTCGGGTGGTCACCCGGGCCAGGCCGCGGCCGGTCGGTGGGGCGGGTGCGGCGGGCGGGGGCAGTCGGCGTTCGTAGCACCACAGGCCGAAGCGGACCGCCGCGGCGGTGAGCACGGAGAGGGCCACGGCGGCGTGGAGCGCGGGCAGTTGGGCCGTGGTCGCGTGCAGGAACTGGGCCACGAAGAAGGTCATGAACGCGAACACGCCGAGGCTGTGGCCGCGTGGTCCCCAGCGGCGGGCGTAGACGCCGGTACCGGCGACGGCGAGGAAGGTGAGGTCACGGGCCACGGGATGGGCGTGCAGTTCGGCCGCGGCCGCCAGCACCGGGAGGCCCACGCACGGAAGGAGGGCGGTGGTGACTGCCTGTCCGCGCACCGTGGCGTCCGTGACGGTGAACAACGCGAGCAGCGCGGCGAGGCCACCGGTGACGGCGCCCGCGAGGGACTGCCCGGTCAGCCCGCAGACGACCACCGCCAGGCCGATGCCTAGGACGGCCCGCGCGGCGAACCGCAGCCGCATCCGCCCCGGGTCCGGAGCCACGAACACCCGCTTCAGCACTGCTTCCCCGCCCCTTGCGCACGCCCACACGAAAAAAGGCGCCGCGGAGGTCCGCAGCGCCATCGACCCACCCATCACAGCACCACCTGGCACACCGGCTCAAGTGACCTCCGAATCACTGGACCATTGGCACTGCGGCTTGTGATTGAACCATTGGTACAGTCATGCCCCATGAGCGTGGACGAACTCGACACCCGCATCCTGCGGCTGCTCCTGGAGCAGCCGCGTACCAGCGTGCGCGAGTACGCCCGGCTCCTGGGCGTCGCCCGGGGCACCCTCCAAGCCCGGCTCGACCGGATGGAGCGGGACGGCGTGATCACCGGTACGGGTCCCTTCCTCTCCCCCGCCGCCCTCGGCCACCCGGTGCTCGCGTTCGTGCACATCGAGGTCACGCAGGGGCATCTCGACGAGGTGGGGGACGCGCTGGCCGCCGTACCGGAGATCGTGGAGGCGTTCTCGATCACGGGTGGCGGGGATCTGCTGACCCGGGTCGCGGCGCGGGACAACGGCCATCTGGAGGATGTGATCCAGCGGCTGATCAGCCTGCCGGGAGTGGTGCGCACGCGTACCGAGATGGTGTTGCGCGAACGGGTTCCGCACCGCCTGCTGCCGCTGGTGGAGGCGGTCGGCCGCGCGGCCGGGAAGTGACCCCACGGCGTCCCTTGGCATCCTGATCCCATGAGCAACCTCGGCGGCCTCTCGGTCATCTTCGATCTCGACGGCACACTCGTGGACAGTGAGCCGAACTACTACGAAGCCACCCGGCAGACCCTCGCCGAGCACGGCGTCCCGGACTTCACCTGGGCGCAGCACGAGCGCTTCGTCGGCATCAGCACCCAGGAGACCCTCGCTCTCCTCAAAGAGCGCCACGGCCTGAAGGCGTCGGTGGAGGAGCTGCTCACGGAGACGAACAGCCGTTATCTGGCGCTGGCCCGTGCCGCCACGCACGCGTATCCGGAGATGCGGAAGTTCGTGGAGCTGCTGGCTGCCGAGGGGGTGCCGATGGCCGTGGCCTCGGGTTCGTCGCCGGAGGCGATCGAGGCGATCCTGGCGGGGACCGGGCTCGACACGGTACTGCGGACGGTGGTCTCGGCGGACGAGGTGGCGCGGGGCAAGCCGGCGCCGGACGTCTTCCTGGAGGCCGCCCGCAGGCTGGGGGCTGCTCCGGCCGACTGCGTGGTCCTGGAGGACGCGGCTCCGGGCGCGGCGGCGGCACACGAGGCCGGTATGCGCTGCATCGCGATCCCTTACGTGACCGCGCAGGCCGACGCCCCCGAGTTCGCCACGGCGGGGCTGCTGCTGCGGGGCGGTCAGGCGGAGTTCAGCGCGCAGGGGGCGTACGACTGGCTGACCTGACATCAGGGACGGCGAGAGAACAGTCCAGGAAGGGGCCGCACCCAAAGGTCTGCGAGAAACCCGAATGCGCCCGCTTGTTCGGTTCTGGGAGCATGCCGGAATGATCGACCGACTCGAACCGCTGGTCATCCGGCACACGCTCCGCGTCCCCGTGCCCACAGGTCCCGTGGGTGAAGGCGCCGCCGTCGCGCGGCAGTTGGACGCCGCGCTGCTGTCCGTGGGCTTCAAGCTCTCCCCGGAGCTGCTGGAGCGGCTGTCGGGGCTGGCGGAGGAGACGGTCGCCGGGATCGCCGCACGCACCCTGCGGACCGTCCGTGAGATGGTCGGCGACCACGTCGGGCACAACGTCTACTTCATCGACTTCCCGGCCAACGTGCCCGACACCGTGGACTTCTGGATGTCGTGCGTCGCCGACGCGCTCCGTGACGAGGAGACCTCGGCCGCGACGCTGAAACAGCTGCGGTCCGGAGTGGTGAACCTGCTCGACCTGCCGACCTACGGCCGGTACCAGCACACGTACGCCGAAATGCTCGCCGCCCAGGACGAGTTGATCGCGGCGGCGGGCGACCGCATTGCGGTGCTGCACCCGGGCGGCGCCGTGGCTGATGAACTCACCGCCCTGTACCTGCAGTTGGCGGGCAGCGTCACACCGCTGAGCGAGGAGCACCTGCGCGATCTGCGGACGCTGGCCGAGCGGTGCGCCGACGGGCCGCAGCCCGAGAAGATCCCGGTCCGGGAGAACCGCGCGGTCGTCAACCAGGCCCGCCTCGAAGTGGGTTCGGGCCTGCTGCTGGACACCGTCACCGATGTGCTGCGACTGGCGTGCGCGCTGTCGGACGGCGATGTGGCGCTGGCCGAGCCGACCCGCTTCCGGTCGCTGTCCCGGCCGGTGCGGCGGGCGCTGCTCGCGGGTCTTGACTCGGTGGTCGCCGCGGCGCCCGCCAAGCTCGCCGACGTGGCCGCGCACCGCGAGGAGTGGAAGCGGCTCGGTGAGCGGCTGCATCCGCACGAGTACCCGCGGTGGCCGCACGCCGCCGAGGTGTTCGCGGTCGCGCGGGGTGAGCTGAAGGTTCGGTCGTTCGACGGCCGGGTCGAGGAACTCCTCGCGGAGAACGACGTGTTGGGGGCGGTGAAGCTGCTGAAGTCCGCGCCCGGCAAGCTGTTCCGCGCGCTGGACCGGCTGCTGCGCACCGCGCTCACACAGGAGGAGCGGGACGCCGTGGTGGCCGCCGCCGAGGAGGTCGCGCCCGAGGTGTCCGGCCGGGTGGTGCTGTCGGTGCGCGAGCATCTGCACAACCGGGCCCGGGAGACCGGGGAGTTGCGGGTGTTCGTGAACCGGCGCGGCCGTGCCTGGGTGACGGACGACGAGCGGGCGGTCGTAGGACCGGCGGAGCGGGCGCGGCTGATCGCTGTGCTCGACGACGAGACGCGGCGTCGACTCCCTTCCGCGGAGCGGTTGTTGGTCGATCCGGAGGTGCTCGACGTGGCGCTGCCGTTGAGCGGGAAGGCGACGGCGGCGGGGCTCGGGGTGCTGCCGCGCGGGTCCATGTCGGCGGTGGAGGGCGAGTTGCTGCGCTTCTTCGTGTACTGGAAGGAGTCCGAGCGGCGCACCGACTTCGACCTGTCGGCGCTGATGCTCAACGCGGACTACTCGACCAACACCTGGCTGTCGTACACCTCGTTGACCGATGTCGAGGGTGAGCACTCCGGTGACATCGTCGAAGCGCCGGACGGGGCCTCGGAGTTCATCAATCTGCGGCTGGGTGCCGTGCGCGGGGCGTTCATCGTGCCGCAGGTCAACATCTTCGCGGGCGAGGGCTTCGAGGAGGTCGAGGAGTCGTTCTTCGGGTTCATGCTGCGCGAGGGCGAGCAGCAGGGGCGGCCGTTCGAGCCGCGTACCGTGCGGATGAAGTCGGAGCTGCGCGGTGCGGGGCGGGTGGCGCTGCCGCTGGTGTTCGTGCGCGGGGAGGACGGCGGCTGGCGGGCGAAGTGGCTGCACCTGTACCTCAAGGGCAGCCCGTCCGCGAACCGGGTGGAGGGGAACCGGGTGACGGTGGCGACCCTGCTGCGCGGCATCGTGGAGCGCGAGCAGCTCACGGTGCGGCATCTCGTCGGTCTGATGAGCGGGGAGGCGACCGAGGTGACGCTGTGGGACGGCGGGCCGGTGCCGGACGACGGTCCGGTGACGTACATCGGTCTGCGCCGCCCGGACGGGCTGCCCGAGGGCTCGCGGATCGTGACCCCGGAAAATCTGCGCGACCTGATCCCCGCCTGACTGCTAACGTCAGCCGTGGCGAGGCCATGAACGGGCTTCCTTCTCACCTTCCTTTCAAGAATCCAGCCTGTTCGCTTTCCTCGCCCCCGACGTCGCGTGAGGGGTGCCCCGGGGCACCCCTCACGCCATTCTCCCCTTGAAACGCGCTTTCCCCACTTGTGGGACAATCCTCTATGCGCGGATGAAAGGCCACTTCAGTGAGCAGAGCGAACGACGGGGCCGACTACGGCAGCCTGCGGCTCGACCGCTCGGGTCAGGCCGAGGCCTTCGACGCCATAGGAGACCGCTACGACGAGGCCTTCCCGCACAAGGAGGGCCAGATCGCCGCCGGTGACTGGCTGATCGAGTCCCTCCGCCCGGGGTCCCGGGTGCTGGACCTCGGCAGCGGCACCGGCGTGCCGACCGCCCGGCAGCTCGCGGAGGCGGGCTTCGAGCTCGTGGGCGTGGACCTGTCCCGGCGGATGGTGGAGCTGGCCCGGAAGTACGTCCCGGCCGGCACGTTCCACCAGCTCGACCTGGCCGACCTGCGCCCGGGAGGCCCCACCGACCTGGGCCGTTTCGACGCCGTCGCCGCGTTCTTCTCCCTGCTGATGCTGCCGCGCGCGGAGATCCCCCTCGCCCTGCGCACGATCCACCACCTGCTGACGCCGGGCGGACTGTTCGCCCTGTCGATGGTGGAGGCGCATGTGGACGACTTCGCGATCCCCTTCCTCGGCAACACGATCAGGGTCTCCGGCTACCTCCTCGACGACCTGCACAAGATCCTGGACGACGCGGGCTTCGAGATCGTGAAGGAGACCTCCTACACCTACGCCCCGGCGGTCGCCGACGTGCCGCCCGAGGAGCAGGTCTTCCTCTGCTGCCGGCGGCGCGACTGAGGCCGTAGCACCGACCCGGCGGCCCCTGCGGCCGCACCAGTGGACGGGACGAAGCGTGACGGAGCCACACAGCCCCCGCGAAGGCCCCACCGGAACCGCCCGGCGAGGCGGTCCGGCGAGCGGCCCGGTCCCGCCGCCGGAACCGGGATGGGACCGGGTGCCTCTCGCGCCCGTACCGCAGACCGACCGGCTCCAGTACCTGGACGTGGCGACCCGGCGGATCGCCCGCGGGATGGACCTGGACGAGACGCTGCGGGAGCTGCGGTGGGCGGCGGTGCCCGCGTTCGCCGACGCGATCGTCGTCCACCTGCACGATCCGCTGCCCGTAGGGGACGAGAAGTCGGCCGCGCCCGTGGTCCTGCAGCTGCACAGCATCGACCGGGCACCGGAGGCGCGGACCGCGCTGCTGATGCCGCACGCCGAGTACGCGGACGTGACCGAGCGGATACAGCCGGTGCTCGACGGACGGCTCGCGAAGCTGCTGCTGGCCGGGCAGCCGGCCTTCGGCGACGCGGACGAGGTCGGCCCCGCGGTGGCCGAGCTGCTGGGACCCGCGGCGAGCGCGCCGGGGACACTGCCTCCCGGCCGCCGGCTGATCATCGCCCCGCTGCACGGCCGCCACCACGTCATGGGCACCGTCGTGCTGCTGCGCCGCCCCGACCGTTCCGTGTTCACCGGCGACGACCTCCTCGTCGCCTCCCAGCTGGCCACCCACACCGCGATCGGCGTCCAGAAGGCGGTGATGTACGGCCACGAGGCCTCCGTCGCCGACACGCTCCAGCACACGATGCTCCCGTCCTCGCTGCCCGAGCCGACCGGCGTCCAGCTGGCCAGCCGCTATCTGCCGGCGTCGAAGACCGCGCAGGTCGGCGGCGACTGGTACGACGCGATACCACTGCCGGGCAACCGGGTCGCGCTGATCGTCGGCGACGTCATGGGCCACTCCATGACCTCGGCCGCGATCATGGGCCAGCTGCGCACCATCGTGCAGACCCTCGCCGGTCTCGACCTGCCCCCGCACGAGGTGCTGCACCACCTCGACGAACAGGCCCAGCGGCTCGGCAGCGACCACATCGCGACCTGCCTGTACGCGATCTACGATCCGATCTCGCACCGCCTCCTCATGGCCAACGCCGGCCACCCGCCCGCGGTCCTGCTGCGCCCGAACGGCCACGCGGAGGTCCTGCGCGTCCCGCCGGGCGCCCCGATCGGCGTCGGCGGAGTCGTCTTCGAGTCGGTGGAGATGCCCGCGCCCACCGGCACCACCCTGGTGCTCTACACCGACGGCCTCGTCGAGTCCCGCGACATGGACGTGGGGACGGGCGTCGAGGCCCTGCGCACCCACCTCCAGTCCACCCGGCACGGACACCGTCTGTCCTCGCTGGAGCGGCTGTGCGACCGCATCCTGGCCGCACTGGCGCCGGGTCCGCGCGACGACGACATCGCGCTGCTCACCGCCCGCTTCGAGGGCTTCCCGCCGGACAGCGTCGGCTACTGGCACCTCGACCCGCACCCCCTCACCGCGGGCCAGGCCCGCCGGCTGACCCGCCGGGTGCTGCGCCGCTGGGGCCTGGACGCCCTGCTCGACAGCACGGAACTCATGGTCAGCGAGGTCGTCACGAACGCCGTGCGGTACGCCTCGCGGCCGATCTCTCTACGGCTGCTGCGCACCGACGTGCTGCGCTGCGAGGTGACCGACGACTCGCCCCAGGTGCCCCGGATGCGGGAGGCGGGGCCGGGTGACGAGGGCGGGCGCGGACTGTTCCTCGTGGACCGGCTCGCGCAGCGCTGGGGGGCGACCCGGCTGAGCACGGGCAAGATGGTGTGGTTCGAGCAGCGGATCCCGAAGGTGCCGCCGTATCAAGGAAGTTGACGCTCAGACCGGTCCGACGCCGGTGCCGCCCTTGAGGCGTTCCAGGTCGGAGGGGCGCACCTGGATCACCACGACGGCGATCAGCGCGGCGACCACGGTGAAGATCGCGGCCATCACGAAGGCGGCCGACGCGCCGGAGGTGAGGACCTGGTCGCCCCAGATGCCCGGGAGCTGCCCGGTGCGCCGGAAGTGGAGACGCTCGGCCGGAGTCGCCCGGGAGAGGAACGCGGGGATCTGGTCCTTCGCCTCGTTGCGGCTGGCCGTGCCGAACATCGTCACCAGGATGGACAGCCCGAGCGAACCCCCCACCTGCTGCATGGCGTTGAGGAGCCCGGAGGCCGCGCCGGTCTCCTGGACGGGCACGTCGGAGAGCGCCATCAGGGTCAGCGAGACGAACTCCATGCCCATGCCCAGGCTGAACACCAGCATCGGGCCGAGCACACTGCCCGCGTACGTGGAGTGGACGTCCGTCAGCGTCAGCCAGGACAGGCCCCCGGCGGCGAGGATCGCGCCCACCACCATGAACGGCTTGGGCCCGTAGATCGGCAGGAACCGCGAGGCCAGCCCCGCGCCGACCGCGATCACGGCACTGACCGGCAGGAAGGCGATGCCGGCCATGAGCGGGCTGAAGCCCAGCACGTCCTGCACGAAGAGGGTGAGGAAGAAGAACATGCCGAAGATCGCCGCGGAGAGGCAGAGCATGATGGCGTACGTCCCGGCCCGGTTGCGGTCCTTGAACATGTGCAGCGGGGTGATCGGCTGCCGGGAGCGCCGCTCGACCAGGACGAACACGGCGAGGACGAGGACGGCCGCACCGAACGAGGCCAGCGTGAGCCAGTCGCTCCAGCCCTCCTGCGCGGCCCGGATGAAGCCGTAGACCAGCAGCACCATGCCCACGGTGGAGGTCAGTGCGCCGGTGATGTCGAAGTGGCCCGGGTGGCGTTCGGACTCGCGGATCCAGCGCGGGGTGGCGAGGACGATGAGCAGTCCGATGGGCACGTTGACGAAGAGCACCCAGCGCCAGTTCAGCCACTCGACGAGGATCCCGCCCATCAGCAGCCCGATCGCGCCGCCGCCCGCCGAGACTCCGGCGAAGACGCCGAACGCCCGGTTGCGCTCCGGTCCTTCGCGGAAGGTCGTGCTGATGAGGGCGAGGGAGGTCGGGGAGGCGATGGCACCGCCGACGCCCTGGAGGGCACGGGCGGCGAGGAGTTCGCCGGAGTTCTGGGAGAGCCCGCCGAGCAGGGACGCGATCACGAAGAGCAGCACGCCGAACACGAACACGCGCCGCCGGCCGAGGATGTCGCCCGCCCTGCCGCCGAGCAGCAGGAGACCGCCGAAGGTCAGGGTGTAGGCGTTGACGACCCAGGCCAGGCTGGTGGTGGAGAACCCCAGGGAGCTCTGGATGTGCGGGAGCGCGATGTTCACGATGGTGATGTCGAGGACCACCATGAGCTGACAGGCCGCGATGACCAGCAGCGCCATGGTGCTTCCGCCGCCGCCCGTGTCCCGGGTGGTGGCGGTCTGCGCCGGGGAGTCCTGCCGGGGGCCGCTGCTCATGGTGCTTCGCACTCTCGAGAGGACGGTGGACGGTCACGCCCACCGGATGCTCACCGTTCGACGGTACGCCCGGGCCCCGCCCCCCACCACTCGATCATCTGCGGCCCAGCGGCTAGGTTCACACATGACAGGACATGGGGAGAGACCATGGGTGACCGTGGTCGTCGTCGACGGGCACACTCAACGCCTTGGCGGGAGAAGCGACATGACCAACGTCGACGTACACCAGCATCTGTGGACCCCCTCGCTGGTGAAGGCTCTGCGCGCCCGCCGCGAACCGCCGTATCTGGACGGCTGGACCCTGTTCCTGGACGGTGAACCGCCCTTCGAGATAGCGCCCGGAGACCATGACATCGCCCGGCGCGCGGAACTGGCCGCCGCCGACGGTCTCGACCGGGTGCTCGTCTCGCTGTCGGCCCCGATCGGCGTCGAGTGGCTGCCCGCGGCCGAGGCACGGCCGCTGCTCGACGCCTACCACGACGGCGCGGCGGCGCTGCCCGAGCCCTTCGGGGCCTGGGCCGCGGCCTGTGTGCGGGACATCGACGCGACGGCGACCGCCAAGGACCTCGACCGCGGTTTCGCCGGCCTCCAGCTTCCCGCCGACTCCCTTGCCGACGCGGCCGGTTACGACCGCTGCGCCCCGCTCCTGGACCTGCTCGAAGAACGCGACCTGCCGCTCCTCGTCCATCCGGGGCCCGCGGTGGATTCCCCGGCGAACCCCGGCTGGTGGCCCGCGATGGTGCCGTACGTCCAGCAGATGCACGCCGCCTGGTACGCC
Source organism: Streptomyces sp. NPDC001100 (assembly GCF_053598575.1). NCBI lineage: Bacteria > Bacillati > Actinomycetota > Actinomycetes > Kitasatosporales > Streptomycetaceae > Streptomyces > Streptomyces sp. NPDC001100. Next base: position 80,423 of record NZ_JBSFKO010000009.1, read on the forward strand.
TTCCACGCCTTCGGCCGGCCGCGCCATCCGCGCCTGCGGGTGTGCTTCGCCCTGCTGGCCGGGCTCGCCCCGCTGCACGGGGAACGGCTGGCCGCCCGGGGCGGCGGACCCGGGCGGGCCGACCTCGGGGTGTTCGTCGAGACGTCGTCGTACGGCCCGACCGCCGTCGAGGCGACCGTCCGCGCCCTCGGTGTGAACGCCGTGGTCCAGGGCTCGGACCGGCCGTACGCCGAGCCGCCGCGGCATCCGGGTCACGGGCTGGGCGGAGCGGCTGCTTACGCCTTCCGGATCGCCAATCCGCGCAGGCTGTTGACCGGACAGGGATGACGAGCGGGCTCCTCCCCCTTCCTACTTCCTACGTCGCGAACGTCCGGCGCCGCGCGTGTGCGGTCGCCAGGGCCGTCATCGCCTCGCGGGCCCGGTCGGCCAGGTGGGCCGAACCCCAGGCGAGGGCGGTGTGCTCGGCCAGGGTGTAGTGGTCGGCCGCCGGGCCGTCCTCGCCGAGGAGCCGGTACAGGTCGGCGAGGGCGTGGGCAAGGGGGCGAGTCGCGTGGCGGCTCCGGCCGCCCCGGCGAGCTGGTCCCGGACCGGCAGCAGCTGCGGGACCAGCGCCGATGCCAGGTCCACGTCGCCGTGCAGCACCGCGAGTCGGGCGCGGAAATCGAGCTCCAGGCCGTACAGGTGGTCCGTGGCGGGCTCCGGCGGGCAGCCGCAGGGCGTAGTCGGGCGACGCGGTGACCAGCACGGCCGCCGGGGTGTGCGGCGGCCGGCCCGGTTCGAGGGCGCGGCGCAGGTGGGACACGTAGGTGTGCAGGGAGACCGTGGCCCGGCTCGGCGGTGCCCCGCGCCACAGCGCGTCCGCGATCCGGTCCACGGGTACGACGGTGCCGCGGGCCGCGATCAGCAGCGCCAGCACGGCCCGTTGGCGTGGAGCACCGAGTTCTACGGTCGTCCCTCGTCATCGGCGCCCAACGAACCCAGGACTCGAATACGCAGCACGGCGCGGGAATCTACCCGAGCCGTGTCGAAGACCGGTCAACGGACGATAAACGCCCTTCCCACAAGCCTGCGGCCGAGGGCCCCAAGTGAACGCCAAGAGGGCCGTACGACCCTGGGAGGCTGTTGCCGATATCCGATCGTTGGAGCAAGCAGGCGTGTCACCCACCAGCACGACGGACGAACTTCCCACGGCCGAGCGTCCGTACACCCACGAGATGATCGTGGTCCACAGCGTCTTCCGCCGCGAGTCGGCGTATCTGCCCCGCCTGGTACGGGCCGTCCCCGACGGCGACACCGCCCGCGCGACGAAGGTCGCGGCGCGCCTGCGCGAGTACGTTGCGGGCCTGCACAGCCACCACTCCGTCGAGGACGACCTCATCTGGCCGCACCTCCAAAGCCGGGCCCCGGACGGCCGGTTGGTGGCCCGTATGGAGGAACAGCACCAGCGCATCGACGTGAGCCTGACCGTCGTGACGGAGTGGACGGCCGCGTGGGAGCGGGCCGCGGACACCGTCGTCGGCGAGGAGTTGGCGCTCGCGCTGGAGCAGCACTCGGCCGTACTGCTCGAACACCTCGACGACGAGGAGCAGTTGGTGCTGCCGCTGGTCGCGGAGCATCTGTCGGTCGGGGAATGGGACCTGGTCGGGCGCCGCGGTCTTGAACGGATCCCCAGGAACAGGCTGTTCATCGCGCTCGGCGCGATCCTGGAGGACGCCACGGCCGAGGAGCGGGCGTACTTCCTCGGCCGCACCCCGATGGTCGGCAGGCTGCTGTGGAAGGCCGTCGGCCGCCGCCAGTACGCCGCCGCCTGCCGGGCGATACGCGGCCCGCTGGACGGGGAGCAGAGCCGATGACCCTTCTCGACTCCGCGCCGCTCGACGTCCTGGACGCCTACCACACCTGCGAGTTCGTCACCCTCGGCCGCGACGGCACACCGCTGGCCTGGCCGACCGCCGTACGGCGGCAGCCGGACGGCACGCTCCTGCTGAGCACGTCCCTGGCCTTCACGCAGAAGGCGCTGAACATCCGCCGGGACAACCGCGTCGCCCTTCTCTTCTCCGACCCCACCGGCAGCGGCCTCGACCACGCCCCGCAGCTCTTCGTCGGCGGCCGTGCCGAGTGCCCCGACGAGATCATGACGGGCCCTCAGGGAGCCGAGGACTACTGGCGGATGCTCTTCGAACGGCAGCCGCACAGCAGGACTTATGCCTCCGCTCCCCTGCGGCCGTTGACGACCTGGTACTACCTCCGGCTGCTGATCACCGTCACCCCGGACCAGCTCGTCGTACGACCGCCGCTCCCCGCATCGGACCAACGGGCCCCGGAGGCCGAGCACTTGCTGCCGGGCGCGGCCCAACTCGCCCGTTTCTCCTCGGCGGTGGTCGCCGGGCGCGACGCGTCCGGGGCACCGGTGCTCGCCCGCACGCGGCCCGTGCCGGCCGGGGACGGCTTCGCGGTGGAGGTGCCCGCCGACTGCGCGGTGACCGAGAGGCCCGCCTCCCTCCTGGTGCACCGGCACGACGAGTAGCTGGACAACATGCACAACGCCCTGGTCCGGGGCACCCTGAAGGCCGTGGACGACGGCTGGCTGCTGGTCCCCGCCAAGGTGGTGGAGCCCATGGGCACGGGCCGCCCGACCGACGCCCTCCGCGTCCTGCGCGACACCCGCCGCGCCGCCGCCCGCTATCTGGAACGGCGCGGCCTGACTCGTCCCCGGGTCCAGTGGGACGAGTTCAAGGCCTTGGCGGCAGCCGCGAAACGGAAGTGACGGAACGTCAGTTCGCCGCGTTCATCAGGTCGAGCGCGCTCTGTTGCCGGGCCGCGTCGGTGGAGTCCGGCGGCCCGGCCCAGTGCAGCCCGTACGCGTCCAGGGCGTTGCGGTCGTTCGCATAGGCGGCGGTGGCCTGCCGTGCGATGTAGGAGGTGTAAGGGCGGTCGGACAGACGGGAGTTGAAGGCACTCAGACCCCGGATGTAGGCCCCCTTGAAGGACGGCCCGTCGCCACCGCAGCCGCTCGTCTCGCACGGCTCCCGCAAAATCCCACCGGAGTTGAGGGCCGTCGAGGTGGTCGAGGCGTCGCCGATCTGGCGGCCGATGGTGAGGAGGGTGGCGTCGCCGGTGGCCCGGTACAGCTCCGAAAGGCCGCCGAGCAGGACACCCTGGTTGTACGACCACGTCGTGTCGCCGTTGTTGCCACAGGTCGCCAGGTTGATGCCGTCGTTGACCAGATGCGAGCCGTTGATCATGCCGGTGCCCTTGAACCACGACCACTCGGCGTTGGCGCGCCCGAGGTACGCCGTGTCGCCCGCGATGCGGTTGTGCAGGGCCGCGTTCAGCTCCAGGTAGAGGGAGTTGGCGATCGCGTTCTTGTAGGTCTTGGCGGTGCTCCACCACACCCCGCCACCACACGTCGAGTCCCAGTAGCGGGCCATGTAATCGGCGTCCGCGCGGGCGGTGTTGAGGTAGCGGGAGTCGCCCGTGAGGTCGTACGCGTCAACCCACGCGAGTCCCCACCAGCCGGTGTCGTCGATGTAGTCGTTGGTGAAGTTGCCGCCCTGGGCGGAGAGGTTGCGGTCGTAGGTGGTGGCGACGGCGTACCTGTAGCTGCCCATGCCGGTGACGCGGATGTTGTCGATGAGGGCGGTCAGGGCGTTGGCCGAGTTCCACCAGCCGGTGGTGTCGAACAGACCGGTGCCCAGGTTGTAGGACTGCATCAGCGCGGTGGCGGCGGCGGTTGCGCGGCTGCCGGCGTTCCACGTCGTCCGGGCCCACTGCGTGCAGGCGATCTCGGCCCGGTCACCGGCCTTGCCGCAGGCGCGCAGGGCGCCGACGCCGAGGGCGTTCCAGTCGTCGACGTTGTACATCAGGGTGCGCCAACCCCCTTGCCCCGCGGGGATGGTGGTGTCGCCGAGCTTGCTGCCCGCGCTCCAGGTACGGCCGCCGTCGAAGGAGCGGTCGAGCCAGACCTCGTCACCGGGGCTGCCGTTGGTGATCGAGGCCCACCCCATCGCGTCGGTGTCGTCGAAGTGCAGGGTGAGGGTGCGGGAGTAGATGGTGGCCGACACGGGCTGCCGGTCCACCGGGGACAGGGCGGGGTCGCGGGCGTCGCAGTACTTGTTGCAGATCGTCGCCTCGGCGGCGGCGGTCGCGACGCCCGTGGAGACCGGCACGAACAGGGCCAGGGCGGCGATCAGACCGGTCCCGACTCGCTTGACACGTCTGGCAGTTGAGTTCATGTCGGCTCCATCGAAGTGGGGGATTGCGGATGGTCAGCCCAGGCGCCACTGCTGGTTGGCGCCGCCGTTGCAGGTCCAGAGCTCCAGCGCGGTGCCGTTGACGTTGCCGGCGGCCTGGTCGCCTCCGGTGACGTCGAGGCACAGGCCCGACTGGGTGCCGGTGACGGTGCCGTTGGGGTTGAGGCTCCATTTCTGGTTGGCGCCGCCGTTGCAGGTGTAGAGCTCCACCTTGGTGCCGTTGGCGGTCTGGTTGTCGTAGGCGTCCACGCACTGGGTGCCGCCGTAGAGCCGGAGTTCACCGGCGGCGGTGAGGGTCACGGCCTGGTTGGTGCCGCCGCCGCAGTCCCAGATCTCGATCTTGGTGCCGGGGGTGGTCTCGCCGTTGTAGGCGTCGAGGCAGCGGTTGGAGGAGGCGCCGATCAGGGGGTGGGTGGTGCCGACGCTGGTGCCGCTGCCTGCGGAGACGCGGTACATCACCGAGCCGTGGCCGGGGACGCTCGCCGAGATGGTGCCGGTGGTGGAGCTGATCACGTGCGACCAGAGGTTGTTGAGCTTGTACGAGGACGCCGAGGGGAGGCCGGCCGCCGTCGCGGAGGTGGTGATGGTGGCGGCGGAGGAGTTCTCGTTGAAGAGGACCACCGAGACGTCGCCGTTGGCGAGGGGCTTGGTGAGCACGTGCAGGCCGCCCGAGTTGGAGATCTCGGTGCCCTGCTTGCCCAGGGAGTCCTGGTCGACGGCGATGACGTCCTTGTTGCCGTAGAGGGAGAGCGTGGCGGCGGTGGCCTTGCGCAGGTCGGTGCCGGCGATCAGGGGCGCGGCCATCTCCGACCAGAGGCTGAAGTGGGAGCGGTCCTCGGTGAACGACATGCCGTTGCCGACTTCGAGCATGTCGGGGTCGTTCCAGGCGCCCGGCTTGGCGTACGCGGCGAGCTTCACGTTGGCCTTGTAGATCGACACCACGGTCGAGAAGTTGACGTTGATGTCGTCGGTGGTGCGCCAGCTGTTGCCGACCCCCGCACCCCAGGTCCACACGTCGGCGAGGCCCCAGTTGCAGAGGCTGTAGACGATCGGGCGGCCGGTCGCCGCGAGGGCATCGCGCATCGCCGTGTAGCGCTGCTGGTCGGGCACGTTCTGGTGGTTGCAGTTGTCGTACTTGAGGTAGTCCACGCCCCAGGCGGCGAAGCTGTTGGCGTCCGTCTGCTCGTGGCCGAGGCTGCCGGGGTAGCCGGCGCAGGTGGCGGTGCCGGCGCTCTCGTAGATGCCGAGCCTGAGGCCCTTGCCGTGGACGTAGGCGGCGGTGCCGCTGATGCCGTCGGGGAACTTGACCGGATCGGGGACGAGTTGGCCCGCCGCGTTGCGGGCGGAGGTCATCCAGCAGTCGTCGATGTTGACGTACTGGTACCCGGCGTCCTTCAGCCCGGAGGAGACGAGGTAGTCGGCGGTCTGCTCGACGAGCTGCTCCGTGACGTTGCAGCCGAAGGCGTTCCAGTCGTTCCAGCCCATCGGGGGCGTCCTGGCGAGGCCGTTGTCGAGGGCCTGGGCGGGTGGTGCGGCGCGCAGTACCAGCAGTGCCGGGACGAGGGTCAGCAGCAGCGCCATGGTGACGGCGGCGCTCAGACGTCTCTTGAACGGTGCCGGAACGGTCATGTCGAGGTCTCCTGCTTCGCCGTGGGGGGCTGCACGAACTCACCGTTGGAAACGTAACCATCGCGAGGGTTCCACCAGCCGGGCGAGCCCGTCAATGGTCCGGACCAGAATGCCCCGGCCGTGAACTGCCTGTGCCCTCAGAGGCGTTGACGACCTCCTGAGTCGATGGCAACGTTTCCAATCACCCGCACCCTTGGAGGCCACCATGTCCCTGCGCCCCTCCCGGCGAGTGATGATCGGTTCCGGTCTGGCCGCGCTGACGGCGACGACCGTCACACCGGCGTCCGCGGCCGAACGGCCGAGCTCCGCGAGGGCGTTGTCCCGCGCGAGAGACGCGTACGCCGCGCTGAGAAGACACTTCGACACCACCGACGGCTCCGGGCTCGTCCGCGAGCAGATCCCGGCGGCGGGCGGCGACAACCCGTACTCGTACGAATGGCCGTTCTCGCAGGTGCACATCGCCGCCCTCGATCTCACCGCCGTGGACGGGGAGTTCGAGCCGGAGCTGTCCCGACGGGCGGCGACGCAGGAGCACTACTGGAAGCCCGGCGGAGGCACCACCGGCCTTCCCGGGTACGCCTCCTACCCGGTCGCTCCGTACGGCTCGGGCGGCGACATGTTCTACGACGACAACGAATGGGTCGGCCTCGCGAAGATCCAACGGCATCTGCAGACCGGGGACGCCGCCGCACTGGCCCGCGCGAAGGAGATCTTCGCCCTGGTGCGGTCCGGCTGGGACACCGACAGCACTCATGCCGCGCCGGGCGGGGTCTTCTGGACCCAGGCCGACTGGAGCCACGACCGCAACACCGTCTCCAACATGCCGGGCGCCCAACTCGCCCTGCGGCTGCACCAGATCACCGCCGAAGCCGACTACCTGGACTGGGCGAAGCGCTTCCACGACTGGACGAACACGCATCTGCAGAGCCCAAGTGGCCTGTACTGGGACCACCTCGACCTCCAGGGGACCGTCGAGAAGACCTTCTGGTCCTACAACCAGGGCGTGCCGGTCGGTGTGGCGGTGCTCCTGTACCAGGTCACCCGGGACCGCGCCTATCTGCGCGAGGCCGGGCGGATCGCCGCCGCCGCGTACGCCTACTACGTCACGCAGGGGCGGCTGTTCACCCAGCCCGTGTTCTTCAACTCGATCTTCTTCAAGAACCTGCTGCTCCTGGAGTCGGTGACCGGGAAGGACACCTACCACCGGGCGATGGCCGACTACGCCAACCAGGTGTGGGACACGATGCGGGATCCCGCCACCGGACTCGTGCACTTCGACACGGCCGGTGGCACCCAGGCGATCCAGCAGGCGGCGCTGGCGCAGCTCTACGCCGTCCTCGCCTGGCCGCGTGCCAAGTGGCGGACGCTGTACTGACGTTACGGGTGCCCGATCTCCCCCGTGCCGCGCGCGATCAACTCGACCGGGAGGACGATGCGTTGGGAGGGGGAGTCGTCGCCGTCGATGCGGTCCAGCAGGATATGGGCGGCCCTGCGACCGAGTTCCTCGGTGTCGGACGTGACGACGGTGACCGGGGTCGGAAGCATGTCCGCGAGCTTGAAGTCGTCGAACCCCACTACCGCCAGCGAGACTTGGAGCTCACGGCAGGCGCGCAGGACGCCCTCGGTGAGGAAACCCGTGGTGGAGAAGACCGCGGTGGGCGGGTTCGCGGAGGTGAGCAGGGTGCGGGTGGCGGCCTCGGCCTCCTCGGTGGTGCCGGCGCGCAGGGTGACGACCAGGTCGTTGTCGGGCTCGATGCCGCTGCGGCGCAGCGCCTTGCGGTAGCCGCGCAGCCGGCGGCCGGTGCTGTAGTAGGAGGGCGCGACGAGGATCGCGATCCGGTCGTGGCCCTGGTCGACGAGGTGCTGGGTGGCCTTGCGTCCGCCCTCGTCGTTGTCGACGAGGACGACATCCGCCTCGGCACCCGTGGCCGGGCGGTCGACGAAGACGATGGGCACGTGGTCGTGGCCGTTGATCTCGTTGAGGAAGGCGTGGTCGCCCTGGTCGGGGACGATGATGAGCCCGGCGACCCGGCGTCCGATCAGCTCGCCGACCGCCCGGCGCTCCACCTCCGGGTCCTCGTCGGCGGTGCTCAACAGCACTGCGTAGCCTGCCTCGTTGGCGACCTCGACGGCCGCCTTGGCGAGGGAGGCGTAGAACGGGTTGGTGAGGTCGCCGAGGAGCAGGCCGATGGTCATCGAGTTCTGGCCGGGGCGCAGGGAGCGCGCGATCTCGTTCCGCTGGTAGCCGATGGCGGTGATCGCCGCGTTCACGCGCTCGGCCGTCTCCTCCCGGACCGTGCCGATGCCGTTGACGACGCGGGAGACGGTGACGACGGCGACTCCGGCCCGCTCCGCGACGTCGCGCATCGTGGGCCTGGTGTTCTGGCTGTGCGGGGGACGACTTCTCACGTGAGTTGAAGACCAACCTTCCATCGCGTACCGGGGGCCGGGACCGCTCCCAGGATACGTTTCGGGTCGCGCCGTCGACCTTGGCCGCCTCGTCGATGGAGTGCGGGGTCGACAGGAAGTACTGGCGGGCCAGGAAGATGAAGCGCGGATTGCCACCCAGGAAGGCCGGGACGATCAGCGGCAGCCAGGTGTCGTACCAGCCGATGTCCTTGAAGAGCTGGAACAGATCACACCGTGGCGCACGCCACATGAGGGAGTCAGGAGGCGCGATGGTAACGTTTCCCGGGTCAACTTCCGGAACAGTGTGGGCAGTTCCGGAGTCGCTGAGCACGCTCGGCCGGCGCCTGGCGGGCGGGCTGCGGGGCGGTCCGGCGGCGGACATCGTCGAGCGGTGTCTGACCAACACCTGGACCACGTCGATGAGTTGGGGCACTGGGTCGGCGTACGGCCCGGAGGTGTTCGTCAAGACCGGTGACATCCCGGCGATGTGGCTGCGGGACAGCACGGCGCAGGTCCGCCCCTACCTCGCGGTGGCCACGGACCCGGAGGTCGGCGACGTGCTGGCCGCCGTCTCGCGCCGGCAGATCCGCTGCGTGCTCCTGGACCCGTACGCCAACGCCTTCAACGACGGCCCCACCGGCGCGCACGGCGAACCCTGCGACCGGCCCACGCCGGGCGACTGGATCTGGGAGCGCAAGTACGAACTCGACTCGCTCTGCGCGCCGTTGCAACTGGCGTACGCGATCCGGCGGGCGACCGGCCGGGAGGACCATCTCGACGAGGCGTTCCACCGGGCGGCCCGGAGGATCGTGCGGCTGTGGCGAGCCGAGCAGTCCCACGGGCGGGACTCGCCCTACGGGTTCGTCCGGCCGTCCGGCCCGTTCGCCGGTGACAGTCTTCCGCTCGACGGGTGGGGCGCCGCGGTGGGTTGGACCGGGATGACGTGGTCGGGCTTCCGGCCGAGCGACGACGCGTGCGTCCACGGCTATCTGGTACCGGCCAACGCGCTGGCGTCGACGAGCCTGCACGGGCTGGCGGAGTTGGCCGCGGCGGTGCTCGACGACACCGAACTCGCCCATGCGGCTTGGTGGTTGGCGGACGAGATCGATGCCGGGATCCTGGCGCACGCGGTGGCGGAGGTCGACGGCGCCGCCGTCCTCGCGTACGAGGTGGACGGCCTCGGGGGCGCACTGCTCTGCGACGACGCGAGCCTGCCGAGCCTTCCGCTCAGCGGCTGGTGCGCTCCGGAGGACCCGCTCTATCGGGCGACCCGGCACTTCGCGCTCTCCGAGGCCAACCCCTCCTACTTCAGCGGGAGTTACGCGTCCGGGATCGGCAGTTCGCACACGCCCGACCGCCACGTCTGGGCGCTGGCGATCGCCACCGCCGGGTCTGACGGGCGACGCGGGCGAGGCGGCTCGGGCCCTGGAGATCCTGGCGGCCACCACCGCCGGTACCGGCCTGATGCACGAGAGCTTCCATGTCGACGCGCCGGGGCGGTTCACCCGGGAGTGGTTCGGGTGGGCGAACGCGATGTTCTGCGAGCTTGCGCTTGAGGTGTGCGGGGAGGGGGTGCGGCAGCTGTTTCCCTCGCATCCGCGGGCGTTGCCGGGGGATCGGGGCTCCTGTCTCCCCGGACCCGCGTAGGCATCGAGCCCGACCGATGCCTGCTCTTCCCCAGCACGGTCGCGTCACAGCAGGTCGGTGACCCGCCCCGGCCACCCCTGGCGGGGCCGGTTGTCCCTGTCCATCAACAAGCGCGCTGCCTGTAGCGGGCCACGCGGAGGCCGGCCCCTTTGGTGGCGGTGCCAGTAGCCGGCCACTCTCCGCTCCAGATCGTCCCGGTCAACGCTGGCGGTCCTGGGCACAACGACCGGTCCCTCCGGCCTTTCGGGGGCCGTGAGCGTCGACACGCCGCGGTCCGGTGAGTACGCCGCTGTGTACCCACCCTCATCCAGAGCCAGTCGGCGGCGGAGGGGGCTCCCGGCTCCGGCGATCGGTGTCAGTGGTGATCTCATCCGGTGTCCTCCCGCAGGGCAACGTTTCCATCGCCATGGCAGCACAGTGGTCCGGACCACGGAACCCCCCAGCCCCTGCAGCCCCCCACGCCGATCCGTTGTCACCTCAGGACGAACCTCCGTCGCCCAGGACTCAACTCCCGCAAACAGAACGGCGATCCCGCGGTCCGTCGCCGAATCGCTGCCATATTCGAGAACCACTTCGGAGGTGGCTGTGACGCTAGAGGCGACGACATCCCTGACGGCAGTGACATCCGCGACGGACCGCACCGCCGGTCGCGTCGCCGACCTGGAGGAGCGACGGGCGCGGGCGGTGGTCACGGGCGCGTCGAGAAGACACGGGGCGCTCGGTGCGCGGGAGCGGATCGAACGGCTGCTGGACGCGGGCTCGTTCGCGGAGACCGGCGTGTTCGTGCGGGCGAGAGCGGTGGGGGACGGTGCCCAACGGCCTTACGGCGACGGGGTCGTCACCGGCTACGGCACGGTCGACGGACGGCCGGTCTGTGTGTTCGCGCAGGACTCCACGGTCTTCGGCGGCAGCATGGGCGAGGCCTTCGGCGAGAAGACCGTGGCGCTCATGGACCTCGCCCTGAAGACCGGGTGTCCGGTCGTGGGGCTCAACGACTCCGGGGGCGCCCGCATTCAGGAAGGCGTCAACTCCCTCGCGCTGTACGCCGAGTTGGTGCGGCGCAATGTGAAGGCGTCCGGGGTGATCCCGCAGATCTCCGTCGTCCTCGGCCCGTGTGCGGGCGGTGCCGCCTACTCCCCCGCGATCACCGACTTCACCGTGATGGTGGACGGCGCCTCGCACATGTTCGTCACCGGTCCCGACGTCATCGAGGCGGTCACCGGCGAACGCACCACCGCCGAGGAACTGGGCGGCGCCCGCACCAGCAACTCCGTGAACGGCAACGCCCACTTCCTCGCCGCCGATGAGGAGGACGCGCTCGACACCGTACGCGACCTGCTGTCGTACCTTCCCGCCAACAACCTGGAGCGGCCCCCGGAGTACGCGCCCGGAGCCGTCGCCGCCGGGGACCCGCTCGACGAGGTCGTGCCGGACCGGCTCGGTCACGCCTACGACATGCGGGACATCCTGCGCGCGGTCGTCGACGACGGTGAACTCCTCTACGTCCAGGAGCTGTTCGCGCCGAACATCATCTGCGCGCTGGCCCGGGTGGAGGGGGCGAGTGTCGGGGTCGTCGCCAACCAGCCGCTGCACTTCGCCGGGGTCCTCGACATCGACGCCTCCGAGAAGGCCGCGCGGTTCGTGCGGTTCTGCGACGCGTTCGGCATCCCGCTGCTCACCTTCGCCGACGTCCCCGGCTATCTCTCCGGCGTGTGCCAGGAGCGGGGCGGCATCATCCGGCGCGGCGCCAAACTCCTGTACGCGTACGCCGAGGCGACCGTCCCCAAGGTCACCGTGGTGGTGCGCAAGGCGTACGGCGGCGGATACGCGGTGATGGGCTCCAAGCATCTCGGCGCCGACCTCAACCTCGCGTGGCCGACCGCGCGGATCGCCGTCATGGGCGCGGAGGGCGCCGTGGGGGTGCTGCACCGGCGTGAACTCGCCGCGGCGGACGACCCGGAGGCGCTGCGGGCCGACCTGGTCGCCGCGTACGAGGCCACGCACGGGACTCCCTACCTCGCCGCCGAACGCGGGTACGTCGACGACGTCATCGCGCCGCGCGACACCCGCGTCCATGTCGGCCGCGCGCTGCGCGCGCTGCGCGGAAAGCGCGCCCCGATGCCGGAGCGGCGGCACGGCAACATCCCGCTCTGACCGCCGAGTTCATCCCCTTCACGCCACTCCCCCGCCGCTCGCCCCGCTGTTCGTGAGGAGCCCGTCCGATGGACAGTCGCCGCCCGCCGCTCGCGCCCGCGTACCGGACCCTGCCCGAGTACGTGCGGCACTGGGCCGAACTCATTCCGGACCGCCGGGCGTTCACCTTCGTCGACCATCCCGCCCCCGACTCCCGCGGTGTGCACCGCACGTTGACCTGGCAGCGGCTCGATCTGCGGGTCCGGGCACTGGCCGCCCGGCTCGCCGAGCAGGCCGAACCCGGTTCGCGGGTCGCCCTGTTGTGCCCGCAGGGGACGGACTACATCACCGGGTTCCTGGCGGCGCTGGCCGCCCGGATGGTCGCCGTACCGCTGTATCCGCCCGGTCTGCCGGGGCAGGGTGACCGGCTCGTCGGGGTGTTGGGGGACGCGCGACCCGCGGTCGTGGTGACCACCGGGCGTGTGCTGACCGAGGTGTCGGAGTTCTGCGAGCGTGCGGAGGTGCCGGTCCTCGCGGCGGACCGGGTGCCCGACACCGCCGCCCTCGACTCGCGGGCGCCGGAACCGGATTCGGACGCGACCGCCTATCTCCAGTACACCTCCGGGTCGACCCGGGCTCCGGCGGGCGTGGAGATCACCCACGCCAACGTCGTCGCCAACGCCCGCCAGGCGCTGGCCGCTTATGGCGCCGACGCGCATCCGGTGACCTGCGTGGGTTGGCTGCCGCTCTACCACGACATGGGGCTGGTGCTGAGCGTCGCGGCCCCCGTCGTGCGCGGGGTGCCGTCGGTCCTCATGGATCCGACCGCGTTCCTGCACGAACCGGCGCGCTGGCTACGGCTGTTGGCCGCGCATCCGCGCGCGCTGAGTGCCGCGCCGAACTTCGCCTACGACTACTGCGCCTCCGCCGTCACCGAGGCGCAGAAGGAGGGGCTGCGGCTGGACGGGGTCGCCGCGCTGATCAACGGCAGCGAACCCGTCCGGCCCGGCACCGCCGACCGTTTCCACGCCGCTTTCGCCGCCCAGGGGTTGGCGGCGGACGCGCACTGTCCTTCGTACGGACTCGCCGAGGCCACCGTGTTCGTCAGCGCCACCCGGCCCGGCCGGCCGCTCGGCCGGTTCGCCCTCGACCGGGACGCCCTCGCCGCCGGGAAGGCGCTGCCCGCGCGGCCCGAGGATCCACGGGCCGTGCTCCTCGCGGGGTGCGGAACACCGGTGGGGCAGCGGGTGCGCATCGTCGATCCGGTCGCCCGCGCCCTGCTGGCCGAGGGGGAGGTCGGGGAGATCTGGGTGCAGGGCGCCAATGTGGGGCGCGGCTACTGGAACAACTCCGCTCAGACCCGGCGGGTGTTCGGCGCCTCGCTCGGCGCGGACGCGCCGGGCGGCTGGCTGCGCACCGGTGACCTGGGGACCGTCCTGGACGGGCAGTTGATCGTCACCGGCCGGCTCAAGGACCTCATCGTCGTCGACGGCCGCAACCACTATCCGCAGGACGTGGAGGCCACCGCGCAGGACGCGCACCGGGCCGTACGGCGTGACCGGCTCGCCGCGTTCGGGGTACCAGGCGTTGCGGGCGGCGCGGGCGAGCGGGTGGTGGTCGTCGCCGAACACACACGGGGCACCAGCCTCGCCGACCTCGACGTGCCCGCCCTGACGCGTGCCGTGCGCGCGGCCGTCTCCGCGCGGCACGGGCTGCGGCTCGCCGATGTCGTCCTGGTCGCCCCCGGCACCGTGCCCCGCACATCCAGCGGCAAGGTGTCACGGGCCCTGACCCGTGCCCGGTACCTGGAGGGCGACTACGCGACGGGGACCGCGGGATGACGGCCGTCGACGGGAGCGGGCCGAACTCCGGGACGGGGGAACGGGTGACGGCCGCCGACGAGAACGCCCTGCGGCTGCGGATCGTGGCGCGGGTGGCCGAGTGGCACGGCACGCCGGTGCGTGACGTGGCGACGGACCGGCCGCTGGCCGAACTCGGCATGTCCTCGCGGGACGCGGTCGTGCTGGCGGGCGAGTTGTCGCTGCTGACGGGACACGAGCTGCCGGCGACGCTGCTGTGGGAGGCGCCGACCGTGGACGCGCTGGTGGCGCGGTTGTGCGGTACGGACCTCCGCCCCGATCCCCGTCGTCACCTCCCCGCACCGGTCGTGCGAGAGGCGCCCGGCGAGCCCGTCGCGGTCATCGGGGTGGGTTGCCGGCTGCCGGGCGGAGTGCACGGCCCCGAGAGCTACTGGCAGTTGCTGATCGACGGCGTCGACTCGATCAGACGCGTGCCCGAGGACAGATGGGGCGACTTCACGCCGTTCCCGCCCGCCGAAGCACCCTTGTACGGCGGCTACTTGGACGACATCGCCGGGTTCGACGCCGACTTCTTCCGGATCAGTCCGCGCGAGGCCGCGGTGATGGACCCGCAGCAGCGGATCCTCCTGGAGGTCGTGCGCGAGACGCTCGACCACGCCGCCGTCCCGGCGACGGCCCTCGCGGGCACGGCCACCGGCATCTACGTCGGCGTCTCGGCCCCGGAGTACGGCCGCCTCACCGGCGCCGACGCGCACGCCGTCGACCCCTGGGCCCCGGCGGGCGCGGCACTCAGTGTGACGGCGGGCCGGCTGGCGTACGTCCTGGACACCCACGGTCCCAACATGGCGGTGGACACGGCCTGTTCGTCCTCCCTGGTCGCTCTGCACCAGGCCTGCGTGAGCCTGCGCGGCGGCGAGACCGACACGGCGATCGCCGCGGGGGTCAACGTGCTGCTCTCCCCCTCGGTAGGCGTCGCCTTCGCACGGGCGGGGGCGCTCGCGCCGGACGGCCGCTGCAAGCCGTTCGCGACCACCGCCGACGGCATCGGGCGCGGCGAGGGCTGCGCGGCGGTGCTGCTGAAACGGCTGTCAGACGCCGAGCGCGACGGTGACCGCGTCCTCGCTGTGATCCGCGCCACCGCCGTCAACTCCGACGGCCGTTCGGGCGGCCTGCTGGCTCCCAACCCGGTCGCGCAGCAAGCCCTGTTGGCCACGGTGTACGGGCGGGCCGGACTCGCCCCGGCCCACGTGGACTATGTGGAGGCGCACGGCACCGGCACCCCGCTGGGCGACCCGATCGAGGCGGGCGCGCTCGGCGCGGTGCTGGGCGCCGACCGTGACCGTGAACAGCCCCTGCTGCTCGGCTCGGTGAAGGGCAACCTCGGTCATCTGGAGTGCGCGGCCGGTCTCGCCGGCCTGGTGAAGACGGTCCTCGCCCTCCAGCACGATCTCGTCCCGCCGTCGCTGCACGGCACCTCGCTCCCCGACGCACGGCTGCGCCTGGTCACCGAGCCCGAACCCTGGCCCCGCTACGGCGGCACGGCCACCGCAGGTGTCTCGGGCTTCGGCTTCGGCGGCACCAACGCCCATGCGGTACTGGAGGAATGGCGGCCGACCAGGCCTCCGGCCCGGCGCGTCGGGGAGAGGTCGTCCGACGAGCCGGCCTCCCGCCTCCATCTCCTCTCCGACCTCGACACCGAGCGGGTCCGGGACACCGCCGCCCGGCTCGCCGCATGGCTGCGCACGCCCGTGGGGAGCGCGGCCCGCCCCGCCGACGTGGCCCGCACGCTCGCGGGACGTACCGGACGCGGGCCCGTGCGCGCCGCCGTCGTCGCCCGCGACGGGCGCGAACTGGCCGACGCGCTGGACGCGTTGGCACAGGCCGACCGCGACCCGCGGGTGGTGACCGGCGACCGCGACCGGGTGGGGCGCGGTCCGGTGTGGGTGTTCTCCGGATACGGCAGCCAGTGGACCGGCATGGGACGCCAACTCCTCGTCGAGGAACCGGCTTTCGCCGCCGCCGTGGAGAAGCTCGACGCCCGGCTCGCCGACGTCTTCGGGTTCTCCCTCCGCGCGCACCTGGCCTCCGCCGGACCGCTCGACCGGCTCGACGTGTCCCAACCCGTGCTCTTCGGCACCCAGTTGGCACTCGCCGAGCTGTGGCGGTCCTACGGCGTCGAACCCGCGGCCGTGATCGGCCACTCCCTGGGCGAGGTGGCCGCCGCGGTGTGCGCGGACGCGCTGGACGTGGTGGACGCGGCCCGGGTCGTCGCCGTACGGGCCCGGTTGCTCGACGGGCTGCGCGGGGGCGCGATGGCCGTCGTGGACCTGGAGGACGGTGAACTGCCGGCCCTGGAGCGGGAGTTCCCCGGTGTCCAGGTCGCCGTGCACTCCTCGCCCCGGCAGAAGGTCGTCACCGGTGACGAGGTGGCGGTCGCCCGGCTGGTGCGGCGGTTGGAGGAGCGGGGGCGTGCCGCCCGGGTCATGCGGGTCGTCGGCGCCGGGCATTCGTCCCAGGTGGACCCGCTATTGCCGGAGCTGGTCGAGGCCCTCGCGGACCTCCGGGGACGGTCGCCGCGCGTCCCCGTCTACTCCACGGTCCTCGACGACCCGCGCGGCGCCTGCGAGTTCGGCGCCGAGCACTGGGCCGCCAACCTGCGCCGGCCGGTGCGGCTGGACCGGGCCCTCGCGGCGGCCGCGGCGGACGGTCGTACCGCCTTCGTCGAGATCTCGCCGCATCCGGTCCTGGCCACCGCCATCACCGACACCGTGCCCGGCGCGCTCACCGTGGGCACCCTGCGGCGCGACGCGGCCGGATCCGCCGCGTTTCTCGGTGAGTTGGGTGCCTTGTACGCGGCGGGACTGTCCCTGCCGGTACCGGCAGGTCGGGTCGTCGATCTTCCGCTGCCGCGCTGGCGGCATGTCCGGTACTGGTGGACGGACGGGCGGGGGCGTGGCACGGGAGAACAGCCGACGGCAGTTGTCCCCACGCCCGCTGCCGTTGCGGAACCCCCAGCCGCCTCGGTGGTCGCCCGCGTCAGTCGCCACATCGCCGCCGTCACCGGCCATCCCACGGCCCGCATCGCCCCCACCACGGCGCTGGCCGACCTCGGCCTGGACTCTCTGCTGGCCGTCCGGATCCGTACCGCACTGGACCGCGAGTTCGGGATCGAGCTGCAGCTGCGCGACCTGTTCGACGCCACGACGATCGCCGAAGTGGCGGACCGGGTAGAGCGGTTGGCCGACGAGCCGTCCCCGCTCCGCACGCTGCACAGCGGCGGCACGCACGCCCCGCTCTTCCTCTTCCACGCCGCCGGCGGCACCACCGACGTCTACCGGGCGCTGGCCCAGCACCTGGGCGACGACCGCCCGGTGCACGGTCTCGACCGGATCGAGGACGCCCGCACGGTGGCGGAGAAGGCACGGCGTTACGCCGAGGAGATCACCGGCACACACCCCAACGGGCCGTGCGCGCTGGGTGGTTGGTCCTTCGGTGGGTTCCTCGCCCAGGAGACGGCACGCCTCCTCGTCGCCGCCGGGCGGGACGTCGAACTCGTCGCGCTCATCGATTCCGTACGTCCCCTCCCCCAGCCCGGCCGCACCCCCGCCGACCGTGTCCGCGCCCACCTCACGGGTTTCGCCCGACATGTCGCCGACGCATACGGCGTGCAACTGCCATTGCCCTACGACGAGTTGGTGGCGATGGACGACGACCGCGCACGTATCGACGCCGTGCTGCGCGCCCTGCGCGTGGCCGTGCGGGTGCCGCCCGCGGCGCTGGAGCACCAGCGTTCCTCGTACCTGGATCTGCGGATCGGCGAGGCGCACCGGCCGGGCCGGTACGAGGGCCGGGTGGTGCTGTACCGGGCCACTGAGACGGCGCCGCACACCGTGCGCGACCCGGCGTACGAGCGGGACGACAACGCGCTCGGCTGGGACGAGGTGTGCCCGCGGCTGACGGTCGTACCGGTGTCGGGGCACCACCTGTCGCTGCTCGACCCGCCGCACGTCGACGAGATCGCCGCCCATCTGCGGCGGGTGCTGGCCTCGCCGGGCGGACCCACCGCACCGGCCTGAGGACCCGCCGACCCGACCGAGGAGCCGCCATGCCGAACCACCGCCCCGCCACACCGCAGCATCCCTCCGGAATCCCCCCGCGCGCCGCCCTCCCCCAGCGCACTTCCGACGGGATGTCCCGGCGCGCCGCCACGCGGGTCGCCGCGGCCACCGGGCTCGCCGTCCTGCTCGGTGCCACGGCCGGCGTGAGCCGCGCCCAGGCCGCCACGCAGGTCTCGGCGCGCACCTTCGACGTGTCCGTGTCCTCGCCCGCGCTGGGCCGCAGTGCGCCGGTGCGGCTGATCCTGCCGTCGGACTTCGCCGCGCAGCCCGGCCGGACGTATCCCGTGCTGTATCTGCTGCACGGGGCGCACGACGACTACACGTCCTGGACCCGGGAGACGGACATCGAGGCCTTCACCGAGGGGCGCGATCTCATCGTCGCGATGCCGGACGCGGGTCCGACCGGCATCCCCAGCGTCTGGCGTGAGGGGCCCGACTACGAGACCTTCCAACTCCTGGAGGTGCCGGCGCTGTTGGCCCGTGACTACCGGGCGTCCGGTGTGCGGGCGGTCGCCGGGGTGTCCACCGGCGGCTACGGCGCGATGTCGCACGCGGCCCGCCACCCGGGGGCGTTCACCGCCGCCGCGTCCTACAGCGGGATCCTCGACACCACGGCACCCGGAATGCCCTCCCTGGTGGACGCCATCGTGGCCCGGGAGAGCCTGGCGCCCCGCACCCTGTGGGGCAACCCCCTGCTGGACGGGCTGACTTGGCGGGCCTTCAATCCGCGCGCCCAGGCCGGCGGGTTGCGCGGCACACCGTTGTACGTGTCCAACGGCAGTGGTGTGGCGGGGGGTTCGGGCGACTGGCTGCCCGAGGCGCTGGAGAGTCTGCTGTGGCCGTCCGCGCACAGTTTCACCGGTGTGCTCGCGCTGCTCGGCATTCCGGTCACCACCCACTTCTATCCGGGCGGCGGGCACAGCTGGGCCTACTGGAAAGGGGAGTTCACCGCCTCGTGGCCGATGCTCGCCGCCGCGCTGGGGCTGCCGGAGTGATGTCGGTGCAGCCGGGGCACGGAACGGAGCGGAGGGGACGGCCGTCCAACACGGGACGTCCCCCTCGTCCCACGGGCAACAGCCCGTGGGCGAGCCGCCTCCGGGGGAAAGGAGTGTCCGTCGTGGCCGTCCCCACCCCGCGCGGAGTTCCCGCCGATCCCGCCACCGCCTCGGTACCGCCCGAGCTGGCCGAGCTGCTGCGCGCCCAACTGCCGCGTGTGGCCGACGAGGTGGAGGAGGAGGTCCGCAGACAGGTGCCCGAGTACGGGCTGCCGTCCGGCGCCATCTACCGCGAGAACCTGCGGGCCGGTGTGGTGCAGGCGCTGACCCTGTTCATCGACCACATCGCGGACCCGCGCGACCAGCGGTCCACGATGGCCACGACGTACTACGAGATCGGGCGCGGTGTGGCGCTGGACGGCCGCAGCCTGGACGCGGTGCAGTCCGCGTTACGGGTCGGCGGCCTGCACGCCTGGCGGCTGATGGGACGGACCGCGGAGGAGCTCGGCCTGGACTCGCAAGTCGTGGCCACGCTCGGTGAGTTGGCGTTCCGGACGGTGCACGAGGTCGCCGAGGCGGCAGCCGCGGGTTACGCGGACGCGCGGTCGCACAGCGCGGACGAGCTGGAGCGGCGGCGCGGACGGCTGCTCGATCTGCTGCTGGGCGAGGGGCCGGTGTCCCCGGAGGAGGTGCAGGACCTGGCGCACGGCGCGCGGTGGCGGGTGCCTTCGCGGGTCGCCGTCATCGCGCTGGCGGGACCCGCGGACCCGCGTGCGGAGGACCGGCCGCCGGCGATTCCCGGTGCGCTGGCCGACATGGAGTCACGGCCGCCACGGGTGCTGGTGCCGGACCCGGAGGGCTACGGCCGGTTCGGCGGGCGGTCGTTCGTGCTCGGCCTGGGCGGCCGTCCGGCGGCGGTCGGCCCCACGGTCCCGGTGCCCGAGGCCGCGCGGTCGTTGCGCTGGGCCACGCGGGCGCTGGGGCTGATGGGGCGCGGGGTGCTGCCCCGGCAGGGCGTCGTGCTGTGCGCCGACCATCTGTCGACGCTGCTGCTGCACAGCGACGAACCACTGCTCGCACAGTTGGAGGCCCGGGCCCTGGCACCGCTGGACGCGGCGTCCGAGGGCCAACGCGCCCGCCTGGCCGAGACGTTGCTGGCCTGGCTGCTCAGCGGCAGCAACGTCCCCGACGTGGCCGCCCGGCTCCACATCCACCCGCAGACGGTCCGCTACCGCCTGCGCCAGTTGGAGAAGCTCTTCGGCGAGTCCCTGCACGATCCGGGCACCCGCCTCGACCTGATTCTCGCGCTGCGTTCGGCGGCGTCGCGCGAGAACGAGCGCGACTCACGCGCCGACAAAAACAGGGAGGGTTTCTGAATTCCCGTCCATAACACCCGGTGAAACAACGCGAATACCTTCGAGGTGTCCTTTCCACAGGCGCGTCGCACGCGCCCCACCCTCAAAGGATTCCCATGCGTATTCGCTTGTGCCTGGCCGCGCTCTCGCTGATCGGCGGAGCCGGCCTCGCCACCCTCACCGCACCCGCGGCGTCCGCCGCCACCTGCGCGGACCTCGACGTCGTGGCGGCTCGCGGCACCTTCGAGCCGGGGACTCTGGGCCTGATCGTCGGCGGCCCGGTGTTCTCCGCGCTCCAGCAGAAAATCACCGGAAAAACCCTCTCCAGTTATGCGGTGAATTATCCCGCCGACCTTTCCCTGACATCGGCCGCGACGGGAAACGCCGATGTGGTGAACCATGTGACCGCGCAGGCGGCGGCCTGTCCGAATCAGCGTTTCATTCTCGTCGGCTATTCGCAGGGCGCGAATGTCGTCGACAACTCCATGGGGATCAGCAGCGACGGCGCGGTGGTCGGCAGCCCGATCGTGGCGACGATCCCGGCGGCGGTCGAACCCAAGGTCGCCGCGGTGCTGCTGTTCGGCAACCCGATCCGCGCCCTCGGCAAGAGCGTCACCGGCACGTACCAGAGCCGCACCATCGACTTCTGCGCCACCGGTGACCCCATCTGCCAGAACGGCGGGACGGACGTGCTGGCCCACCTCGGCTACACCTCCGACGCCGGTGCGGCGGCGACGTTCGCGGCCGGCAAGGTCTGAGCCACAACAGCACTGTGGGGCCCGGGAGTTGATCCTCCCGGGCCCCTGCCGGTGTGCTACTTGGGCGCTGCGGCGAATCCCGCGAGGCTGCTGGAGACGATCTCGGGCCGGCCGTTGTTCTGCACGGGTGCCGCCGTCAGGACGTCCAGGTGCTGGTATCCGGGGGCGATCACCGGGTGCAGGTCGGCGGGGATGCGGCCCGCGAGGAGTCCGTCGCCGGCGAGCACGGTGAGCGTCGGGTTTGCCGTCAACCCGCCCGGATGGACGACCAGTTGCTCGACCTGCGGGGAGGTGGCCAGCTCGATGTCGGTGACCAGCTTGGTCGGGAAGTACTGCTCGGTGAAGTCCAGTGGCTGCTCCCCCATGCTGCGGGCCAGCTCGTGGATGTCGGTGACCTCCTTGGAGGCGTCGGTGAAGGGGGTGCCGTCGGCAGACCGGTACCCGGGGTCGTCGGCGGCGCCGACCCGGTCGTAGTTGCGCCAGGTGTAGAGCGGCCCGTGCGACTGTGCCGGAATCGCCTTGTACTCGACGCCGAACAGCTGCGACTGGTCCGAACTCCCGTTGGCGGCTGGGAAGTTCTTGTCGGTGAGCGGTCCGCCGTCGAAGAGGCCCACGCTGCTCTGCAGGAACGCCAGCGGTTCGGAGTTGTCGTCCATGAGCGCCCCGAGCACGGCGTCGTTGGTGAGCCGAAAGTCCTTCACGGCGGGTGAGCCGGTGAGGAAGGTCGCGGTGTCCTTGGAGAACAGGAACCGGTTCGTGGCCTCGATGTTGACATTGGAGGGCAGATTGGCCGGCAGGTCCGACTCGCCGTCCGGGTCGCGTGCCGCGCCCAGGCCCGCGATGGCGAGCAGGGTCATGGTCTCGGGGTTGAGCAGCACCGGCGCGGACAGCGAACGGGACAGCACTCCGCTGTCGAGCCCCGCCTGTACGACGGCGTAACCGAGCCCGATGTCCGGCAGGTTGGTGTCGTCCGGGATGCTGCCGCTCAGGTCGGCGAGCGAGGTGGAGATCGTGGTGTCCAGGGCGAAGTACCCGGCGCACTGGTTCTGTCCGGCGTCGGCCAGGGTGGCGGGGTTCCCGTCGAAGTCGGCCGCCGCGAAGTACCCGGTGATCACCCCGCCGAGCGAGTGGCCGCCGCACAGCACCTTGCTCCTGCGCACGCCCTGATCGGGCAACTCGGCGACGAGCAGGTCGTATTCGTCCCGCACGGTCTGCTCGATGCCGAGCCTGGCCATCCAGCCGAGCTGGTCGTTGCCGACGAACCCGGCGAAGGTCCGGTCGTCGACGGCCTTGCCGCGGTAGTAGTAGTCGACGGCGGTGTGCTGGTCGCCGGAGGCGATACCGGTGGGGTCCTCAAGGCAGTTGGAGCGCCGGTCCAGGGCCCAGAACTCGACGTGCCGTCCCTGCGCGGCGGCTTGGGCGACCGTGTCGCGGGCGACGCTGTCGAAGGCTCCGGCTCCTTCCAGGATGCCGGGCTGGGCCACGAGGATCCGGTCGGCGTCGGCCGAGGCGCGCGGGCCGTCGGCGGAGCGGTAGCGCAGATACGACAGCCAGTCGCACGCCGCCGGGCGGGCGCCGAACGACTGCGGTAACGGCACTTTCACCCGCACCGCCGACTCGACCACCCCGTCGGCGGGATGCGTCGACGCGACCGGGGTCTCGGTGCGCGCGCTCTCGCCCTGTGCCTGCGGGGCGGCGGCGGTGAGCGTGCCGGCGGTCACCAGCACCGCCAGCGCGGCACCGTGCCATGTCCTCGCCCTTGTCCGTTCTGTGCTGCGACTCGTCTTCATGGCCGGACCGTAGGGCGCTCACGCCCCCGGGATCAGGCAGTGCTCACAAGAACGCAGCGCCTCGCGAACCCCTTGTCACCGGCCCGCAGAGAACGGGGAGCCTTCCGTGTCCGTCAGACGTCCTTGATCGTCGCGGTGACGGGCGTCCCGGTCTCCACCGTGCGGCTGACCGTGCACAGCCGGTCGTGGGAGACGGCGACCGCCCGGGGCAGGATGGCGCGGGCCCGGTCCCCGGCCTCGCCCTCCGGGAAGGTCACGGAGAAGGTGACCGCGAGGTCGGTCATCCGGTTGCCGAGGTCGTCGCTGACCTTGTTGCCGGTCACGGTGACGGTGAACCCGTCGGGCTCCGCGTGCCGGGTGGTGGCCACGTCGACGTCGGCCGCGGTGCAGCCTCCGATCGCGGCGAGGAGCAGCTCGACGGGGGTGAACTCGGTGCCGCCACCGTTCGCGGTGCCGAACTCGACGGTGCCGCCACGGGCGTTGGTGGCGGTGAACCGGCCGGGGCCGGTGCGGTCGACGGTGACGAGGCGCTGTGGGTTGTCGCTCATGGTGCCGATCCTCCCAGAGAAGCGGATCACCCGACGGAGGGCGTCGGGCCGTACGGGGTGCGCACGACAGGCACAGAACAGAACAACGCAAGATTCCGATGTTCGACCTGTAGACCGACTCACTCGACTCTGCAATATTTCGATGAAACAACGCAAAATCCTGCCCCACGGTCCTCGCGCAGAGCAGCGAGCAGCAGAGCACCGCACCGATCGTCCCGCACCTTTCTGCACCACTCCGTCAGGAATGAGCCGCCCTCGCCGCCCCACCGGCGCGCGAGCCTCCGCAGGAAGCGACCCCCGCATGACTCGACACAAGCAGAGATCCCCCGGGCGACGCACGGCGACCGCCGCGCTCGCCGCCACCGTGATGGTCCTGGGTCTGCCCGCCGTCACCGCGCACGCGGCCGGCGGCCCCAACGCCGCGGCCGACGCCAGGACTTCGGCGGGCAGCACCCGGGGAAAACACACCGCCGCGAACGTCACCGACGGCGACCTCGACACCTACTGGCAGGCCGGGAAGAAGTCGGCCCAGTGGGTGCAGACCGACCTCGGGAAGAGCAAGCGCGTCCGCCAGGTCGTGCTGCGGCTGCCGGAGGGCTGGCAGTCCCGCAAGCAGACGTTCGCGCTCCAGGGCAGCGACGACGGCAAGAGCTTCGCCACCCTCAAGTCGTCGGCGCAGTACGTCTTCGGCCCGGCGAACGACAACACGGTGAAGGTCTCGATCCCCGCGACCCTCGCCCGGTACGTACGCGCCGACTTCAGCTCCAACTCGGTCGCCGGCACCGCCCAGTTGGGCGAGATGCAGGTCCTCACGACCGCCGCCTCGACCCCCAACCTCGCCCAGGGCAAGCCTTTCAGCGAGAGCGGGCACGCGGACGTCTACGGCGCGGCCAACGCCGGTGACGGCAACCGCGACACCTACTGGGAGAGCACCAACAACGCCTTCCCGCAGTGGCTCCAGGTCGACCTGGGCTCGTCGGTGAAGATCAACCAGGTGACGCTGCGGCTGCCCAGCGGCTGGCCGAGCCGCAGCCAGACCTTCAAGATCCAGGGCTCGACGGACAACTCGAACTTCACCGACCTGACAGCCTCGAAGGCGTACACCTTCGACAGTTCCGACGACCAGTCGACCACGATCAGTTTCGACACGACCACCACCCGGTACGTGCGCGCGCTGTTCACCGCCAACACGGGCTGGCCCGCCGGGCAGGCGTCCGAGCTGGAGGTCTACGGTCCGGTCACCGGCGACACCCAGGCACCGACCGCCCCGACGAACCTGGCCTACACCGAACCGGCCACCGGGCAGATCAAGCTGACGTGGAGCGCGGCGACCGACGACACCGCCGTGACGGGCTACGACGTCTACGCCAACGGGCAGTTGAGGGCGAGCGTCGCCGGGAACGTCCTGACCTACACCGACGCCCAGCCCGCCGGCAGCGACATCACGTACTTCGTGCGGGCCAAGGACGCGGCGGGCAATGTCTCCCCGAACAGCACCAGCGTGACCCGCAAGGGGACCAGCGGCGACACCCAGGCCCCGACCGCGCCCGGCAACCTCGCGTACACGCAGTCGGGCAGCGACGTGAAGCTCACCTGGCAGGCGTCGAGCGACAACGTGCAGGTGACCGGCTACGACGTGTACGCCAACGACCAGGTGATCAAGTCCCTTGCCGGTGACGTGACGTCGTACACCGACACCCCGTCGGCGACGGCCACGGTCACCTACTACGTGAAGGCCAAGGACGCGGCCGGAAACGTGTCGGTGGCGAGCAACAGCGTCACCCGGGCCGGCAACGGCGCCGGTTCCGACCTCGCGCAGGGCAAGCCCATCGAGGCCTCCTCGTACACGTTCACCTATGTCGCCGCGAACGCCAACGACGGCCAGATCGCCACCTATTGGGAGAGCGGGGGCGGCGCCTACCCGGCCACCCTCACCACCAAGCTGGGTGCCAACGCCGACCTGAGTCAGGTCGTCGTCAAGCTCAACCCGGACGCCGCCTGGTCGACGCGCACGCAGAACATCCAGGTGCTCGGCCGCGACCAGGACGCGACCGCGTTCACGAGTCTCGTCGCGGCGAAGAACTACACGTTCAACCCGGCCACCGGCAACACGGTGACCATCCCGGTCTCCGGCGCGGCGGCCGACATCCAGCTGAAGTTCGCCTCCAACACGGGCGCCCCGGGCGGCCAGGTCGCCGAGTTCCAGGTGATCGGCACCCCGGCCGCCAACCCGGACCTGAAGGTCACCGGCATCACCAACTCCCCTGCGGCTCCTGTCGAGTCGGACGCCATCAGCCTCTCCGCGACCGTCACCAACAGCGGCAGCAAGGCGTCCAAGGCGACCGACCTGAACTTCACGCTCGGCGGCACGAAGACCGCCACGGCGGACGTCCCCGCCCTCGCGGCCGGCGCGTCGGCGACGGTCACCGCGAGCATCGGGGCCCAGGACGCGGGCAGTTATCCGCTCGGCGCCGAGGTGGACCCGTCGAACAAGGTCATCGAGCAGAACGAGGGCAACAACACCTTCACCCGCTCCGACGCCCTCGTCGTCAAGCCGGTCTCCAGCTCCGACCTGGTCGCCGCTCCGGTGGCCTGGACCCCGTCCAGCCCCTCGGCGGGCGACAACGTCGCGTTCAGCGTCGCGATCAAGAACCAGGGCACGACGGCCTCGGCCTCCGGCTCCCACGGCGTGACACTCACGGTCCAGGACGCGAACGGCGCCACCGTCAAGACACTCACCGGCTCCTACAACGGCACCATCGCCTCCGGCCAGACGACCGCACCGATCGGCCTCGGCTCGTGGACGGCCGTCAACGGCAAGTACACCGTCAAGACGGTCATCGCCGACGACGCCAACGAGGTGCCGGTCAAGCGCACCAACAACACGACCACGCAACCCCTGTTCGTCGGCCGCGGCGCCGACATGCCGTACGACATGTACGAGGCCGAGGACGGCACGGTCGGCGGTGGCGCCACGGTCGTCGGCCCCAACCGGACCATCGGCGACATCGCGGGCGAGGCGAGCGGCCGCAGGGCTGTGACTCTCAACTCGACCGGCCAGTACGTCGAGTGGACCACCCGAGCGGCAACCAACACCCTGGTCACCCGCTTCTCCGTCCCGGACGGCACCGACACGACGCTCGACGTCTATGTGGACGGCCAGTTCCTCAAGGCGATCGACCTCACCTCCAAGTACGCCTGGCTGTACGGCAACGAGACCGCGCCCGGCAACTCGCCGAGCGCCGGAACCCAGCGCCACATCTACGACGAGGCAAATCTCCTGCTGGGCAGGACAGTTCCGGCAGGCTCGAAGATCCGCCTCCAGAAGGACGCGGCCAACTCCTCCACCTACGCGATCGACTTCGTCAACCTCGAACAGGCGACGGCGATCCCGAACCCCGACCCGGCCGCCTACACGGTCCCGGCCGGCTTCTCGCAGCAGGACGTGCAGAACGCCCTCGACAAGGTCCGCATGGACACCACCGGCAAGCTCGTCGGCGTCTATCTGCCGGCCGGTGACTACGAGACCTCCAGCAAGTTCCAGGTCTACGGCAAGGCGGTCAAGGTCGTCGGAGCGGGCCCGTGGTTCACCCGCTTCCGCGCCCCCTCCTCGCAGGAGAACACGGACATCGGCTTCCGCGCCGAGTCCACGGCCAACGGCTCGACGTTCTCCGGCTTCGCCTACTTCGGCAACTACACGTCCCGAATCGACGGCCCCGGCAAGGTGTTCGACTTCTCCAACGTCTCCAACATCACCATCGACAACATCTGGGCCGAACACATGGTGTGCCTCTACTGGGGCGCCAACACCGACAACATGACCATCTCGAACTCCCGCATCCGTGACACGTTCGCCGACGGCATCAACATGACGAACGGCTCCACGGACAACCACGTCGTCAACAACGACGCCCGTGCCACGGGCGACGACAGCTTCGCCCTCTTCTCGGCGATCGACGCGGGCGGCGCCGACGAGAAGAACAACCTCTACGAGAACCTGACGTCGACGCTCACCTGGCGTGCGGCCGGTATCGCCGTCTACGGCGGCTACAACAACACCTTCCGCAACATCCGGGTCGCCGACACCCTGGTCTACTCCGGCATCACGATCTCCTCGCTGGACTTCGGCTACCCGATGAACGGCTTCGGGACCGATCCGACGACGATCGAGAACGTCTCCCTGGACAGAACGGGCGGCCACTTCTGGGGCTCCCAGGTCTTCCCCGCCATCTGGGCGTTCTCGGCCTCGAAGGTCTTCCAGGGCATCCGGGTCAACGACGTCGACATCGACAACTCCACCTACGGAGGGGTCATGTTCCAGACCAACTACGTAGGCGGACAACCGCAGTTCCCGGTGAAGGACACGATCTTCACCGACATCTCCATCACCAACTCCAAGAAGAGCGGAGACGCGTTCGACGCCAAGTCCGGGTGGGGCATCTGGGCCAACGAGCTGCCCGAACCCGGTCAGGGACCGGCCGTCGGTTCGGCCACCTTCGTCAACCTGCGGATGAGCGGCAACGCGCAGGACATCCGCAACACCACGTCCACGTTCACGATCAACGTCCAGTAGCTCAGCCCATCACCCCATGACGCGGGGCCGCCCTTCCTGACAAGGGCGGCCCCGTTTCGCTGTGTTGACGTGCCTACCAGCCGACGGCGACCAGGAGCCACTGCGGACTGCCGTGCGAGACGAAGGAGGACTGGCCCGCGACATCGTCGTAAGGGAAGCCGTAGGCAAGCTGGTTGATGGCGTTGTCGTGCCAGAACTTGGCGTAGTAGTTCGCCGGAGCCGCCTTGTAGAACTGCGCCGGGTCGGACTGCTGCGACGCCGGCAGGGTGGCCACATGGCGGTTGAGGGCAGCGCACATATTGGGGTCGGCCGCCAGGGAGGCCGCGCAGCCGAAGATGTCGGAGGTCGCCGCGTTCACGCCCACCGACTGGGCGTAGGACGTGAAGTAGCTGGCGTTGACACCGCCCGCGCGGAAGCTCGGGTCACTGCCGGGCGCGATGATCCGGTACGGCGCCTGGGCCTGGGCCAGCACCTTGAACTGGGACGGCACCGCGTCGGTGAAGCGCTGGAAGGTGGTCGCGCGGTCCTCGGCGAA
The DNA here is from genome assembly GCF_053598575.1 of Streptomyces sp. NPDC001100. Lineage (NCBI taxonomy): Bacteria > Bacillati > Actinomycetota > Actinomycetes > Kitasatosporales > Streptomycetaceae > Streptomyces > Streptomyces sp. NPDC001100. The sequence continues at coordinate 108,986 of NZ_JBSFKO010000009.1, forward strand.
CGTCGCCCGGTTCTCGCCGACCTCGGTGTCGTAACCGTCCCTGCTGTGCAGGCGCATGGCGAGCTTGAGGCCGAAGGCGTCGACGCGGGTGGTGTTGCCGTTGAAGACGTTGCTGCCGACCGTGAACTCGATGAAGTCGTAGTAGGAGCTGGTGGGCGAGCCTAGGTAGAAGTACATGCGGCCCGCGGAGTTGGCGGGCATGTCGAGGTAGGGCTGTTCGGCGATGGAGTGCGTCTGCCCGTTGAAGCTCCAGTACACCTGGCTGTCGGGGTACTTGCCGTTGGTGCGGTTGAGGATCTTCACCTCTACGACGTTGTTGGCCGCCGGTATGTCGCTGGTGCTGCCCCAGAAGTCGTCGGGCGGGGTGGTGCTTCCGGGGCCGTAGACCTGGAACTCCCAGAGGGAGTAGCCCCATTGGGTGGCCCGGGCGGTGCCGTACACGCGGACGTAGCGTCCGCTGCCGGTGAGGGTGATGTTCTGGGTGCCGCCGGTCGAGGTGGTGGTGGAGTAGACGGTGGTCCAGGTGGTGGCGTCGGTCGAGGTCTGGATCTGGTAGCCGGTGGCGTAGGCGGTCTCCCAGTTCAGCGAGACACGCGTGAGCTGCTGGACGGAACCGAGGTCCACCGACAGCCACTGCGGGTCGGCGAAGGCGGACGACCAGCGGGTGCCGGTGTTCCCGTCGACCGCCGCGCTCGCGGGGAAGGACGCGCTCTCGGTCGAGGACGCGGTGGCGGGCCGCCCCTGGGACAGGAGTTGGTCGGCGGCGCGGGCGGGCGAGGGGGTGAGGGCGGCGAAGCAGGCGACGATCAGGACGACGACCAGACCGAGGGCCGTACGGGAGCGTACGGCGGTGGGCGAAGGTCTGCCGGATGTGCCGGCGGAGGTCTGCATGGGGGGTCTCCTCAAGGTTGGGAGCGCTCTCCCGGGGTTGTAGTCGCGCCGCTGGACGGCGTCAACAACTGAAGCCGAACTCGCGGCGGTTCGGGGGAAAAGCGCGTGCCATCGCGACGATTCGTTCAGGAATCGACCGTACGTCCCTCATCAACTCGCCTGCTTCTTCTATGTCTTGACGTGTCTGGTATGGACCTGCGGGTGACGTCACGTGGCGGGGCCGGGACACCCTGTCCTGGCGGCGGCGCCGACACGAAGTCGCGGTGACCCCGGCGCTCCGCCGTGGGAGCTGCCGCGGGGTTACTGTCTGGCGGGTGAGCACAGACGACGCGAACCGGCGGTGGACACGGTCCATGCCCGAGGCCTACGAACGCCACCTGGTGCCGGTCTTCTTCCGGCCCTTCGCCGTCGACCTTGCCGCCAGGGCGGCGGAGCTGCGGCCCCGTACGGTCCTGGAGCTCGCCGCCGGGACCGGGGCGTTGACGTCGGCCCTGCTCGCCGCGGTGCCCACGGCGTCGGTGGTGGCGACCGACCTCAACGAAGCGATGGTCCTCGCGGGATCGGCACGGGAACCGCGTGCGGACTGGCGGCAGGCGGACGCCCAGGAGCTGCCCTTCGAGGACGGCGGCTTCGACCTCGTCGTGTGTCAGTTCGGGGTGATGTTCTTCCCCGACAGGCCCGCCGCGTACGCCGAGGTGCGCCGGGTCCTGGCACCACAAGGGCGGTTCCTGTTCAACAGCTGGGGTCCGCTGGCCTCGCACGGATTCGGGGCCGCCTTCCAGACCGCCCTGGAAGAGTCCATGCCCGACGGGGCACCCCCGTTCCTGAAGGACGTGCCCCACGGCTATTCCGACCCGGCCGTGGTCACCGCGGATCTCACGGCCGCCGGACTGACTCCGGCGACCGCCGAGGAGGTCACGTTGGATGGCGTCGCGGAGTCCGCGGCCTCCGTCGCCACCGGGTTCCTCACCGGCACGCCGGTGAGCGCGGCCGTGGAGGCCCGCGAGGACGCGCAGGCCCTCCGGGCCGCCGTCACGCAGAAGATGACGGACCGGCTCGGCATCGGCCCGGTGACGGCGCCGATGACCGCGACCGTCTACACGGCGCACCGGTAGGCACGCACGACCCTCCCCATGAATCCCCACGAATCCTCATGAGTCCCATGAGTCCCATGAGGAGGAACGCGGCGGGGCCCGTGCGGTCTCACATCCGGGATCGCAGTACGTCGACCTCGCAGCCCGGTGCGAACGGGTCGAAGCCGTGCCCGCTCAGCCAGCGAATCACCAGCAGGCTGCGCACCGACCACCACGCGCGGATCACGTCGAGGTCGACGGCGGCGCCGTAGCCGGCGAGGACGTCGTCGAGGTGCTCCTCGTGGCCGAGGGTGAAGGTGGCGAGGTCGTAGAGGGGATCGCCCCGGCCCGCCTCGGACCAGTCGATGATGCCGGTGACCTCGTCGCCGTCGACGAAGACGTGCGCGATCTGCAGGTCGCCGTGGGTGAACGCCGCGGTCCACGGCCGCAGCGCGGCCTCGGCGACCTGGCGGTTGCGGGTGACCAGGTCGGCGGGCAGGAGGCCGTCCGTCACGAGCGCCTCGCATTCGGTGTCGAGTTCCGCCGCCAGTGCTTCGATGCTCCGCCCGGCCCCGCCGGTCCTGGTCGGCAGGGGCGCGTCGTGCAGTTTCCGGATGGCGGCGCCCGCCGCGGCCCACGCCGCCGGCGACCCGGTCGAGGGCCCGCCCAGACGCCCGAGCGTCGTCCCCGGGAGCGCGGTGAGCGCGAGCACGTGCGGCTTGCGCCACAGCACCTCCGGCGTCGGGACCGGCGCGAGGGACATCGCCTCGACCTCGACGTCGATGCGCGCCTGATCGCCGTCCACCTTCAGGAACACGTCACCGACACGCAGAGTCGCGCGCTCGGAATGGGCGACGACGACTTCGACCTCATCCATGGGCGACCAGTATCCCGGGGGCGGTCGGCGACGTCGCCGGGTTTTCCCCTCGCCGGCCTCAGGTTCGCCGGCGCTTCCGGTATCCGTCCAGGACGTCTTGGCGCAGCAGGTGGCCGAAACCGGCAGACTCCAGCCGTAGCCCCAACTGGGCTTCGCTTAGACCGAGTTCGGCTGCGGTGTCCGTCAGGTGCCAGTCGTTGGCGGCGAGTCTGCTCAGGAGGTGGCCGCGGCGGACCTGGCTTTCCGAGAGGCGGAATGTCTTGAGGTAGGCAATGCGGCCCCGGTCGTCGGTGATGGCCTCGCCGATGTGGTTGCCCTGCTTGGGGCGGAACGCCGGCAGGAAGCGGGCGAGGGCGAAACGCCCCATCCGGTAGACGGATTGCCAGGTGTGCTCCTGCTCCAGCAGTTCGGTCGCCATCGTGGTGTCGTGGAACTGTGCCCAGGTGTCCTCCTGTTCGGCGACAGCGGTGCGCAGTTGGGCCAGGGAGCGGATCCCCGCGTGGGGGACGCGGGCACGGAAGTCCTGGACCGGCGGCATCAACAGGGCGTAGTGGTGGATCAGTTCGCCGTACAGGTCCTGGAGGAGCGAGGAGTGCAGCGCCCGGTAGTCGTCGGGGTGCGGGACCACGAACGCGGCCGCCAACGCGTCGGAGACGTAGACCATGACGCCGCACTGGCCGGGGTGGATCTCGAAGACGCGCAACGCGTCGGCGAGGCCGCGCACTTCGGCGCCCGCGTAGGCCTCCTCGACGCGCGGGGAGAGCCCTTGGCGGATCGCGCGCTGGGACCATTCCTCCCAGGCGATCGACGGGCCGCCGAAGTGGAGTGCCAGGTAGCCCTCCAGGGCGAGGTGCATGGGGAGGAACCGCAGCCGGTCCTTGGCCTGGCGGCGGGCCATTCTGCGGTGGATGCGCAGGCCCATGGTGGCGGTGGGCACCGCGTCGGCGTCGGTGGAGAGTTGAGTGCCGTAGGCGGCTGCCGGTGTGCCGTCGCCGGTCCAGGTGGCGACGAAGCCGTGCGGGACGTAGGAGATGTAGGCGTGGCGCGGGGCGACCTCGACGAGGCCGACCGTGTCGTCGTAGAGCCGTGCGTTCAGGCGGAGGTCGACGACGGGCTCGTCGCGTACGAGCGGTACGAGGCGGACGCCGCCCCAGACCTGGGAGGGGCGGGTGGTCAGGCCGGTCAGGTCGAGTGTGGTCATCGCGCCCGCTCCTGATGGGTGGCGTCGAGCATGCGGGCCGCCCGGGTGTCCAGGTAGGCGATGAGTTCGGCCAGTCCGGTGCGACCTTCGGCGAACTGGGCGAGTTCCACCAGTGCGGGCAGGTCCTCGGCGTCGCGGACACCCGCGGTGGGCACGGTCGGGGACAGTCGGCGTACGTCGAAGTCGGCGGCGTCGTAGACCGGGTTGAGGTGCACGATGCTGGTGCGGCGCTCGGGGTCGAGCCGGGTCCGGAAGACGCGCAGCACCTCACCGGCCAGGCCGGGTGGCGCGTTGTCCCAGCCGTCGGAGACGATCACCAGCCGGGACGGGGCGGTGTCCAGCGCGTCCAGGATCCGGCGGCCCAACGGCGTCGGCCCGTACGGACGGGCCAGCAGCGCGTCGGTCCGCCCCGACGTCCACAGCGCGGTGTAGTCGTCGGCGAGGGCCGCGAGCAGATGGTGGCAGGCCAGGGCGACGGCCAGTGGCCGGCGTCGCTTGTGGACCGAGCCGAAGGCGGAGAAGCTGTCGTCCAGTACGGCGGTGACCTTGCCCCAGCTCCCCCGGTGCGGTCCGGCGACCCGCCCGGCCGCCGCTTCCAGGGCATGGGTCAACTCGGCGCGTCGGCGCACCCGTTCGTCGACCGGCAGGGAGAGCGCATACGTCGCCAACCGGGTCAGTGGCATCCTCGCCAGGTCCGCCGGTATCGCGGTGGCGCCGATCCGGTGCGCGGAGTCCCGCAGCCGCAGGGCCTCCAGGCGGGTCATCCGCGGGGCGATGCGCTCCAGGAACACCTTGCGGGGAATGCCGTGCCGGGCGGCGAAGCCCTCGGCGGCCGTGTAGGGCAGCTCGTACAGTGCGGCCTGCTCGTAGTGGGCGCGGCGCCAGGTCTCCAGGAGCGGTGCCTCGTAGTGCCTGCGGGTCAGCGGCGCGAACACGAACGCCCCCAACTCCTCGGTGGCGGGCGCGAGATGGGCGTGACGGAGGGCTCGCTTGAGGCCGCCGCGGTACTTCACGGCGTCGAACGCCGCGTCCGGTCGGGCGGACAGCCAGTCACGCATGATCGCGCGGGTGCGGCGGTTGTTCACCCGGGCCCGGCGCAGCGCGTCGAACAGCCCGTACACGCGCTGCGGCGGCAGGGCCGCCAGCCGGCCCGCTATCAACCGGCCCTCGCTGCGCCGCTGTTCGGCGGTGGCCTCCCCGCTCGTCTCCAGCAGACGTCGGACGACGAGGACCGCGTTGTGGTCGTTGATGTCGAGGGCGAGAACCCCCGCGTACAGGTCACGGTAGTTCCCCAGCATGTACGCGTGGAGGAAGTCGAGGGACAGTCGCTGCTCGGCGGCGTCGCTGTGGAACTCGCGCTGGCCGGTGGAGGTGATCGCCGCGTTGACGAAGAGCAGGACGTCGTCGGCCGCGATGAGGTCCCCGTACGAATCCATCCGGCTCTTCCCCCGTCGTCCCCCGTGGATGCGGACGCCGGCCGGGGAATGGGGGCACGAGCTGCGAATCATTGCTTCATAGGCAGGTTCCGGAAGTCGCGCCGGAGTCCCGCGGCCGGCTCCAGGACCGTAACAGAGCAGGCCACGAGGCCTCCACCGACTTTGGACAGGCGTCCACGCGGCCACCTGCAGGTGGGCGGGTCGCCGTACGAGCGCCTCGTCCGAGGAACGACAGCCGAACAGTCCCTTCGGGGTTGTCCCGATGCGTGTCCGCCGAACTCCGTCGGGGCCCCTCCCGCGGCCCGACCGCCCTGTACGTCAATCCGGGCGCACTGCCGCAAGCGGGCGGCGAGGGAACGAAGTTGACACCTCGGCGCGTTCCAGGGCGCCCGCGCACCCGGGAACACCGGTTCAGCGGCTGCGCAGGACGGCGAGCGCGGCGTCGAGGTCGGCTGCCCGAGGGCGGTTGTGGGGCAGTTTGCCCAGGACGGCGGCCATGCCGCACGTGTCGGTGACCGCCGAGTAGACCAGGCCTCCCGCGATGCCGACGGCCAGGAGCTGGAAGGCGGGGTGCACGAGCAGACCGAGGACGAGAGCCAGGAGCACCACCGTCCCGGCGGTGAAGCGCACCTGTCGCTCCATGCTCCAGCCGGCCCGGGTGTCGCAGGCGGCCGGACGGTGCAGGCCGTGGCCGTCGGCTGCCCAGGCGCCGGTGCCGCCGGCGAGGGTGGCGGTCACGATGCCCTGCTCGGACAGCAGCTTGCAGGCGTTCCCGGAGCGAGCGCCGGAAGCGCACACTACGAGGACGTCACTACGTTCCGCGGCATGCCGTATCTCCGGCAGGGCACGGCGGACGTGGTCCAGGGGGATGTTGAGGGCACCGGGCAGATGGCCGGAGGCGTACTCGGCGGGTGTGCGCACGTCGATGACGGTGAGCTCGTGGAGCCGGGTGCGGGCCTCGTCGGTGGCGAGGGTGGCGGGGAGGGGAGAGTGGGACATGGCGGGTGTGATCCTTCATGGTCGACGCCGTCCCGAACCGGGACGTACAGTACCCCTAGGGGTATTGCCTGAGGAGTGATCGTGGAGCTGGAACTTGAGGGTGCGGACCTGAAGGCCGTGCTGAACCGCCTGCGCCGTGCGCAGGGTCAGATCTCCGGCGTGATCCGGATGATCGAGGAGGGGCGCGACTGCGAGGACGTCGTCACGCAGCTCGCCGCCGCTTCGCGCGCTCTCGACCGCGCCGGTTTCGCGATCATCGCGACCGGCATGCAGCAGTGCATGACGGACATCGAGTCCGGCCGCAAGAACGGCGAGGACGCCCAGCAGATGCGCGCCCGATTGGAGAAGCTGTTCCTGTCCCTGGCATAGGGTCCGCCCGGGCCTGTCCGCCGCGGCGCGTCATGCCGCCGCGTCGATCAGCATGAAGGCGGCCACCGCCATCAGCACCAGGGCGAAGACCCGCTGCAGCGTGTGCCCGGAGACCTTCGTGGCAAGCCGTTTCCCGTCCCAGGCTCCGAGGATCGCGGCCCCGGCGAAGGGGCCGACGACAGCCCAGTCCAGCCCGTCGGCCGTGCCGGTGCGCATCGCCAGCGCGGCCAGGGAGTTGACGGTGATGACCAGCAGGCTGGTGCCCACCGCGTAGCGCATCCGCATACCGAGCACGCCCACCAGCGCCGGTACGGCGAGGAAGCCGCCGCCGACGCCGAGGACGCCGGTGACCGCGCCGAGCCCCGCCCCGGCGACCGCGGCCCGGCCCGGCCGTACTGGCACCACCGTGTCCACCGCGCGCGGACGGCTCCGCAGCATGCGCAGGGCGGCCGCTCCCGCGACCACGCCGAAGGCCGCCGTCAGCACTGCGGCCGGGATGCGTCCGGCGAGCGCGCCGCCCAGCATCGCCGGGCCGATCCCGGCCGCCGCGAACAGCAGCCCGGTCCGCCAGCGGACGTGCCCGTCGCGGGCGTGCGCGGACATGGCGGTGGCCGAGGTGACGGCGACGATGACCAGGCTCGCGGTGGTGGCCGCGACCGGGGTGAAACCGAGCAGGTAGATCAGGGCGGGGACGGCGAGCACACTCCCCCCGCCCCCGAGCGCGCCGAGCGCCAGACCGATGACCGCGCCGGCGGTCAGGGCGAGTATGAGAGTGCTCACGCGACGGTGCCGTTCCCGCCGTGCGCGTCCACCACCGGCAGACCGGCTCCCGCCCAGTCCCGCATGCCGCCGATCACGTCCACGGCCTCCGCACCGCGCGCGGCCAGCAGTTCGGCCGCCTGCCGCGACCGGTTGCCCGAGCGGCAGATCACGACCAAGGGCCGCGCCTGCGCCTGGGCGGGCAGTCCGGCCCCGGCGGCCAGCGCCGAGAGGGACAGGTGTACGGCTCGGGGAGCGTGCCCAGCCTGCCACTCGTAGGGCTCGCGCACGTCCAACAGCACGGCGTCGGTGGGGACTTCGGCGGGGGCGCCGTGGCCGGTGCGTGCGGCCGCCTCCTGGACGGTCACCCGGCCCGGGCCTCCCCGGCCTCGTCGGAAAATGCTCATCTCGGTTTCTCGCTCCTGTTTCCCTTTTCGGTACGGAAGATCGGCGGGGCCCGCGACGTGCGGAGCCGTCAGGCGGTCCGTACGGTGAGCCCGGCCTTCCCGGCCGCGTCGAAGGAGTCGTCCACGGCCACGACCTCGCGCCCGGCGGCGTCCAGCAGGGAGGCGGCGACAGCGGCGCGCATGCCGCCGGCGCAGTGCACCCACACCTGACCGGCGGGGACTTCGCCGAGGCGGCGGTGCAGGGCGTGGACCGGGATGTGGACCGAGCCCTCGATGTACCCGGCCGCCCGCTCGGAAGCACGCCGGACGTCGAGGACGCGGACGCCCTGCGCCGGATACCGGCGGGCGAGTTCGGAAAATGTGGCCCGCGGGAAGGAAGCCGGGGTCTCTCCCTCCCGGACCCAGCCGCCGGGGTCACCGGTCGCCGCCGCGGCGGGGCGGTCGATGCCCACGCGGACCAACTCACGCTGGGCGGCGGCCAGTTGCCCGGGCGACTCGGCCAGCAGCGTCAGGGGCCTGCCCCACGGGATCAACCAGGCCAGATAGGTGGCGAGTTGCCCCTCGGCCTCGAAGTTGAACGAGCCGGACACGTGCCCTTCGGCGAAGGCGACGCGGTTGCGCAGGTCCACCACCCACTCCCCCGCCGCCAGCCGGGCGGCTATCTCCTCGGCGTCGGCGACGGCGGGCGGGGTGAGGTCGACGGGCGCGGGTCCGGCGGCGTTGGCCGGGCCCATGTGTGTGTAGTAGGCGGGGATGTCGTCCAGACCGGCCAGCAGGTCGGCGACGAAGTCGTCCACGTTCCGGGTCAGGGCGTCGTTGGAGGCCTTCTCCTTGCCGATGGTCGTGTCGCTGCCCTCCGTCTGGGAGGAGGAGCAGAAGCTGCCGAAGCCGTGCGTGGGCAACACGGCTGTCTCGTCGGGCAGTTCGGCGGCCAGCCGGTGCGCCGAGGCGTGCTGGGCCCGGGCCAGGTGTTCAGTGAGCCGCGGCTCCACGAGATCCGGGCGGCCGACGGTGCCGATCAGCAGTGAGCCCCCGGTGAACACCGCGACCGCCGTGCCGTTCTCCTCCAGCACGTAGGAGGTGTGGTGCGGAGTGTGGCCGGGCGTCGCGAGCGCGCGCAGGGCCAGTCCGGCCCCGGCGTCGATCTCCGTGCGGTCGCCGTCACGCACCGGCACGCGCGCGAAGGAGACGCGGGCCCCGGCCGGAACGAGGTAGGCGGCGCCGGTGAGCCGGGCGAGTTCCAGGCCGCCGGTGACGTAGTCGTTGTGGACGTGCGTCTCGACGACCAGTGAGACCCGCACCCCCCGCCGCGCCGCCGCCGCGATCACCTGGTCGACGTCGCGGGGCGGGTCGACCGCCACCGCCGTCCGCTCACCGCCCGCGAGATAGCTGCGGTTGCCGAGCCCTGACACCTCGATCGTGTCGACGAAGAACACGCGGTACTCCCTTCCAACGAAGAATTACCCCAGGGGGTATGTCTTCGACGGTAGCACGAGTACCCCCAGGGGTATTCTTGGAGCCGAGAGAAGCCCTGGAAACACCTCACAAGCACCGCCCGCGCGACGGAACACCCGTTCCGCACCGCGCGAGCCGATCAGAAGGGCCACCGCCATGCGCTACGACCGCACCGTGCACCTCGACACCGACTTCGCCACCGCCGTCGGCCGCGTCCGCGACGCCCTTGCCGCACAGGGCTTCGGCATCCTCACCGAGATCGACGTCACCGCCACGCTCAAGGCGAAGCTCGACCACGACATGGAGGACTACGTGATCCTCGGCGCCTGCAACCCGCCCCTGGCCCACCGCGCCCTGGACACCGACCGCAGCATCGGCCTGCTGCTGCCCTGCAACGTCGTCGTCCGCACCGACGGCGACCGCACCGCCGTACAGGCGCTCGACCCGAACACGATGGTCGCCCTCACCGGACTCGACGCCCTGCGCCCCGTCGCCGAGGAAGCCACCCACCGCCTCGACGCCGCCCTCGCCTCCCTCACGGCAACCGACGCGGACGGCTGACATCGCGCCGGAACAGATCGCGAACCGCGCCACCCGGGCCGGAGGCACCGGCGGACCGGCTCAGGGAGCGAGGGAGAAGTAGCTCTCCTCCTCCTGGCTGAAGTGCAGGCGGAGGACGGAGTGGAGCCCGTACAGGCAGGCGCGCAGGTCGTCGAGTTGTTCCGGTTTCAAGGCGCCCGCCTCGTCGGCCAGGCGGAGGTGGGTGGTGATGCGGCGGGACAGACGGGCGATCTCGGTGTGGGCCCGGCTCATGGTCTCGGTGGATTCCGGGCCGCCGAGTTGTCGGTTCAGCGCGGGGTACAGCTGGTGTTCCTCCGCGTCTTCGTGTGGGAGCACCCGGGTGGTGAGCAGCTGGTCGACGTGGCGCACGGCGGCCAGTGATCCCGGACCGTCCTGCGCGGAGAGCAGGCCGGCGGCCTCACGGATGGCGTCCAGGGCGTCCCGGAGGTCGTCGTGCTCGGCCGCGAAGCGGTGGATGAGGTCCTCGGCGTCCGGTTCGAGAGCGGTACCGGCGCCACGGGCCGGCAGCAGTGCGCGCAGGGCGTTGAGGATGACAGCGACGTCGATGGCTTCTTGAAGAAGGGCGCCGACGGCGGGCGGCAGCCATCCGAGGAGGGCCGCGATCATGGCGAGCAGGGACATCACCATGCCGCCCGCGGCGCTCTGGACCGCGATCCGGCGGGCCCGTACGGCGATCTCCATGGCGTCGGCGAGCCGGTCGACCCGGTCGGTCGTGAGGACGATGTCGGCGGCTTCGGAGGTCGCGGTGGAGCCGCGGGCGCCCATGGCCACCCCGATGTCGGCGGCGGCCAGCGCGGGCGCGTCGTTGACGCCGTCGCCCACCATGACGGTGACGGCCCGCGCGCGTTCCTCCTGTACCGCCGCGACCTTGTCGGCGGGGAGCTGACCGGCCCGGACGTCGTCGAGGCCCAGGACGGCCCCCACCTCACGGGCGGGTTCGGCGCGGTCCCCGGTCAGCATGAGGAGCCGGGTCAGCCCCGCCGACCGCAGTCGGCGCACCGTGCGCGGGGCGTCGTGGCGCAGCGGGTCCTGGAGCAGGACGGCGCCGGCGAGGGCGTCGCCGACGGTGAGCCAGGCGATGGCGGCCCCGTCGAGAAGGGCCCGGTTGTCCACGGCATGGGCCCAGTCGGGGAGGGCCGCCTGTGTCAGGCCGGTCCTGCCGACACGGACGCGGAGGCCGTCCACCGCGCCGGAGGGGCCGCGCCCCGCTTCTTCCGTGGTGTCGACGGGCATCGACAGCGCGAGGCCCCGGGCCCGTGCCTCCCGGACGATCGCGTCGGCCAGCACATGCGCGGAGACCTGGTCGAGCGAGGCGGCCAGGCGCAGCACCTCGGACGGGGACCACCCGGGGGCGGCGGCGACCGCCAGGACGTGCGGTCGGCCGACCGTCAGGGTGCCGGTCTTGTCGATCACCAGGGTGCGGGCCCGGCCCAGGCGCTCCAGCGCCCCGCCGTCCCGGACGATGACACCCCGGCGGGCCGCCCGCGACAGTCCGGAGACGATGGCGACCGGCGCGGCGAGCAGGAGCGGGCAGGGCGTCGCCACGACGAGGACGGCGACCGCGCGGACGGCGGACCCGCTCAGCAGCCAGGCGACACCGGCCAGCCCCAGCGACAGCGGCAGGAACCAGGCCGCGTACCGCTCCGCCAACCGCACGGTCGGTGCCCGTTCGGCGCCCGCGTGCTGAGCCAGCCGTACGATCTCCGCGTACGTGCTGTCCTGTGCGGTGGCGGTCGCCCGGAGTTCGAAGACACCGCCCGCGTTGACGACGCCGCTGCGGACGGCCTCGCCGGTGCCGCGCTCGACCTGGGCGGACTCGCCGGTCAGCACGGACTCGTCGAGTTCCGCCGTACCGTCCAGGACAGTGCCGTCGACGGGGACCACGTCTCCCGGACCGACCACGAGCACGTCGCCGACGACGACCTCGGCGAGCGGGACCACGGCCACCTCCCGGCCGGTCCGGCGGCGCGCCGAGCGAGGCGCGTGCTCCAGCAGGGCCCGCAGGTCGTGCGAGGCCCGGCGCTCGGCGGCGGCGTCCAGCGCCCGGCCGGTCGCCAGCATCAGCGCGATCAGCGCACCCGCCAGGTACTCCCCCACCGCGAGCGTCCCGGCCAGCGCCAGCACCGCGATCAGGTCGACGCCGGCCCGGCCCTTCCGCACCGCGGCCAGGACCCAGGCCACGGCGGGGACGACGGCCACCACCGTGCCGGCCGCCCAGCAGGCGTCGGCGACGCCGCGGTTCCCGGCCGCCCAGGCGATCCCCCCGCTCAGCAGGGCGGTCGCCGTCAGGGCCAGCAGGGCCGGTTCGAGCAGTTCACGGACGCTCCGGGCCTGCCGCTCCTGCCCGTCTCCGGCGGCTCCCCTCTCCGACACGGCAGCAGACCTCCGGCTTCTCCGGACACGCACGCCGCCGGGCGCGACAGCATCCCCGGGTTTCCATGCAACCGCGCACACCGCACCGGACGGCAGGGCCGAACGGTCCCCAACGACGGGCCGGTCGGCCAATTCGGGCAGGGGCGGCGGAATCGTAGGATGTCCGCGTGCATGTGCTGGTGGTCGAGGACGACCCGGGGATCGCTGCCTCCCTGGTACTGGGGCTGGAGCGGGCCGGGTACCGGGCGCGCCGCGTCGGCACCGGGCGGGAGGCGCTGGCCGCGGACCCGGAACCCGATGTGGTGCTGCTGGACCTGGGGCTGCCCGACCTGGACGGCGTCGAGGTCTGCCGCCGGCTGCGGGCCCGTTCCCGGGCGGCGATCATCGTGGTGACGGCGCGCGGGGAGGAGGCCGACCGGGTCGCGGCCCTGGACGAGGGCGCCGACGACTACCTGGTCAAACCGTTCGGCCTGGCGGAGCTGCTGGCCCGGATCCGGGCCGTGCTGCGGCGCGTCCAGCCGCCCGACTCCGAGTTGCTGCGGCACGGGCCGCTCGCGGTGGACCTGCGGACCCGCAAGGTGACCGTCGGCGGCCGTGAAGTCGCCCTCACGCCGAAGGAGTTCGACATCCTGGAGTGCCTGGCCGCCGATCCCGGACGGGTGGTCACCCGGCAGGAGGTCCTGGAGCGCGCCTGGGACGCGCACTGGTACGGCCCCACCAAGGTGCTGGACGTGCACATCGCGGCGCTGCGCCGCAAGCTCGGCGTACCCGGACTGGTGGAGACCGTGTACGGCCGCGGGTTCCGCCTCGGCGCACCCGATGCCGGCCAGGACCCCGGCGCCGGTGCGCGATGACCCGGCGTATCGCACTGGCCTTCATGGCAGTGATCGTCATGCTGCTGGTCCTGGCGGTGGTGCCGCTGGGGCTGTCCCTGGCACAGCGCGAGCGCACCTCCTTCCGGGACACCACCGAGGCGGTGGACCGGACGATCGCCGCGGCGGCCGAGGAACACCTGTCGGACCACCGTTCCGCCGCCTCCATGCGACAGCTCCTGGAACAGGCCGAGCGGGCCGGGGACTGCGCCGCGGTCTTCGACGCGTCGGGACAGGTCGTGGCGGCCACCGAGTGCCCCGGGCGGACGGGCGACGACGGCGCGGAGGACGAGGCCGCCGACAGCTGGGGCGACCTGGCGCACCAGGTGCTCGCCCATCCGGAGACCGCCACCCGTGAGCGGGACGACCGGCTGGTCGTCGCCGTGCCCATCGGCGACACCGCGCGTCCGGTCGGGGTGGCGGTGCTGTCCCGGTCGGCGGAGACCACGAACGACCGGATCAGCGCGATGTGGGGGCGGCTGGCGCTGATCGGCGCCGGTGGTCTGGTGGCGGGCGGGCTGGTGGCGGTGGCGCTGGCCCGGTGGGTCGGACGCCCGCTGCGGGCCGTGGACGCCGCCGCGCTGCGGCTGGGCGAAGGCGCCCTCGACGTACGGGCGCCGGGCGGGCACGGCCCGCAGGAGGTGCGCAGGCTCGCCTCGACGTTCAACACCATGGCCGCCCGTATGGAGGCCCTGATCCACGGGCATCGGGCGGTCGTCGCCGACGTCTCGCACCAGCTGCGCACACCGTTGACGGCGCTGCGGCTGCGGCTCGACCTGCTGGCGGCGAGTGCCGACGAGGCCACGGCGGCGGAGTTCGCCGCCGCCCAGGAGGAGATCGCCCGGCTGTCCCGGCTGGTGGACGGGCTGCTCGCGGTGGCCCGTGCGGAGACCGCGGTGCCCAGGCCGGTTCCGGTCCGGGTGGACCATGTGGTGGACGAGCGGGTCGCCGCGTGGGAGCCGGTCGCACGGGAGCGGCGGGTGTCCCTCGTCGGCCGCTGCGGTGCCGGCCTGACGGCTTACCTGGGCGCGGGCGATCTGGAGCAGGTGATCGACAACCTGGTGGCCAACGCCCTGGACGCGGTGGGTGAAGGTGCGGCCGTCCGCGTCGAGGGGAGGGCGACGCGCGACGGTGTGCTGCTGCGGGTGGTGGACGACGGCCCCGGGATGAGCGCGGCGGCCCGCGAGGCGGCTTTCCGGAGGTTCGGCAATCCGGAGGCGTCCGGCAGCGGCCTCGGGCTGGCCATCGTGCACCGGCTGGTCACCGCCAACGGCGGCACCGTACGGCTGGAGGACACGGTCGGAGGAGGGCTGACCGTCGTGCTGGAACTGCCCGCGCCACCGTCGCAGGGGTCGTCGCGCGGCCAGCGGGCGGGATCTTAACCGCTTCTGAAGAACTCCTGAACCGGTTCCCGACGGGCCACCGGGCAGCCTGGGTAGTGGGACAAACCGGCCTCCCAGCGAGGAGTTCAACCATGCCTCTTCCCGAGCAGCCCGCAGCCGCCGACCGATCCGTGCGCGATGCCGTCCGGCGCCGCGAACGAGGGCTGCGCCGCGTGAGCGTGACGACCCGTTGGGTGGCCGCCGCGGCCGTCGCCGGCACCGCCGTACTGGGCGCCGGGTACGCGCACGCGCTCCCCGGCATCGCCCTGCCGGCCGGGACCGCCCAGCACGGCAGCGGCACCAGCACGGGCACGAGCGGCGGCCTCCAGCCCGCCGGGCAGGCGCCCGCGCCCACCGGGCAGGCGCCGCAGACCCAGTCGGGTGCGTCGTGAGCGCCACGTCGGCGGGCGCACGCGGCCGAATCGGAGATGGCGCACTCCCGGCCGCGACCGTTCGTACGGTCACGACCGCTCCCGCCTTCGCCCCTTCGGCCGTCACCGAGCCCGCGACCGCGGTCTTCTCCGCGCTGGGCACCACCGCCGTACTGCTGACCGCCGACCCGGCCCGCGCCGACGACGCGCTGCTGATCCTGCGGGCCGAGCTGGCCGCCATCGACGCGGCGTGCAGCCGGTTCCGTCCGGACTCCGAGCTGTCCAGGGTCAACGCCGCCGCGGGCAACGGGCCCGTACCGGTGAGCGCCCTGCTAGCCGAGGCCGTGCAGGTGGCCCTGCGCGCCGCCGAACTCACCGACGGTGCCGTCGATCCCACGGTGGGCCGGGCGGTCGTGGCACTCGGCTACGACCGCACCTTCACCGAGGTCGCCGCGCGGCGACCCGAGGACACCGGTCCGGCGACCGCGCCCCGGCCCGCCCCCGGCTGGCGGTCCGTCCGCTGGGACCCGGCCCTACGGCTCCTGCGCCTTCCCGCCGGCACCACGCTCGACCTCGGCGCCACGGCCAAGGCCCTGGCCGCGGACCGCGCGGCCCACCGCGCCGCCGCCGCGGTGGGCTGCGGAGTCCTCGTCAACCTCGGCGGCGACCTGTCGGCGGCGGGCGAACCACCGTACGGCGGCTGGCGCGTCGCCATCGCCGACAACCACGCGGGCCCGGACACCGCCCCCCGACACCCGGTCGTCTCGATCCGCGACGGCGGCCTCGCCACGTCCGGTACGACCGTGCGGACCTGGCGGCGCGGCGGACGGACCCTCCACCACATCGTCGACCCGGCCACCGGCGACGTCCCGCCGCCCGTCTGGCGCACCGTCAGTGTCGCCGCGGGCACCTGCGTGGACGCCAACACCGCGACCACCGCCGCCCTGGTCCTCGGCGAACGCGCCCCCGACTGGCTGCGCGGCACGGGCCTGCCCGCCCGGCTGGTCCGCACCGACGGAAGCGTTCTGTGCCTGGGAGCCTGGCCCGCCGAAGGGGGCGACCGATGAACGGCGCCGTCCTCCTCGCCGCGGGAACCTCCGGCCCCAGCCCCCTCTGGTACGCCACCAGGGCCGGCGGCACCGTCTCGCTGGTGCTGCTGACCGCGACGGTCGCGCTCGGCATCGCGACGGCGGGACGGTACGCGCCGGTGCGCCTGGGCCGCTTCGAGGTGTCCGCGCTGCACCGCAACGTGTCGCTGCTCACCCTGGCCTTCCTGGCGATGCACATCGTCACGGCCATCGCCGACAGCTACGCCCATCTCACCTGGCCGTCGGCCTTCGTCCCCTTCATTGCCTCCTACCGTCCGCTGTGGGTGGGCCTGGGCGCGGTGGCGCTCGACCTGCTGCTGGCGGTCGCGATCACCAGCGCGGTCCGCGGACGCCTCGGCCTGCGCCGGTGGAAGGCGGTGCACTGGCTGGCGTACGCGTCCTGGCCGGTGGCGCTCTTCCACGCGGCCGGCACCGGCACGGACACCCGTCTGGGCCCGCAACTGGTGCTGTACGCGGGCTGTCTGCTGACCGTCGTGGCCGCCGTGTGGTGGCGGCTGGTCCGGGCCGGAGCGACAGCGGTCCGGATCCGCCGGTGGGCGACGGCGGCTCTGGTGCTGGTGCCCGTGGCACTGGTCGCGTTCCTGGCCGGCGGCCCCCTGCGGCCCGGCTGGGCGCACCGCGCCGGCGGCACCGCCCAGCCCCCTGCCTCGTCCACCGCCCCGGCGGTCCCCCATCAGTCGCCGACCCCATCGCAGCAGTCCGACCAGCAAGCCGAACACGAGGGAGACGACGCCGAATGAACTCCGACACCGGGACCGTACTCGCCGGAGAACACTCGGCGACGGCCCCCAGCGGCCCTTACGGCGAACGCCTGCTCCACGGCTGGTACGACACCGGCCGGACCGCCGACCTGACGGAACACCTCGGCCGTTACGGCCCGGTCCCGCTGTCGTCGGCACGCAGCCGTGGGACGGCGATGCCGCTGGTGCGCGCCGTTGAGGAGGCCGGGCTCACCGGCCGGGGCGGCGGGGGTTTCCCCACCGGCCGCAAACTCCGTTCCGTGGCCGGGGCGAAGGGACCCGCCGTCGTCGTCGCCAACGGCATGGAGAGCGAACCTGCCAGTCACAAGGACGAGGTGCTGCTCTCGCTCGCTCCGCACCTCGTCCTGGACGGCGCGATGCTGGCGGCCGTCGCGGTCGGCGCGAACGCGGTGCACGTGTGCGTGCCGCGCACCCGGGCGACACAGGCCGACCAGCTCACCGCGGCCGTCGCCCAGCGGCGCCGCGCCCGGCTCGACCCGGTACCGGTGAAGGTCCACACACTGCCCCACCACTTCGTGTCCAGCGAGGAGACGTCCCTGGTGAGGTGGCTCAACGGCGGCGACGCCCGCCCCCTGGCCACTCCGCCGCGCCCCTTCGAGAAGGGCGTCGGCAAACGGCCCACCCTGATCGGCAACGTGGAGACCCTGGCCCACCTCGCGCTGATCGCCCGCTACGGCCCCGCCTGGTTCCGCGAGAGCGGCAGTTCCCGGGCGCCGGGCACCACACTCGTCACGGTCTCGGGCGCCGTGGCTCACCCCGGGGTCTACGAGATCCCGGCGGGCAGTCCGGTGCCCACGGCCCTGGCCCGGGCCGGTGGCCCCCAGGGCCCGCTCGGCGCCGTGCTCGCGGGCGGCTTCTTCGGCACCTGGATGCCGGTGCCGCTGAGCACCACGGCCCCGGAACGGGGCGCGGGCGTCCTGGTGGCGCTGCCCGAAGACAGCTGCGGGCTCGCCGAGACGGCGGCCGTGCTGGAGTACCTCGCCGCGCAGAGCGCCCGGCAGTGCGGGCCGTGCCGGTTCGGATTGCCGGCCGTCGCCGAGGACTTCGCCGCGCTCGCCCGGGGCACTGCGGACGCCCGGCGGATCGACGGGCTGCACCATCGCCTCGGGCTGCTTCCGGGGCGCGGCGCGTGCCGCCATCCCGACGGCGCGGCACGGCTGGCCGCCTCCGCGCTACGGGTCTTCGCCGACGACGTCCGCCGGCACGTGCACACAGGACCGTGCCGCGCCGCGTACGCCCCCCTCGTCCTGCCCGTGCCGGTTCCACGGCCCCCCGAGGAGGAGGAATGGCGATGACCCGCCCCCAGGCCGAAGCCCGGGCCCACGTACTGGCCGTCGATTTCGCCGCCTGCGACGGACACGGCCTCTGCGCCGAACTGCTCCCCGAACTGGTCGGCCTGGACGAATGGGGCTACCCCGTGCTCCGCAGCTCCGCGGTCCCCGCCGAACTGCTCCCCCACGCCCGACGCGCGGTCGCCGCCTGCCCGGTGATGGCGCTCCGCCTCAACCGCGCACCCGCGCCTCCGTCCGAGCGGCCCCCGAGCCGCGGCACAGCCGCACCGCGACCAACGGTGCCCCACTGACAGTCGGGATGACGGCCTGTCATCCACACCTGGAGGGAACCAGCCGCGCATCACATCCGAAGTCGCGGAGCCCGGTGCCTCATCCGAGGAACGACAGTCGAACCACCCTGTCCGGGTTGTCGCGGTTCGTATCGACGAGACAGACCGACTGCCATGTCCCCAACTCCAGCCGCCCGCCCAGCACCGGCAGCGTCGCGTGCGGCGGTACGAAGGCCGGGAGGACGTGGTCGCGGCCGTGGCCGGGGCTGCCGTGGCGGTGCTGCCAGCGGTCGTCGGCGGGGAGCAGGGTGTGCAGCGCGGCGAGGAGGTCGTCGTCGCTGCCGGCGCCCGTTTCGAGGATCGCGATGCCCGCGGTGGCGTGCGGGACGAAGACGTTGAGGAGGCCGTCACGGCCGGCCGCCGCCTCCCGCAGGAAGGCCTCGCAGTCGCGGGTCAGATCCATGACCCGCTCCCGGGAGCCGGTGGCGACATGCAGAACTCGGGTGGTGAAGGCAGCTGACATGTTCCCATCCTGACCCATCCTTCGGGGTCGCCCACCCGGTCGGCCGACCGGCCCGTGATACGCGGGGTCCAGTCCGCGAGACACCGTTGACCGTGGCACACCATCTGACCTAGTTTCGGCCGCATGTTGCGTTCAGTTCTGCTCACCACGCGCGGTCACATCGACCTGCTGCGGGTGGCCTCCGCCGCGTGTTGTCGCGGCTGCTGACGCCTTCTTCCGCCTCACCCCCTGTTCTTTCCCGCACTCCGTCGCGCCCGCGCGCACAGTCGTGACGCGGCGGCGTTGAGGCGTACCCCCTTCCTCACCGGACGCTCTCCCCCACTCCGTGGAGCACCCATGAGCATCAGCCATGCCCCACCCGGCTCCTCCGGGCCGGACATTTCCCGTATATCCACATCGAAGACCGGCCCGGACGCACGCCCGGACGACAACGCGCCCGTCGATCTCGTCCCCCTCGTCCCCACCTCCTCCCGCCGCACCCGTGTCCCCCGCTGGCTGCGCCGCACCACCGGCCCGCTCGTGCTGCTCGCGCTGTGGCAACTCCTCAGCAGCACCGGCGTGTTGACCTCCGACGTGCTCGCCTCGCCCGGGCGGATCGCACACGTCGGCTGGGATCTGGTCGACAGCGGTTCGCTGACCTCGGCCATGGCCACCTCGCTCCAGCGCGTCGCGATCGGCCTGCTGCTCGGCACCCTCATCGGTACCGGACTCGCCCTGCTCTCCGGCCTGTTCAGGATCGGCGAGGACCTGGTCGACGCTCCCGTGCAGATGCTGCGGACCGTGCCCTTCGTGGGACTGATCCCGCTGTTCATCATCTGGTTTGGCATCGGCGAGGCGCCCAAGGTCGCCATCATCACGCTCGGTGTGACCTTCCCGCTCTACCTCAACGTCTACGCCGGAATCCGGGGCGTGGACAGCCAGTTGATCGAGGCCGGGGAGTCGCTGGGGCTGTCCCGCTGGGGGCTCGTGCGACATGTGGTGCTGCCGGGCGCGCTGCCCAACGCGATGACCGGGCTGCGCTACTCCCTCGGTATCGCCTGGCTGGCGCTCGTCTTCGCCGAGCAGATCAACGCGGACGCCGGGATCGGCTTCCTCATGGTGCAGGCACGGGACTTCCTGCAGACCGACGTGATCGTGGTCTGCCTGATCGTCTACGCCTTCCTCGGCCTGCTGGCCGACTTCGTCGTCCGAACGCTCGAAAGGCTGCTGCTGCAATGGCGACCGACGTTCACAGGCCGGTGACCGCACAGCCGGTCACCTCGCAGGCGGTGCGCGTCGAGGGGCTGACCCGCTCCTTCGACGGCCGTCCTGTCATCGACAGGCTTCAACTCGACGTACGACAGGGCGAGTTCGTGGCGCTGCTCGGCCGCAGCGGCTGCGGCAAGTCCACGCTGCTGCGCATCCTCGCCGGGCTCGACCGGGACATCGAGGGCACCGTCCTCGTGCCGCGCCGCAAGGCCGTCGCGTTCCAGGCGCCCCGGCTGATGCCGTGGAAGAAGGTGTGGCGCAACGTCCTGCTCGGTCTGCCCGGCAAGCCCGAACGGGCCGTGGCGGAACGGGCGTTGGCGGAGGTCGGGCTCGGGGACCACGCCGACGCCTGGCCCAGGACGCTGTCCGGCGGTGAGGCCCAGCGCGCCTCCCTGGCCCGCGCTCTGGTGCGCGAGCCCGATCTGCTGCTGCTCGACGAGCCGTTCGGCGCGCTCGACGCGCTCACCCGCATCAAGGCCCAGCGACTGGTGGGCGAGCTGTGGCAACGGCGGGGCTGCGCCGTCCTGTTGGTGACCCACGACGTCGAGGAGGCCGTGCTGCTGGCCGACCGTGTCCTGGTGATGGACGACGGCGTCATCGCGCACGAGCAGCGCATCGACCTCGACCGCCCCCGCGACATCACCGACCCCCGGTTCGCCGAACTCCGCGCCGGACTCCTGGAACGCCTCGGCGTCGACACCGCCGCCGAAGCCGCCTGAACTCCCCCCACCCACCGCTCACCTGCACAGAAGGATCCCCCATGCGACGTCGCCTCGTCCCCGCCGCGCTGCTCCTCCCCTTCGCCCTCCTGCTCACCGCCTGCGGTGGCAACTCGTCCGCCAGCACGGGGACCGACACCGACGGCACGGGTTCCGTCACGCTCGATGTCGGTGACCAGAAGGGTGGTTCGGAGGCCATCCTGCGGGCCGCCGGTGAACTCAAGAACCTGGACTACAAGATCAAGTGGTCCACGTTCACCTCCGGCCCGCCGCTCCTCGAAGCGGTCAACGCCAAGGCCGTCGACATCGGCGGCGTCGGCAACACCCCACCGGTGTTCGCGGCGGGCGCGGGCTCCAAGATCAAGGTGGTGGCCGCCTGGCACGGCAACTCCGAGGGCGAGGCCATCCTCGTACCGATGGACTCCAAGCTGACCAGTCCGGAGCAGCTCAAGGGCAAGTCCATCGCCGTGGCCCAGGGTTCCTCCGCGCACTACCAGCTGATCGCCTCCCTCAGGGCGGCCGGCCTGACCCTGAGCGACGTCAAGGTCAAGTACCTCCAGCCGGCCGACGCCCTCGCCGCGTTCACCAGCGGCAAGGTGGACGCCTGGACGGTGTGGGACCCGTACACCTCGCAGGTCCTCGAAGCGAAGCAGGGCCGTATCCTGACGACCGGTCAGGGTCTGGTCAACGGGCTCAACTTCCAGGTGGCGGCGCCCTCCGCGCTGGCGGACGGCAAGAAGGCCGCGGCCATCAAGGACTATCTGGAGCGGCTGCGGCGCGCCCAGGACTGGGTCTACGACCACCCCGACGCGTGGGCCAAGGTGTGGGCGAAGGACACCGGGCTGCCGTACGCGGTGGCGCTGGCCTCGGTGAAGCGGACCAACGCCTCCCGGATCGCGGTCGCCGTGGACAAGCCGCTGATCGCCTCTGAGCAGGCGATCGCGGACCAGTTCACCGCGTTGAAGCTGATTCCGGGCAAGGTCGACTTCGCCCAGTTCGTCGACACCC
The DNA here is from genome assembly GCF_053598575.1 of Streptomyces sp. NPDC001100. Taxonomy (NCBI): domain Bacteria; kingdom Bacillati; phylum Actinomycetota; class Actinomycetes; order Kitasatosporales; family Streptomycetaceae; genus Streptomyces; species Streptomyces sp. NPDC001100. Next base: position 130,962 of record NZ_JBSFKO010000009.1, read on the forward strand.
GTTTCAACGGCGGTCTGCCGGTCTCGACGAGCGCGCCGCGCGTCTACAAGGAGAAGTGACACGAGTGTCCGTCTCCACTGGTTCCTGCCGACCGGCGGCGACGGCCGTACGCTCGTCGACCGGCACGCGTACGGGCCCAACCGCGCGAGTCGGTCCGCGGGGTGCGTCCGCCGGACAACGAGTACCTGGCCCAAATCGCCAAGGCGGCCGAGCAGTTGGGCTTCGAGGCGGTGCTCACGCCGACCGGCACGTGGTGCGAGGACGCCTGGCTGACCACCGTGGCGCTCGCGCAGCACACCGAGCGGCTGAAGTTCCTGGTGGCGTTCCGGCCCGGGGTGATCTCGCCGACGCCGGCCGCGCAGATGGCGGCGACCTACCAACGCCTCACGCGCGGACGGCTGTTGCTCAACGTCGTCACCGGCGGCGACTCGGCCGAGCAGCGGCGGTTCGGCGACCATCTCGATCACGACCGGCGGTACGCGCGTACGGACGAGTTCCCGTCCGTCGTACGAGGGGTGTGGCGGGGAGAGCCGTACGACTTCGACGGTGTCCACTACCAGGTCGAGGGCGGGCTCACCGCGCTGCCGCCCGATCCGGTGCCGCAGGTGTTCTTCGGTGGTTCGTCGGCGGCGGGCGGGCCGGTGGCCGCCCGGCATGCGGACGTGTATCTCACCTGGGGAGAACCGCCCGCGCAGGTCAAGGAGAAGATCGACTGGATTCGCTCCCTCGCCGGACGCGAGGGGCGGGACGTGCGCTTCGGGGTGCGGCTGCACACGATCTCGCGGGACTCGTCGGCCGAGGCGTGGGCGACCGCGAACCGGCTGCTCGACGATCTCGACGCGGACACGATCGCGGCGGCACAGGGCGCGCTCGGGCGCAGTGAGTCGGTGGGCCAGCAGCGGATGCCGGCGCTGCACGGCGGTTCGCGGGCGGAGTTGGAGATCCACCCGAACCTGTGGGCGGGCGTCGGTCTCGTGCGGGGCGGCGCGGGCACCGCGCTCGTGGGCAGCCATGCCGAGGTCGCCGACCTGATCGAGGAGTACCACTCGCTGGGTGTCGAGCACTTCGTGCTCTCCGGGTATCCGCATCTGGAGGAGGCGTACTGGTTCGGCGAGGGCGTGATTCCCGAGCTGACGGCGCGCGGACTGGTCGAGGGGCCGGCGCGGGCGGGTGTGCCGTTCCTGGTGGGCAGCGGGCGCTGAGCGCGCGGGAAGATCCCCGGCCCCGGGGCTGTTCGTAGAAGCGTGAACAACACCCGTGAGGTCGACGTGGTCGTCATAGGCGCCGGGCAGGCAGGACTGGCCGGCGCCTATCACCTGCGGCGTGCCGGTTTCGAGCCGGAGCGCGACTTCGTGGTGCTGGACCACGCGCCCGCGCCGGGCGGCGCCTGGCAGTTCCGGTGGCCGTCACTGACGTACGGCAAGGTGCACGGGATGCACGCGCTGCCGGGCATGGAACTCACCGACGGAGATCCGGACCGGCCGTCCTCCGAGGTCGTCGCCGAGTACTTCACCGCCTACGAACGCGCCTTCGACCTGCGGGTACGGCGGCCGGTGGACGTGAAGGCGGTTCGGGAGGGCGAGGGCGGGCGGCTGCTCGTCGAGACGTCCGACGGGACCTGGTCGACGCGGGCGCTCATCAACGCGACCGGCACCTGGGACCGGCCGTTCTGGCCGCGCTATCCGGGCCAGGAGACCTTCAGGGGGCGGCAGTTGCACACCGCGCAGTACCCCGGGCCGGAGGAGTTCGCCGGGCTGCGGGTGGTCGTGGTGGGCGGGGGCGCGTCCGGTACGCAGCATCTGATGGAACTGGCGCCGTACGCGGCGGCGACGACGTGGGTGACCCGGCGTCCGCCGGTCTTCCGTGAGGGTCCGTTCACCGAGGACGTGGGGCGGGCGGCCGTCGCGCTGGTGGAGGAGCGGGTGCGGCAGGGGCTGCCGCCGAGGAGCGTCGTCTCCGTGACCGGGCTGCCGCTGAACGACGCGATCCGGCAGGCCCTCGCGGACGGGATCCTGGACCGGCAGCCGATGTTCGACCGGATCACCCCCGACGGCGTGGACTGGGACGACGGCCGGCATGTGGACGCCGATGTCATCCTGTGGGCGACCGGCTTCCGGGCCGCGATCGACCACCTGGCACCGCTGAAGCTGCGCGGCCCGGGCGGCGGCATCCGCCTCGACGGCACCCGGGTGGCCGCGGATCCGCGCATCCATCTCGTCGGCTACGGGCCCTCCGCGAGCACCATCGGCGCCAACCGCGCGGGACGCGCGGCCGTACGGGACATCAGACGGCTGCTGGCCGGGGAGCCGGTCGCCGTCTGATGTCGTCTGCCTGGGGCCCGTCGTTCTACGGGACCTCGGGCGGTCGTCGGCCTGGAAGCCGGCCGCCGCCCGGGGCCGTCCCGGGCGGGTCACTTCGTGGGCTGTGAACTGCCGCTCTTCTGGGCCGCGTTGAACTCGGCGACGTTGCGCTGGTGTTCCTCGTAGGTGGCCGCGAAGCGGGTGTCGCCGGGCTTGACCGTGACGAAGTAGAGCCAGTCGCCCGGGGGCGGGTTGATCGCGGCGCGCATCGCGTCCTCGCCCGGGTTGTCGATCGGCGTCGGCGGCAGACCCATGCGCTGGTAGGAGTTGTAGGGGCTGTCGACCCGGGTGTCGCTCGTGGTCGTCCTCAACGTGGTGCGGTTGAGCGCGTAGTTGATGGTCGAGTCCATCTGGAGCGGCATCCCGCGTTCGAGGCGGTTGAAGATGACCCGGGCCACCTTCCCCATGTCTGCCTTGGACGCCGCCTCGGCCTGCACGATGCTCGCGATGGTGACCGCCTGGTAGACGTTCATCGCGTTGCGCTGGGCGCCGGCGGCGACCGGGGCTCCGTTGAACTTCCGGCTCGCGGTGTTGACCATGAACGACAGCAGCGACTCCGGCGTGGCCTTCTCCTTCAGCGGATAAGTCGCCGGGAAGAGATAGCCCTCTGGGTTGCCCTCCGCGTCGTTCGGCAGCTTGAGGCCGGCCTTCGGGATGGACTTCTTGGTGGTGCCTGCCGGGAGGGCGAGGGCCTTGTCCACGGCTTCGTAGATCTGGCCCGAGCGCCAGCCCTCCGGGATGACCAGCGAGGTGGGGCGTGCGTCCCCTTCGTCCTCCAGGCTGAGCAGCGGCACCGCCACGGCGGTGCCGGCCACGACGGCCCCGGTCGCGATGAGGGCGACCCGGCCCCGGCGGGTCAGTCGAATCGTGCTCCGTGGCGGAGTGTTCATCTGCATGCGGGCACGGTAACCCGCATATCGTCACAATCCCGGCATATCTTCAGCTTGTCGGTTCCAGTTGGGCATCCCGGCGTACGAGGGCCGCGTACCGCCCGTCCAGTTCCAGCAGTTCTTCGTGCGTGCCCCGTTCCGCCACGTGCCCGGAGTCGAGGACCACGATCTGGTCGGCGCTGCGGATGGTGGACAGGCGGTGGGCGATGGTGAGCGTGGTGCGGTTGGCCGACAGGGCGTCGATGGCGTCCTGGACGGCCGCTTCGGTGCGGTTGTCGAGGGCGCTGGTCGCCTCGTCCAGGATGAGGACCGGCGGGTCGCGCAGGATCGTGCGCGCGATGGCCAGCCGCTGTTTCTCGCCGCCGGAGAACCGGTGGCCGCGTTCGCCGACGACCGTGTCGTACCCGTCGGGCAGGCTCGCGATGTGCTCGTGGATCTGCGCCGCGCGCGCCGCCGCGTGCAGTTCCTCGTCGGTGGCGTCCGGCTTCGCGAAGCGGAGGTTGTCGGCGACCGTGGCGTGGAAGAGGTACGTCTCCTGGGAGACGACGCCGACCGCACGCGCGAGCGTGTCGAAGTCCAGGTGGCGGACGTCGACCCCGTCGAGGGTGACCCGGCCGCCCGTCACGTCGTAGAGCCGGGGCACGAGATAGCCGAGGGTCGACTTCCCGGCGCCGGTCGGGCCGACGATCGCGAGGCTGTTTCCGGCCGGGACGGTGATGTCGATGCCGTCGAGGATCGGGCCGCTCTTGCCGTCGTAGTGGAACTCGACCTCCTGGAAGGCGACTTCACCCTTGATGCTGTCCAGGTGGACCGGGGTCTCGCGCTCGGTGATGTCGATCGGGAGGTCGAGGTACTCGAAGATGCGCGCGAAGAGCGCCAGCGAGGTCTGGATCTGGACGCCGGTCGACAGCAGGCTGACGGCCGGGCGGAACAGGCCCTGCTGGAGCGAGACGAAGGCGACGATGGTGCCGATCGAGACGTCCGGGCCGCCCATCTGGAGGGCGATTCCGGCGGTCCAGTAGATGACGGCGGGCATCGCGGCCATGACGATCGAGATGACGGCCATGCGCCAGCGCCCCGCCATGTTCGACCTGACCTCCAGGTCGACCAGGCCCTCGGACTCCTCGGAGAAGGACTGGGTGAGCGAGTCGGAGCGGCCCATGGTGCGGCCGAGCAGGATGCCGCTGACGGACAGCGACTCGGTGACCGTGGCGGCCATCGAGGCCATCTGCTTCTGGCGCTGGGTGGCGATCTTCTTGCGTTCGTTGCCGACCCTGCGGCTGATCCAGACGAAGACCGGGAGCAGCAGCAGCGAGACGACGGTGAGCCGCCAGTCCAGGGCGATCATCGCGATGATCGTGGCGACCACGCTGGTCAGGTTCGACACCAGGGAGGTGGCCGTGGAGGTGACGGTGGCCTGCATTCCGCCGATGTCGTTGGCTATGCGGGACTGGACCTCGCCGGTGCGGGTCCGGGTGAAGAAGGCGAGCGACATGCGCTGCAGCCGGCCGTAGACGGCGGTGCGCAGGTCGTGCATGACACGCTGGCCGACCGTCGTGGAGATGAGGGTCTGCAGTACGCCGAAGATGCTGGTCAGGACGGCGCTCAGGATCATGCCGAGCGCCAGCAGGCTCAGCAGTCCGGTGCGGCCCTGCGGGATGGCGACGTCCAACGTCTCCTTCAGCAGGAACGGGGTGGCCACGGTGACCAGGGACGCGGCGCCGACCAGGAGGCCGACGACCGTGAGCTTGGCGCGGTAGGGCTTGAAGAGCCTGAGGATGCGGCGCACCTGACGGGGTTGGTCGGTCGAGGTGCCTGGGGACGGTGTCCAGTTGATTTCGTCGCGGGGCATGGTCTCCTACGGATGGTGAGGCGATCAGGACTGGTCGAGCACTCAGAACTCGTGGAGCAATGAGATCTGATGGAGCATAGCTCATTGTTACCTATACTCACAATGAACCAGGTCCTGATATTGTTCCCGCATGACCACCCCCGATTCCGACGGCCTCCTCGCGGAGCAGCTGCTGCGGCTCACCCGCCGGGTGCACCGCATCCAGAAGCGCCATCTGGAGCAGCGCGACCTCGGCATCACCCCGGCCCAGTCCCGGCTGCTGCGCACCCTCGCGCACTTCGGCTCGCCGCCGCGCATGGCCGACCTCGCCGAGCGCCTCGAAGTGGTGCCGCGCGCCGTGACGACCCTGGTCGACGGCCTGGAGGCGAGTGGCAAGGTGCGGCGGGTGCCCGATCCGTCCAACCGGCGGGTCATCCGGATCGAGATCACGGACGACGGCCGCAAGGCGCTGAGCGAGCTGCGCAGCGCCCGGCGGGGCGCGGCGGACGAGATCCTCGCACCGCTCACGGATGTGGAGCGCGAGGTGTTGCGGACCCTGCTGGACACGCTGGTGGACGGAGCGCCCGGCACCCATGAGGAGCACGGGCGGACCTGCTGACCACCGGCGGTCGTCACGGCGTCACTCCGGCCAGTCCGAGTCCTTGATCTTCTCGACGAAGTCGCCGCGCACGAAGCCCGGTACGAAGTGGGCCAGTACGTCCGCCTTGATGTTGCCGAAGGCGGTCTCGGGGCGGTCCTTGATGCCCTCGGTGAAAGCGGCGAGGATCCCGTTCTTGAAGTCCGGGCGGGGATGCGCCGCCACCACGGCCGCGCGCTGCTCGTCGGTGACGGCGTCGTAGCCGATGCCCACGACGTCCAGCGAGACACCCCGGTTGACCAGGGCGATCTCGGCCGACATGTGCAGCGGGATCTCCTGGGTGGTGTGCAGGGCGATGCTCGTCCAGACCCGGTCGGCCGGCTCACCCGTGATGCCGTGTGCGCGCAGGAACCGGCGGGCCTCGTCGGCGCCGTCGATCTCGAAGCGCTGGTCGGTCCGGCGGAACTTCCCGGTGAGCCCGAGGTCGTGGAACATCGCGGCCACGTAGAGCAGTTCGGGGTCGTAGCGGAGCCCCTGCTCCCGGCCGCGCAGGGCGCCCCACAGGAACACCCGCCGGGAGTGGTCGAACAGCAACGGCGACGCGGCCTCCCGCACCAGCTCGGTCGCCTCCCGCGCCAGAGCGCTGTCCGGAATCTCCACGCCTGCGATCACTTCACTCATCGTTCTTCCCTCTCCTCGACGGCCTGTGCGTCCAGGATCTTCGGCGGCGTACGCTGGAGCCATGTCCTCAGAGCCACGAAAACCACGGATTCGGACATGACAGCGGCCCCGGCCCCTCGGGTCGGTTTCGTCGTCTTCGACGGTGTGACCATGCTCGACGTCAGCGGCCCGGCCGAGGTGCTGCACCAGTCGGGCAAACTCGGCCATCCCTACGAGCTGGTGCTGGTCTCTCCGCACGGCGGCCCGGTCACCACCGCCAACGGACTGACCCTGACCGGCACGGTGACCGCGGCCGACGCCGGGCCGGTCGACACGGTGGTGGTCGCCGGGGGCGACCTGCTGGCCCAACACCCCGCCGAGGAAGGGCTGTTGAGCACGACCCGCACCCTCGCCGACCACGCGGCACGGGTCACGTCCGTCTGCACGGGTGCCTTCGTCCTGGCCGAACTCGGCCTGCTCGACGGCCGTTCGGCCACGACCCACTGGCGACAGGCTGCGACACTGGCCCGCCGCTACCCCCGGGTGCACGTCGAACCGGACGCCATCCACGTCCGCGACGGCCGCTTCGTCACCTCGGCGGGCATCAGCGCCGGTATCGACCTGGCGCTCGCCCTCGTGGAGGACGACCACGGAGCGGCCGTGGCCAGGGAGGTCGCGCGTGAACTGGTCGTCTTCATGCAACGCCCGGGCGGGCAGTCGCAGTTCTCCGCGGCGACCACCACCCCACCACCGCGCACCGATCCCCTACGGTCACTGATCGCGTCCGTGCTGGCCGACCCCGCCGCCGATCACAGCCTGCCCGCCATGGCGGCGACCGCGGCCGTCAGCACCCGGCACCTGACCCGGCTCTTCCGCACCGAACTCGGCACCACACCCGCCCGTTGGGTCGAACGGGTCCGCCTCGACCGCGCCCAGCACCTGCTCCTCGAAGGCCACAGCGTCACCTCCGCGGCACACCACAGCGGGCTCGGCACCGACGAGACCCTCCGCCGCGCCTTCGCCCGTCACCTGGACACCACACCGACGCACTACCGCAGCCGTTTCGCGAGCACGCACGGCCGTGCGCCCACAGCGTGAGCCGCGCCGACACCGGCCTCACTCGGCGTTCGACCGCATCCCTTCCAGCAACGCGCTCAGGATGCGGGCAAGTTGGGGCTCGACATCGACCACCGCGTGCGCCAGCTCGGGGCGGGTCTCGTAGAGCGCGCGAAGATCCGTGCCGGGAGCCGCCATCTGCCACAGCGCCCCGGCCATGCTCGTGGCCGTGGCGACCACATCGATGGCGGCGCGTTCGGAGATCGCGAACAGCCGGCACAACTCGCTTCCCACCGCGGCGACTTCACCGAGTACGACCGTCTTGAACTCGTAGACGGTCTCCATGGAGACGTTGCGCTCCAGGTTCAACGGCGCCTGGGCCAGCAGGTCGCAGAAGAACGGCCGCGCGACGAGCGACTCCGCGACGACGGCCGCGACCGCGCCGGGATCCGCGTCGACGAACTCGCGCAGCCGTGCGCGGAGCGCTCCCGACCAGTCCTCCCAGCCCTCTGCGGTCAGCGCCAGGAAGATCTGCTCCCGCGTCTCGAAGTACCGCAGCATGGCGGACTTGTGCATGCCCACGGCCGCGGCGATGTCCGTGAGCGTGACCTCGCGCACGCTGCGCTCGGCGCCGAGGGACCGGGCGGCGTCGAGAATCGCCCGTTCACGCTGCTGCTTGGCCGCGGCGCTGCGGGCGCGTTGCGGGCTGGTCGTGCTCATGCCCCAGAGCATAGCGCAACCCGGTTGCACTAATAACGAAACAGTGTTTTGCTAGAGCCATGACGCAGACATGGTTCATCACCGGTTCATCCCGCGGCTTCGGCCGCAATCTCACCGTCGCCGCCCTGGAGGCCGGCGACCGGGTCGTCGCCACGGCACGCAAGCCGGAGCAGTTGGACGACCTCGTCAAGGAGTACGGCGACCGCGTCCTGCCCGTCGCGCTCGACGTCACCGATCGGACGGCCGCAACAGCCGCTCTACAGGCCGGAGTCGACCGTTTCGGCAGGATTGACGTGGTGGTCAACAACGCTGGGTACGCCAACCTCTCCCCGGTCGAGACGACCCCCGAGGAAGACTTCCGCCAGCAGTTCGACACGAACTTCTGGGGGGTCTACAACGTCTCGACGGCCGCGCTCCCGTTCCTCAAGGCTCAGGGCGCGGGCACGGTCGTGCAGTTCTCGTCCATCGGCGGCCGGGTCGGCGGAACCCCCGGGCTCGGGTCGTACCAGGCGGCGAAGTTCGCGGTCGACGGCTTCACCCGCGTCCTCGCGGCCGAGACCGCGCCGTTCGCCATCAGGTGCCTCGTCGTGGAGCCTGGCGGCTTCGCGACCGACTGGGCCGGTCCCTCGATGCGGATCCCGGAGCCGGCACCGGAGTACGACGAGACGGTCGGCGCGATGATCCGCCTCTTCGGCGGCTCCCGGGTCGCCGCGGGCGACCCGAAGCGCGCCGGGGAGATCCTGGTCCGGGTCGTCAAGCAGCCGACCCTGCCCTCCCACCTCATCCTGGGTGCCTTCGCCGTGGAGCTCGCACAGAACTACTCACGCGACCAGATCGCACAGGCGGCCTCATGGGAACCGGTGAGCCGCTCGGCCGACTTCGACGAGCCCTACCCGGTCACCCTCGCCGACCACGCATAGAGGAGCGGGCCGCGACTCCCCCACCACCTGGATGGAATCAGGGGCCGCGACCCGTCACGACTGGGCTCAACCGGCCTCGGAGGCCGGTTCCTTGACGAGCCGCGCGGGGATCTCGGCATCCGCCTCCGCATCGTCCTCCACGACGTCGTCCTCTACGACCGCGATCTCGCCGTCGAGGACCTTCTTCGCCCGCTCGATGTCCAGCGCGCCCTCCCAGCGGGAGACAGCGAACACGGCGACGCAGTTGCCGAGGAGATTGGTGACGACACGCATCGAGTCCATGATGCGGTCCACGCCGAGGAGCAGGGCGACCGCGCCGGCCGGGATCGCGCCCAGGGAAGAGGCCGTCGCGGACAGGGCGAGGAAGGCCGAGCCGGGGATGCCCGCCATGCCCTTGCTGGTGAGCATGAGCACCAGGACCACGGTGATCTGCTGGCCGAGGCTGAGGTCGACGCCGACGGCCTGGGCGATGAACAGCGTGCCGATGGAGAGGTAGAGCGAGGCGCCGTCGAGGTTGAAGGAGTAGCCGGTGGGCAGTACCAGGCCCACCGCGTCGTCACGGGCGCCGGCCCTGCGGAGCTTCTGCATCACGCGCGGCATGACGGACTCGGTGGAGGCGGTGCCGAGCGCGAGCAGCATCTCCTCACGGATGTAGCGGAGGAACTTCCAGAGGCTGAGCCCGGTGACCATCCGCAGCGCCACGGCGAGCAGCGCGACGAAGAGCGCGGCGGCGACGTAGCAGAGGATGATCAGCTTGGCGTAGGTCTTGATCACGCCAAGCCCGTACTGGCCGACCAGGACGGCCATCGCGCCGAACACGGCGAGCGGGGCGAGCCGCATCACGAAGCCGACGATCGCGAAGATGATCTCCTGGGCCTGCTCGATCGCGGGCAGCACCTGCGGCACCCTGGTGTTGCCGAGGTGGAGCAGCGCGGCGCCCACCAGGCAGGCCAGGATGAGGACTTGGAGCAGGGAGTTCTCGGCGAAGGCACCGATGAAACTGGTGGGCAGCGCGTTGACGATGAACTCGGTCGTCGAGGGCAGCGCGGCACCGCCCGTCTTCGCGTCCACCGCCGAGGTGTTGAGGGTGGACGGGTCGACATGCATCCCGGAGCCGGGCTGGACGACGTTGGCGAGGACCAGGCCGATGATCAGCGCCGCGGTGGACGCGACCTCGAACCAGATCAGCGCCTTGAGGCCGATCCGGCCGAAGGCCTTGAGGTCACCGGCCTTGGCGATGCCCACGACGACCACACAGAACACGAGCGGCGAGATGATCGTCTTGATGAGCCGGGTGAATCCGTCGCCGAGGGGCTGGAAGTCCGTGGCCACGTCGGGCCACAGCTTTCCGACGAGGATTCCGAGGACGAGCGCGCAGGCGACCTGCGTGAAGAGAGAGGTACGCAATATGCGTGCGACGCGTCGCGGCAGGGGCGGGACGGACGGCGGCACGGGCACTCCTTGGAGGGGGGACGGTCGTTCGCGGAAGCGAGGTGGGGTGACTTCTGCGATACGGAAAGCGGCTTCCGGTGGATCACTTTGGAGCCGTTGTTGATCCCCTGGAAAACCTCCGTGTGACAGCCGTGTAAAACACGCACCCGAGTGACGCGTCGCACGCACGACGGCTCAGCAGCCGCTGCGGTCCTCGGTCAGCACCCCCTGCGCGGTCGCCAGCGAACGGTCGTAGCAGCCGCCCGAGCCGTACAGCCGGTAGCGCTCGCTCGACGTCCCCACCGCGTGCCGCTGATCACGGGGCACATTGAGCGTGTACGTCGCGTCCCCGCTGTAGGTGTCGTCGAGCCGCGACCACCCGGTCCGTCGGCCGTCCCGCGTATCGACGACCGCCGCCCGGTCACCCAGCGTGAGAACGGTACGCAGCCGGTCGTCCGTCCCGATCGTCGTCGCACCGTCCATCGTGTACGTCCGGTGCGTGGCCGTCGTCCGGGCCGGTCCCCGTCCGTCGACGGTCACCGACTCGTCGTCCGTCCAGGTCGCGTCGAGCCCGTCCATGTTCTCGCCGTCGATCCAGCGGTGCACGGAGGTGTTCGTGAGCTGGCGGTCGACCGTGGTCGCCACCCGCCCGTGCGAGGTGTCGACATACCCGGCGACGGTCAGCCGATGGCCCGCGTCGGTGTCCACGCGTTCCTCCGAACCGGGCGTGTACGTCGAGGAGTTGGCGAGCTCGCCCGCCCGGTCGAGGGTGAGCCTGCCGGTGACGTGGGCGCGCTGCGCGTCCTGCCAGACGAGCACGTCCACCGGCGCGCTCCAACCGCTCTGCCCCTCGGGCACGCCCACGACCGAGACGTCGACGTGGTGCGGGCGGCCGTCGTTGAGGAGCCCGGCGAAGGGGGTGAGGTCGTATTCGATCGGCTTGACGTCGAAGGCACGCGGGCCCGGAATGACGTACCAGAGGAAGGGGTCGGACCAACCGCCGGTCCATACGTTCGGGAACGGCGCGGCGATTCCGGCGAGTCGGCCGTCGACCTTGATCTGCACCTCGCGGTAGGGGCCCTTGTCGGCCTGGCAGGAGTACGGCGCCGAGTCGGGGACCGCGAGATACCAGAACTCCTCGCAGCCGCCGCCGGATCCGGTGGCGTACACCTCGGCGACGATGCGTTCGCTGTTGCGCGGGGTGGTGACGGTCGAGTCGGTGCCGAGGGTGAGGACGCGGTCGGGGGTCTGCGCCGCCGCGGGTCTGCCCTCGTAGAAGGTCAGCGTGGACTTGACGCCGATGACTCCGGTGTAGGTGTCGTCGACGACGTTGCCGATGAGCATCTCGACGTTCTGTGTGTCGCGGAAGGTGGCGCTGTAGCGGGTGACGTCCTTCTCGACGGACCATGCGATGCCGTCGGGTGAGGGCTCCGGTGTCGAGGTGCGCAGGATCTCGACCCCGCCGACATGCAGGTAGCCGAGCCGGTCGTACTGGCGCCCCTTCACCGTGCCGTCGAGGCGCAGCACGACCTTGCTCCAGTGGTCTCCGCAGCCCTTGGGGGGCGTGTACGTCCCCTGGTACGGGGTGAAGTCGCGGAACTCCGTGTCGGCGAGGGTGACTTGGCAGGACTTGGTGGCGGGCCTGGCGATGGGCGGGGCCGCGGTGAGGGGGTCGTGCCAGTCGGTGCCGAACTCGGCGGGGACATCGGCCGACGGGGCCTTCGCATCGACTGCCCGGGCTGGACCCGCGCCCAGCAGGGTGCTCGCCAGGAGGGTCGCCCCGGCGAGCATGGACATGACTATCCGGTTTCTCATGGGCGGTGTTCTACCCCTTGAGGTCCGCCCTGTCCCCCATCAGCACCACGGGATGCTGCTCCGGATCGAGCGTGCGCAGCAGGTACTCCATCGCTTCCTTGGGCAGGCTGACGCAGGCCGACGTACCGCTGCCGTGGTCCAGATGCAGCCAGATCCCGCCGCCCTTGTCCTCACCCTCCGGCTGCTCCGCGTCGTCGGGCGGGGTGCCCGCGACACGGTTGTAGTCGATGGCGATGACGTAGTCGAAGTCGTGCCAGTGCGACTCGTCCCAGTCGCGCGGCGCCTCGTACGACTCGTCCTGGCTGTACGGGAGTGCCGCGCCCGGGTCGTCGAGCACACCGCCCGCAGCGGTCAGGGTGAACACGCCGACGGGGCTGCGTTCGTCCCCGAGGTGGTGGTCGAGGGTCCAGCCCCGCTTGCCGTTGTGCGCGGGCCAGCTGCGGGTCCGGTCCCAGCTGGACCCGTGCTTCGTGAACAGCACGGCGGTGGAGTACGGGGAGTCCTTGCCGTCGCCGTAGACAGCGAGGACCTGACGTGTCCGGGCGGGAATCTCGCGGTGGAGCCGGTCGCCGACGTCCGGGATGCGGGTCGGGGCGGCGGCGGCTTTTCGCGGGTGGGCCGCCTGGGGCCCGGGTCTCCCCTCCCGGCCGCCGGTGTGTCTTGTTTCCGTGCTTCCGCACGCGGACAGGGTCGTCATCGTCAGGAGGGAACCGAGAGCCGCCATCGCGACCATCGCACGTCGTGTGCCGCCACTCTGCATCGGCCCATGGTCACATCGGGTTCGGCGACATTGCGTGAGGTAACGGACATCTGGCCACGGATGGGTGAACGCCGGTTCTGACCCCCGGCGGGGAAAACCGCTTGCTTCCGACCACGCTGCGAGGCGAACCTTTCACGGTTTGTTGCCGCACTCCGCGACTCCTTCCGCCGCCCCGACCAGAGCCACTGGGACGTCATGCAGATTCAAGACCTTCCGTATCCCGACCCTGGTGTGCCGGACGCCCGCTCGGGGCCCCGATTCCTGTGGTGGCTCGGCCGGAACCAGCTCGGCGGACAGTTCAAGTCGCTGGCCTGGGGACTGCTGCACTTCGTGTCCGTCTGCGCGCTGCCCTTCTGCGTGGGACTCGCCGTCCAGGCCGTGGTGGACCGCTCCGGCAGCCGGCTCGCCCTGACCGGTGGGTTCATGGCACTGTGCGGAGCGGGTATCGCCGTGGGCGACACCTTCCTGCACCGCGCCGCGGTCACCAACTGGATCACGGCCGCCGCCCGCGTCCAGCAACTGCTGGCCCGCCAGGCGGCCCATCTCGGCTCGGCGCTGACCCGGCGGGTCGCGGCCGGTGAGGTCGTGGCCGTGTCCACGGGCGACGTCGAGAAGATCGGCTGGTTCGTGGAGGCACTCTCCCGCTTCCTGGCCGCCGCGCTGACCGTCGTCGTCGTGTGCGTCGGCCTGTTCGTCTACCAACCGGCCCTCGGTGTCGTCGTCGCCGTGGGCATGCCCGTCCTGGCGGTCTCCGTGCTGCCACTGCTGCCCCGCGCCACCCGGCGCGCGGACGTGCAGCGCGAGAAGGCCGGACGCGCCACCGAGCTGGCCTCCGACACGGTCGCCGGACTGCGGGTGCTGCGCGGCATCGGCGGTGAGGAACTCTTCCTCGACCGGTACCGCCGCGCCTCCCAGGAGGTGCGCCACGCGGCCGTGCGCAGCGCCCGGATGTGGTCGCTGATCTCCGCGATCCAGGTGCTGCTGCCGGGCCTGCTGCTGATCGTCGTCGTCTGGCACGGTGTGCACCTGGCCCGCGAGGGCCGGATCACGGTGGGTGAACTGGTCACCGTCTACAGCGCGGTGATGGTGACGTCCTACCCGCTGCGGCACTTCGAGGAGATCGCCATGGCGTACTCCTTCTCCCGGCCCTCGGCCAGACGCGCCGCGCGCGTGCTGTCCCTGGAGCGGGTCACCGACACCGTGGGGACGCGCGCGGCCGAGGTACCGGCCGGGGATCTGTACGACCCGGCAACCGGTCTGCTCGTGCCGTCCGGCCGCTTCACCGCTGTGGTGTGCGGCGACCCCGACGCGGCCGGACGACTGGCGGAACGCCTCGGCGGACACCCCGCCGAGGCGGGCACCTCGGTGCTCCTGGACGGCGTGGCGCTCGACGAACTCCCCCTCGCCTCGGCACGCACCGCCGTCCTCGTCCAGGACAAGGACCCGGTGCTGCTGTCCGGTTCACTGCGCGAACTGCTCGACGTGCCCTCCTCGGGCGCGGTCGACGCGGAGGAGGCCCTGGCCGCCGCGCAGTGCGGTGACGTGCTGGTGGCGCTGACGCAGGGTTCGCTCGACACCGACGACCCGATGGACGCCCGCATCACCGAACGCGGGCGCTCCCTCTCCGGCGGCCAGCGCCAGCGGCTCGCCCTGGCCCGGTCGCTGATCACCGATCCCGAGGTACTCGTCCTGGACGAGCCGACTTCCGCCGTCGACTCCCACACCGAGGCCCGGATCGCGGACGGCGTAAGGAAGTTGCGGACCGGCCGGACCACGGCGGTGTTCACCTCCTCGCCCCTGCTCCTGGACCACGCGGACCGGGTGGTCCTCGTGCACGAGGACCAGGTCGTCGCGGTCGGCACCCATCGCGACCTGCTCCGGAGCGAGCCGCGGTACCGGGCCGTGGTGACCCGCGAGACGGAGGAGGAGACGGCACTGCACAACGCCGTCAACAGCGAGGCCGCTCTGCAGAACGCCGTCGACGACGAGGCCGCTCTGCGAAGCACCCTGGACGACCACGATGTCGCGCTGCGTGGCGCGCTGGAAGAAATCGAGGAGACCGCATGATCGGCGTGGCGCCCCCGGCGTACGACCCGGCGGCCCCGACCACGGCCACCACCCTGCCGGTCGGCGCTCCCGCGACCGTACGCGCCTACGTGTCCGAACTGTTCCGCCGGCATCGCCGGGCCTTCCTCCTCCTGGTCACCGTGAACACGGTCGCCGTGGTCGCGTCGATGGTGGGCCCCTATCTGCTCGGCGACCTGGTCGAGCGGGTGTCGGACGGAGCGCGGGAACTCCATCTCGGCCTGGCCATCGGGCTGTTCGGGATCGCGCTCGCCGTCCAGGCCGTGTTCATCCGGCAGGTGCGGCTGCGTGGCGCGATGCTCGGCGAACGGATGCTGGCCGATCTGCGCGAGGACTTCCTCGTCCGCTCGGTCGGGCTCCCTCCCGGTGTCCTGGAACGGGCCGGCACCGGCGACCTCCTGTCCCGCATCACCACCGACATCGACCGGCTCGCCAACGCGATGCGCGAAGCCGTACCGCAGCTGGCGATCGGCGTCGTGTGGGCGCTGCTGCTCCTCGGCGGCCTGGTCGTGACCGTGCCGACGCTGGCGCCCGCCGTGCTGATCGCGGTACCGCTGCTGGTCGTCGGCTGCCGCTGGTACTACCGGCGCGCACCCGCCGGCTACCGCTCCGAGGCCGCCGGGTACGCCGCCGTGGCCGCGGCCCTCGCCGAGACCGTGGACGCGGGACGCACCGTGGAGGCACACCGCCTCGGCGACCGGCGCATCGCCCTCTCCGAGCGCCGCGTCAAGGAGTGGACGGCCTGGGAGAACTACACGCTCTGGCTGCGGTCGGTGCTCTTCCCGGTGATCAACATCACTCATGTCACGGTGCTCTGCTCGGTCCTGATGCTCGGTGGCGTGTTCGTCCTGCACGGCTGGATCGGCGTGGGCGACCTGACGACGGGCGCCCTGCTCGCCCAGATGCTCGTCGACCCGGTGAACCTGATCCTGCGCTGGTACGACGAGCTCCAGGTCGCCCAGGTCTCGCTGGCCCGGCTGGTCGGCGTCCGGGACATCGAGCCCGACGCCGGGGACGCCGGGCTGTCCCCCGAGGGCCGGGACGTGCGCGCGGACCGGGTGCACTTCGGCTACCGCGAGGGCGTCGACGTGCTGCGCAAGGTGTCCCTGGAGGTAGCGCCCGGCACCCGGCTGGCCCTGGTCGGCCCGTCGGGCGCGGGCAAGTCGACCCTGGGCAGGCTGCTCGCCGGTATCTACGCGCCCCGGGACGGCCGGATCACTCTCGGCGGCGCCGAACTCTCCCGGATGACCGCCGAACACGTCCGCTCCCATGTGGCCCTCGTCAACCAGGAGCACCACGTCTTCGTGGGCTCCCTGCGCGACAACCTCCTGCTCGCCCGGACCGACGCGGCGGACGCGGAGCTGTGGGCGGCACTGGGCGCGGTCGACGCGGACGGATGGGCGCGGGCGCTGAACGAGGGCCTGGACACCGAGGTGGGCTCGGGCGGGCTGGCGCTCACCCCGGCCCAGGCCCAGCAGATCGCGCTGGCCCGGCTGGTGCTGGCCGATCCGCACACACTGGTCCTGGACGAGGC
Organism: Streptomyces sp. NPDC001100; assembly: GCF_053598575.1. Lineage (NCBI taxonomy): Bacteria > Bacillati > Actinomycetota > Actinomycetes > Kitasatosporales > Streptomycetaceae > Streptomyces > Streptomyces sp. NPDC001100. The sequence continues at coordinate 147,622 of NZ_JBSFKO010000009.1, forward strand.
GACCTCGCTCCTCGACCCGCGCGCGGCCCGCCATCTGGAACGGTCCCTGGCCCGCGTCCTCGACGGCCGCACGGTCGTGGCGATCGCCCACCGGCTGCACACCGCGCACGACGCGGACGTCATCGCCGTGGTCGAGAACGGCCGCATCAGCGAGCTGGGCAGCCACGATCAGCTGGTGGCGGCGGAGGGGGCGTACGCGGCGCTTTGGCGGTCCTGGCACGGGTAGCTCCGCCGGTGGGGCGGTGACCGACCCCCGGGTCGGTTGCCGCGCTGGTCGCGGTGGGAGGCAACTGATCTGCGGGCCGGTGGGGGCCGCTCGCGCAGTTCCCCGTGCCCCTTTGGGCGCTCGATGCCGTGACGGTGGTGATGGGGCCGGCGGAGCTGGTGAGAAGCAGGACCACTCGACCCGTGCCGTTGCGCGGTGGGGAAAAGGGGTGGAAGGCTGGGGAGCGGCACCGGTTCGGGGAGTGCCCGGGAACCATGTGGTTCGTGCCGGGCTCCGCCTGTGCCCCGCACAGCGGCGGCCCGCCGCCGAGCGCGGTGAGTACGGGCCGGTCCCCACCACCTGGAGGTACCCGTGAACAGCGTCGACGGATGGGGAGACGACGTCTACCAGCCCGACGGATCCGAGGTACAGGACGACGCGGGTCTGCTCGACGCGGAGGACACCCTCCTGGCCGACGGTGTCGAGGACCCCCTCGACCGCGGCTGGTCGCCACCGGACCGCCCCTGGGCGGTGGAGCGCGCCGACGTCACGGCCGCCGAGCGTCTGCACGGGGAGACGCTCGACCAGCGCCTCGCCGAGGAGGTCCCGGATCTCGCGGTGCCCGACGGCGACGGCCTCGGCGACTCCGAGGACACCGACGGCGAACTCCTGGACATCGAGGTCGGTGACACCCGCTCCGGCCGGCTCGTGGCACCCGACGAAGGCGCGCACGAGGACGAGGAGAGCGGCCTGATCGCCACCGACGTGGGCATCGACGGCGCGGCGGCCTCCGCCGAGGAGGCCGCGATGCACATCGTCGAAGAGGACGAGGGTTCGCTCTACGGCTGACATCGCCGTCCCCCGGCCGTCACCCACACCCCCGACGCACGAGGAGCAGGAGCAGCCATGCAGCAGGACAAGCAGCCCGACTACCACCCCGTGGTCTTCCGCGACCGCTCCGCCGGATACGCCTTCCTGACCCGGTCCACCGCGACCAGCGACCGGACCATCGACTGGGACGACGGCGAGACCTACCCGGTCGTGGACGTGGAGATCTCCTCGGAGAGCCACCCCTTCTACACCGGCAAGGCCAGAACGGTGGACTCCGAGGGCCGCATCGCCCAGTTCGAACGGCGTTACGGCGGCGGTGCGGACCAGGGCTCCGGCGGGGCGTGAGCCGCTGCCCGCACCGACGCCGGAACCGAGGGCTGGGCCGGGCCTCAGATCACATTGAGCGCCGCCGCGCAGCCCACTCCCCCGAGCAGTATGAACACCGGCATCAGCACCTTGAGCTCGACCCAGCTGCCCGCGCGGAACCGCATCACCTTCGGCGGCCCGATCGGGTACCAGCGCTTGCGGCCCAGCGGGATCGGCCACAGGATCGGGCAGCCGGAGACGGTCAGCGCGTCCCCGATGTCGTGCACCAGCGCGCCCAGCACGACCGGCAGGCCCAGCCACAGGTACTGGTGCTGGTCCGTGAACAGCCAGTCCGAACCGTTGCCCGGCTTGTCCAGCACTCCCGCCAGGATCCAAGCGCTCGTCGCCGCCAGCAGCCACACCAGGATGTCGCTGCTGGAGCCGCGGGCCGCCCGCCACAGCAGGCCCTCGATGGCCAGCACCATGTGCACGAAGAGGATCGCCAGCACTCCCCAGCGACCGCCCAGGATGGCCACGCCCGCACTCCCCGCCCCGATCAGGACCGCCCACAGCCAGGTGTGGGTGAGCGTGCGGTGCCCGCCGTTGCGGCGCGGGTCGCCCTGCTTCCTGGTCCCCTTGTAGACGGCGTACGAAAGCTTGTCGACGACCTCGCACACACCCCGGGAGAGGGGTCCGAAGGCCCGCGAGATGGTCGCCGCCTTGTGGTCGAGGTCCGGGGCGAGCGCGGCGCCGGCGCAGATCAGCGCGCCGACCAGGACCACCGGCCAGGGCATCGGGTGTCCGGCCGCGGCGGTCGCCGCTCCTACGCCGAGCCAGGCCGCCGCTCCCGACAGTGAGTGTGCTGGTCCCATCATGGCCGTTCCCCGCCCCATTCCTCTTGCGCCGCCGGTCAGTTGCTCGGGCGCCCTGACACTCTGTCGGCGACACAGCGTAGCGGCAACGATCTTCGTCTCCGCAGCCGATTCCCCCATCGGCCGCGGCGCCAGGCAAGATGGGGTCGTGACCCTCATCGACCAGTTGCCGCCGACCGCAGATCCCGACGCCCTCTACGAAGCCTTCGAGTCGTGGGTCCAGGAGCGCGGTCTCACGCTCTACCCCCACCAGGAGGAGGCGCTGATCGAGGTGGTCTCCGGTGCGAACGTGATCGTGTCGACGCCCACCGGCTCCGGCAAGAGCATGATCGCCGCCGGTGCGCACTTCGCCGCGCTGGCCCGGGACGAGGTCACCTTCTACACCGCCCCGATCAAGGCGCTGGTCTCGGAGAAGTTCTTCGAGCTGTGCAAGATGTTCGGCACCGAGAACGTCGGCATGCTGACCGGCGACGCGTCCGTCAACTCGGACGCGCCCATCATCTGCTGCACCGCGGAGGTCCTCGCGTCGATCGCGCTGCGCGACGGCAAGCACGCGGACGTCGGCCAGGTCGTCATGGACGAGTTCCACTTCTACGCCGAGGCGGACCGCGGCTGGGCCTGGCAGATCCCGATCCTGGAGCTGCCGCAGGCCCAGTTCATCCTCATGTCGGCCACGCTCGGTGACGTCGCGATGTTCGAGAAGGACCTCACCCGGCGCACCGGGCGCCCCACTTCGGTGGTCCGCTCGGCGGTCCGGCCGGTGCCGCTGTCCTACGAGTACAAGCTGACCCCGCTCACCGAGACGCTCACCGAACTGCTGGAGACCCGGCAGGCGCCGGTCTACATCGTGCACTTCACCCAGGCGCAGGCCGTGGAGCGGGCACAGGCGCTGATGAGCATCAACATGTCCTCGCGCGAGGAGAAGGACCAGATCGCCGAGCTGATCGGCAACTTCCGCTTCACCACCAAGTTCGGCCGCAATCTCTCCCGTTACGTGCGGCACGGCATCGGTGTGCACCACGCCGGCATGCTGCCCAAGTACCGGCGTCTGGTGGAGAAGCTCGCGCAGGCCGGTCTGCTGAAGGTCATCTGCGGTACGGACACGCTCGGGGTGGGTGTCAACGTGCCCATCCGCACCGTGCTGTTCACGGCGCTGGCCAAGTACGACGGCGTTCGGGTGCGCACGCTGCGCGCCCGTGAGTTCCACCAGATCGCGGGCCGCGCGGGCCGCGCCGGTTTCGACACGGCGGGGCTCGTGGTCGCCCAGGCCCCCGAACACGTCGTCGAGAACGAGAAGGCGCTCGCAAAGGCGGGTGACGACCCGAAGAAGCGCCGGAAGGTCGTCCGCAAGAAGGCACCCGAGGGCTTCGTCGGGTGGACGGAAGGCACCTTCGAGAAGCTCATCACCTCCGAACCGGAGCCGCTCACCTCCCGGTTCCGGGTCACACACACGATGCTGCTGTCGGTCATCGCCCGTCCGGGCAACGCCTTCGAGGCGATGCGGCATCTCCTGGAGGACAACCACGAGCCGCGCAAGCAGCAGTTGCGGCACATCCGGCGCGCGATCGCGATCTACCGCTCGCTGCTGGACGGCGGCATCGTCGAGAAGCTCGACACCCCGGACACCGAGGGCCGCATCGTGCGCCTCACGGTCGACCTGCAGCAGGACTTCGCGCTGAACCAGCCGCTGTCCACCTTCGCGCTCGCCGCGTTCGAACTGCTGGACCCCGAGTCGCCGTCGTACGCGCTGGACATGGTGTCCGTCGTCGAGTCCACGCTGGACGACCCGCGCCAGATCCTGGCCGCCCAGCAGAACAAGGCGCGCGGCGAGGCCGTGGCGGCGATGAAGGCGGACGGCGTCGAGTACGAGGACCGCATGGAGCGCCTCCAGGACGTCAGCTACCCCAAGCCGCTGGAGGAATTGCTCTTCCACGCGTACGACACGTACCGCAAGAGCCACCCGTGGGTCGGCGACCACCCGCTGTCGCCGAAGTCCGTGATCCGTGACATGTACGAACGGGCCATGTCCTTCACGGAGTTGACCTCCTACTACGAGCTGGCCCGCACCGAGGGCATCGTGCTGCGGTACCTCGCCGGCGCCTTCAAGGCCCTCGATCACACCGTCCCGGACGACCTCAAGTCCGAGGATCTGGAGGATCTGATCGCCTGGCTCGGTGAGATGGTGCGTCAGGTCGACTCCAGCCTGCTGGACGAGTGGGAGCAGCTGGCCAATCCGGAGGAGATGACCGCCGAGGAGGCCCAGGAGAAGGCCGACCAGGTCAAGCCGGTCACCGCGAACTCGCGTGCCTTCCGGGTCCTGGTGCGCAACGCGATGTTCCGCCGGGTCGAGCTGGCCGCCCTCGACCATGTCGCGGAGCTGGGCGAGATGGATGCCGAGTCCGGCTGGGACGAGGACGCGTGGGGCGAGGCGATGGACAAGTACTGGGACGAGTACGAGGACCTCGGCACCGGCCCCGACGCCCGCGGGCCCAAGCTGCTGCTCATCGAGGAGGAGCCGCAGCACAACCTGTGGCGCGTTCGGCAGATTTTCGCCGACCCGAACGGCGATCATGACTGGGGCATCAGCGCGGAGATCGATCTCGCGGCCTCCGACGCGGAGGGCCGTGCGGTCGTCCGTGTCACCGACGTCGGACAGCTGTGAGCACAGGAGAATCCCACCCATGACGAACCCGGCAGAGCGGCTCGTCGACCTGCTCGACCTGGAGCAGATCGAGGTCAACATCTTCCGTGGCCGCAGCCCGCACGAGTCCCTCCAGCGGGTCTTCGGCGGCCAGGTGGCCGGCCAGGCGCTGGTCGCCGCGGGGCGCACCACGGAGGGCGACCGGCCCGTGCACTCGCTGCACGCGTACTTCCTGCGCCCGGGCCGGCCGGGCGTGCCGATCGTGTACCAGGTCGAGCGGGTACGGGACGGGCGGTCGTTCACCACCCGCCGGGTCACCGCCGTGCAGCAGGGCCGCACGATCTTCAATCTCACCGCCTCCTTCCACAAGCCTGAGCAAGGTCCCTTCGAGCACCAGTTGCCGCCCCGTGAGGTCCCGGCCCCGGAGTCCCTGCCGACGGTGTCGGAGGAGGTCCGGGCTCATCTGGGCGTGCTGCCGGAGCAGTTGGAGCGGATGGCGCGCCGTCAGCCCTTCGACATCCGGTACGCGGACGGGCTGCGCTGGAGCGCCGAGGAGATCAAGGACGCCGAGCCGCGCAGCGCCGTGTGGATGCGCGCGGTGGGTCCGCTCGGCGACGATCCGCTGGTGCACACCTGCGCGTTGACGTACGCCAGCGACATGACGCTCCTGGACGCCGTCCGGATCCCCGTTGAGCCCCTGTGGGGACCGCGGAACTTCGACATGGCCTCCCTGGACCACGCCATGTGGTTCCACCGGCCCTTCCGCGCGGACGAGTGGTTCCTGTATGACCAGGAGTCCCCGATCGCGACGGGCGGACGCGGTCTGGCCCGCGGACGCATCTACGACCTGGAGGGACGCCTGCTCGTCTCGGTCGTCCAGGAGGGGCTGTTCAGAGCGCTGTAACTGGCGGACGTGCGCCGCGGCTCACCCGTTTCCGCCGCTCACGCGCTTCTGCGGCGCAGCCAGCTCAACATGCCGCGTGATCGCCTGGGTTCCGGGGCCGGCCCGGACGGGGACTCGCCGGGGGACGGCGGTGGTCCGGCCTGGCGTTCGCCCGGGGGCGACAGTGACACAGCGGGTCGCGAGGCGGGTCGCGGTGCCGGGCGATGGCGGCGCGCCTCCTCCAGCACCTGGGCCAGGTCCGCCCGCAGCCAGCTGATCTCGTCCGGGTCTTCCGCCGTCATGATCCGTTCGGCGAGGTGAGCGGAGGGCGAGCCCGGAGTGCCGTGGGCGGGCGGGTCCGGCCGGAACCGGTTCAGGTGGGCGCGCTCGTAGGGGTCCTGGACGATTTCGGCCACCTGCACGGGGCCGAGCAAGGCCGACAGGGCACCTGCGCGTTCCCACGGACCCTCCGCCTCGCGCAGCAGGAATCCCAGGTGGCGGCCGCGCCAGTTGCGGGGCCTCAGGTCCAGGCCCTCCTGGAGTTGGCCGCGCAGTCCTTCGGGCGTACGGCCGTTCAGCAGTGCGGTGTGGTTCTGGTCGGTGGCGAACTGCCGTAGTTCTTCGGCGAGATAGAGCCAGACCACGGCTCGGTAGCGGTTCAGATAGAACCTCACCGGCACCACCAGTCCCAGCCGGGCGAGGCGGGTGAACCTGGCGGGGGTGACCTCCATGAGGGCCGCGCCGTCCGTGGTGCCCACGGTCCTGACGCTGTCCACGAGCGATTCCGGGAACCCCTCCGCCGAGCGCAGGCGGTCGATCTCGGTGTGGGCGACGCGTCGGCCGCCGCCCCCTTCGTCGGGCACGGTGCGGATGCGTCCGAGATGGACGGCAAGGTCGAACTCGCCTCGTTTGAGGCCCAGTTCCCGTGCCGCGCGACTCGGCGTGCACGAGAGTTCCGACGGTGTGGTGATGGTGTTGCCTGCCATGGTCGATCTCCCCCGTGGAGTCCGTTGCTCACGCTGTGTGCGTTCGCGATGGACAAACCGTAGCCGGTTCGGGAAATCTCGTGGCAAGCCTGTGGATAACCTCGCGGGAGCGAGCGAACACACAGGTCAGAGGTCTGTGACGGGACTTCGCTCGGGCTGCCGGGCGTCCACGCCGAGGTGTTCGCCGACGCGGTTGACGAGCAGTGTCATCTCGTAGGCGATCTGGCCGATGTCCGCGTCCGCACCGCTGAGGACGCACAGGCAGCTGCCACTGCCCGCGGCGGTGACGAAGAGGACGGCGTCGTCGAACTCGATCATCGTCTGCCGTACCCCGCCGGCGCCGAAGTGGCGTCCCGAGCCCTTGGCCAGGCTGTGCAGTCCGGACGAGACGGCGGCGAGGTGTTCCGCGTCCTCGCGGCGAAGTCCCGTGCTCGCGCCGGTCACCAGTCCGTCGTTGGACAGGACCAGCGCGTGGCGTACGTGCTCGACACGCTCGGTCAGATCGTCCAGCAGCCAGCTCAGTCCCTGGTTCTGCGCCATGTTCCGGCCTCCCCGTGTCGCGTCTCCTCCTGGCCGGAGGATCACCCGTCAGCCTTCACCACGCCTGTCGCCCGGGCAAGGAGGATAGGGGCATGGCACAGAACATGACCGACGAGGAATGGCGGGCGTTCGTCTCGCACGGCACGCGCACGGGCAAGCTGTCGACCGTTCGCGCCGATGGGAGCCCACATGTGGCGCCGATCTGGTTCCTGCTCGACGGGGACGACGTGGTGTTCAACACGGCGAAAGGAACGGTAAAAGGGCGCAATCTGGCCCGTGATGGGCGAGTCGCCCTCTGCGTGGACGACGATCGTCCGCCGTTCGACTTCGTGGTGCTGCAGGGGCGCGCCACATTGTCGGAGGAACCGGGCGAACTCCGGTACTGGGCCGCCCGGATCGGGGCCCGGTACATGGGTGAGGAGCGTGCCGAGGAGTTCGGCGCGCGCAACGGAGTGCCGGGCGAACTCCTCGTCCGCGTCACGGTCGAGAAGGTGGTGGCCCTGAAGGGCATTTCGGAATAGGAGCTCCGATCAGCCCACCGAGTCGAGCATCCGGGCGGTGTGCATCCGCCCGGCATACTCGACCAGCCGGATCAGCACCTCCTTCCCCGAGTCGCGGTCCCGGGCGTCGCACAGGACCACCGGTGTCCCCCGGTCGAGGTCCAGGGCACGGGAGACGTCGTGGGCGCCGTAACTACGGGCGCCCGTGAAGCAGTTGACGGCCACCACGAACGGGATGTGCCGGTGCTCGAAGTAGTCGACCGCGGGGAAGCAGTCCTCAAGGCGCCGGGTGTCCGCGAGGACCACGGCCCCCAGGGCCCCCTGCGACAGTTCGTCCCACAGGAACCAGAAGCGGTCCTGGCCCGGTGTGCCGAACAGGTAGAGGGAGAGGCCGGACCTGATGGTGATGCGGCCGAAGTCCATGGCGACGGTGGTGGTGACCTTCTGGTCCACGCCGTCGGTGTCGTCCACCAACTGGCCGGCCTCGCTGAGCAGTTCCTCGGTGCGCAGCGGCCTGATCTCACTGACCGCGCCCACCATGGTGGTCTTGCCCACGCCGAATCCGCCGGCGACCAGGATCTTCAACGCCAGGGCGGTCGTGTCGCCGCCTTCGGCATCGGAGTGCTCGGAGACCATCGATCACTTCTCTCGGGAGTGCCGGCAACGGTCGACGTCCGTAGGCGTGCATTCTGGCAAGTACGGCCCCACCGCAGGCGGTTGGACCACTATTTGCCCGATGTGACCGTCTCGCACCTGTTCGGCGTGCGGAAGGGTGCACAAGTCGTCGTCGTACGCGTTCGAGTGGTGCTGAAGTTTCATCACAGTGCCCGGAGCCCCTCGATCACCTCGCGCAGAATCCGTTCGTCGGGAAGCTGCGCGGGCGGCACCGGACGGCTGACGGTGACGCAGCCGAGCTCCAGGAGGTCGCCCAGGAGCACCCTGACCACCCCCAGGGGAAGGTCCGCTCCTGCGGCCAGTTCGGCGACGGACTGTGTTTCCGTACGGCACAGGTCGATGAGGGCCCGGTGTTCCGGTCCGAGCCCGGTGTCGTCGTCGAAGCCGGGCGCGCCCGCGTCCAGCGTGACCAGCGCGATCAGGTCGAACCGCACCCCTGTGGGGCCCGGTTTGGTACGTCCGCCCGTCATGGCGTAGGGGCGGACGAGGGGCCCTGCCTCCTGGTCGTACCACTGGCTGCCCGGCTCGAGCGGGACACCGATCATGTCTTCGGTCATCGGAACGGACCGCCTTCTCGCCTCATCCGGCGGCGGGTGGCCGCGCACCGACGCGCGGCGGCGTGTACAGGTGCTCGCCGACGCGCTTGACCAGCCGTGCCATCTCGTACGCCACCAGGCCTATGTCGGCGGTCACAGAGGTGAGGACGGCGAGGCAGGAGCCGTCCCCGGCCGCCGCCACGAACAGGAAGCCGTCGTCCATCTCCACCATGGTCTGCCGCACTCCGCCCGCACCGAAGTGGCGCCCCGCGCCCTTGGCGAGGCTGTTGAATCCGGAGGCGACCGCGGCGAGGTGTTCCGCGTCCTCACGGTCGAGGTCGGTGGAGGCGCCGATGGCGAGGCCGTCGTTGGACAGCACCACGGCATGCCGCACTTCGCCGACGCGCATCACCAAATCGTCGAGCAGCCAGTCGAGTTCACCGGACCGCTGGGCGGCCCTCATGCTCGGGTCCTGGATCATGCGGGGTCTCCTTCGCTGCTGTCGCTGCCCGTTGCGGGGCCTGGGGTGGCGCCGCGGCCCGGCTGCCTGCCGCCGCCGCGCGTCCAGCCTTCGCGGTAGGCCGCCATCCGGTCCCGTACGACCTCCGGACTGCGGTGGTCGTCACGTGGGGCTGCAGGCGCCCGTTCCCGGTCCGCGGCGGGCTGTTCGCGGAGCTGTGGGGCGAGGCTCGCCTGTCGTACCCGGCGGGGCAGGTCGTCGCCGTCCTCGGGGGCTTCGGTGTCCTCGGGAGGTCGGTGCAGTCGCAAGGTGGTGACTCCAGGGGGCGGGGTGCCGTTCGCCGGTTCCGCCGGGGCCCGGGGCGGGGACGCCAGCGCGGGTCGGTCGGCCGCTGCCGAGACGGACTCCTGGTGCTGGGGCGGGGACGGCACGCGCGCGTACTCGCGTTCCACGGCCCGCTGTCCGTCGTCCACTGCCGCGCGGGGGGTCCGTTCGGCCGCTCCGCCGTGCAACAGGGCCGTCGGCAGCAGCACGACCGCTGTCGTTCCGCCGTAGGGCGAGGTCCTCAGGTGCACCTTGATGCCGTGGCGTGCGGCGAGCCTGCTGACCACGAAGAGGCCCAGCCGGTCGCTGTCGAAGAGGTCGAGGGCCTCGGACTGCTCGATGCGGCGGTTGGCCTCGGCCAGCGTCTCCGGGCCCATGCCCAGGCCGCGGTCCTCGACCTCGACGGCGTAGCCGTTGCCGACGGGTTCGCCGGTGACGCGCACCCGGGTGTGCGGCGGTGAGAACTGGGCGGCGTTCTCCACGATCTCGGCGAGCAGGTGCGTGAGGTCGGCGACGGCCGTGCCGAGGACGGAGGCTTCGGGGAGTTGGCGTACCTCCACGCGCGCGTAGTCCTCGACTTCGGACACGGCGGCGCGCACGACGTTGGTCAGGGAGACCGGCATGCGCCAGGCCCGGCCGGGTGCCGCTCCGGAGAGGATGATCAGGCTCTCGGCGTGCCGTCGCATGCGGGTGGTGAGGTGGTCGAGGCGGAACAGGTCGCTCAGTTCGTTCGGGTCCTCGGAGCGGCGCTCCATGCTGTCCAGAAGGCTCAGTTGACGGTGCACCAGGACCTGGCTGCGGCGGGCGAGGTTGACGAAGACCCCGGAGATGCCGCTCGCGAGTTCGGCGCGTTCGACAGCGGCTCTCAGGGCGGCTCGGTGCACGGTGCCCAGGGCCTCGGCGACCTGCCCGGTCTCGTCCTCCGCTGCCGGTCCGGGCGGGGCCTCCGCGCGGACGTCGATCTCCTCCCCCGCACGCAGTCTCCGCATGGCCTCGGGGAGTTTGTGGCGGGCGATCGCCAGGGCGTCGTTGCGCAGACTCACCAGTTCGACGACGAGGCCGCGTCCGATGCGTACCGAGATGACGAGCGAGGCAATGACGGCGGCGAGACCGAGCAGGACGGCGGCGCCGGCCGGGGTGAGCAGTCCTCTTGCAAACGGATCGGCGCGGTCCGCGACTCCGCTGCCCGTGTCCGCCTCGATGCCGCGCATGCCGTCCCGCACGCGTGCGTGCGCGTCGTTCCAGGTGCTCTCAGGAGCCGAAGCGATCGCGCGGGTCCCCGAGTTGGCGGCGAGCACCTTGTCCTCGACCGCGCCGACCACGGTGTAGGCGCCGGTGTCGGCGAGGTTCCGCCAGGCGGTGCGTTCCGAGCCCCGCAGATCCGCGGTGGCGGAGTCGGTGAGGGTACGGCGGGTGTCGACGGCGCCGGTGAACAGCCGCAGCCGCTCCCCGTCGAGGCGGCCGTCGAGACGGGCACCCGCGAGCACCACGTCCTCCTGGGACAGGGATTCGGCGGCCCGGGAGAACTCCAGCAGCACGCGCGCGTCGGAGCCGAGGGCGGCGTCCTGGATTCCGGTGAGCGCCCCGCCCACGGCGAAGGCCGTCGAGATGGTCCTCGTGTACTGCCCGTACGTCTCGTCCCATCCCGCGCGGTGGTCGAGTACGTCGGCCCGCAGCGAGCGCAGTCGTTCGGCTCCGGTGACGAAGGTCTCCAGGCGTTGGGCGACTCCGGCCGGCAGTTCCTCGCCGTCGGCGACGGTGCTGGTGTCGCCGAGCCGCAGCCGACCCACGGCCCGGTCCGTGTTCGCGGCCAGCTTCTTCAGGTCACCGCTCGGCTCGGCGCCGGGGTCGGTGGCGTAGCGCACCGCGGCCGACCGCTCGGCCTGCAGCGCGGCGACGGCGTCCGCGACGGGGCTGCGCACCGCAGAGTCCACGCGCTGCAACTGCCGTAGCCGAGCGACGTCCTGGGCCGTGCTGACGGTGGCGTACGCCCACAGGGCGAGCAGGGAGACGACCGGCACCATCAGCAGACAGACGATCTTGGCCCGTACGGTGCGAGGTCGCATCCGCCATCGCCCCGCGCGCGGGAGTACCTCGCCCCGCGGTGCGTCCAGGGGCTCGTCGAAGAGCTCGTCGGCGGGTGGTCCGGCGTGTGCGCGGCGACCGCGCACGGGCGGCGGCGTCTCGGCGCCGGCTCTGGGGGTCCTACGGGGGTTACGCATGGCCTCCTCGCTCGGGAGTGGATTCGGGGCGTGCCGTAGCGGGCCCTGGTCGGTCGGTCCGCTTGTCAGTGGGCGACGCTCTCGGCGGGCCGCTCGGCCGAGGCGGTCGCCTCGCGTTCTCCCGTCGTCGGCGACAGTGCGACGAACGCCGAGGTCAGGAACAGGTAGGACCCGAGGCCGACGGCGAGGGGGAAGATGAACTGCATCGCCGTGGCCCCGGGCAGGACCGAGCCGGAGGGGGTGACGTGCACGCGCACCGCGAACATCCCGGTGTAGTGCATGCTGGCGACGGCCGCCCCCATGACGAGTGAGGCGACGGTGACCGCAATGGGCGACTTGATGTTGAGGGCCGCCCACAGGGCCGCGGTCGCCGCGACGACGGCGATGAGGACGGAGAGCCCGACGAGCACCGGGTCGTAGCTCACGTCGCCGTGCAAGCGCACCGCCGCCATTCCCAGGTAGTGCATGCTCGCGACGCCCAGTCCGGTGGTGAGGCCGCCGAGGAAGAGCGCGCGGCCCCGGTCGCGGCCGTAGCCGACCGCGAAGACACCCGCGCAGACGACGACGATGGCGACGACGAGGCTGAGCACGGTCAGTGGCACGTCGTAGCGGATGTCGGTACCGCTGACGCCGAAGCCGAGCATGGCCACGAAGTGCATGGTCCAGATGCCGGTGCCGAGCGCGGAGGCCGCGGTGACGAGCCAGTTGCGGCGCGACCGGCCGGCCGCGCCGAGTGCGCGGACGGTGCAGCGCAGCCCGAGTGCGGAGCCCATGCAGGCCATCACGTAGGACAGCACGGGTGTCAGCCAGCCGAAGGTCGCGTGGTCCAGGTGTCCCATGACCAGGGGACGTTAGTGGGGGCACGGGTGCACAAAGGGGGCGCATTTCGAAAGGTGTTGCAATATGACGCAGTCGGGCGCCTCAACGACCGCGTCACGCTCGAACGTGTGCACCGAAGCGTCATCCGTGTCGGTGAGGGATCATGCGGAACATGAACGACGACCACACGCATGTCCGGGAATTCTTCGGTGCGCGCGCCGCGGACTGGGACAGCCGCTTCCCGGACGACGGCCCCGCCTATGCGGCGGCCGTCGCCGAACTGGCGCTGCGCGCGGGAGACCGTGTGCTCGACGCGGGCTGCGGGACGGGGCGCGCCCTGCCGCCGCTCCGTGCGGCCGTGGGGCCTTCGGGAGTGGTGGTGGGGGCCGATCTGACCCCGGCCATGCTGGAGGCCGCCGTACGGGCCGGACGCGGCCGGGACGGCTGCTTGCTGCTCGCCGATGTGGCCGCGCTGCCGCTGCGGACGGAATCGCTCGACGCCGTGTTCGCGGCGGGCCTGATCGCGCACCTGCCCCAACCGGAGGAGAATCTGCGGGAGTTGGCGCGTGTGGTGCGCCCGGGCGGCACGCTGGCCCTGTTCCACCCGATCGGCCGTGCGGCGCTCGCGGCGCGTCAGGGACGGCAGATCACCCCGGACGACCTGCGGGCGGAGCCCAATCTGCGTCCGCTGCTCGCCGGTTCGGGGTGGCGCATGACGTCGTACGCCGACGAGGACGCCCGCTTCCTGGCACTGGCCGTGCGCGAGGGCTGAGCCGCTCCGCCGCGGGACGCTGGAAGTGCTTCACCACAACGCCCCCCTCCTGTCGCCGCAACTCCAACTCTATGTTGGGTAGCAGTAGATGGACGGTCGGCGACAGAACATCACGCAGGGGGAAGGTGGTCAGCATGTTCGACAGGCCCCGCAAGACCTTCGCCAGAATTCTCGCCTCCACGCGCTCGGAGGCCGGTGGCAGCCCAGAACGGCGGGGGCACAACCTGTTCGAGGCCGCGGCCGTCTACGTCTCGGCACGCGCGGAGGACGACCAGGACCGGATCGACGAGGCCGCGGGCTGGGTGTCGCCGGAGGCGCTGTCCTTCGGGGTGAGCGAGCTGGCGTGCCGGGCCGTGGTCGCGCTCGCCAGGGAACGCGACGAGTCGCCGCGGACGGTGGCCCGGGCCCTTCTCGGGCTCCCCGCGGCCTGACACTTCGGGTTGCCGGTGGTCATTTCGCCCTGTCCAGACGGATAACTGCAGCTCCGCGTGTACTTGGGAGTCGTGACAAGCGGCTTCCGGGCACACTAGGGTGCGCGCGGTTGGACGAATGATGGGGAGGCTGGGATGGCCGACACGGATGAAGAGGCCGTCGCCGCCGAGGACGACGCGCTCTATGTGCTCACGGCGGTGCTGCTGACGCCGGCGAAGTTCCCGAGTGTGCTGGGTGACGACTATCCGGAGGCCTGCGCCGCGCTCGGCATGGCGCCGCTCGCCGACGGGTACGGCCTGGTGCTCGGCCAGGACGGCGAAGGCGCGCGGTGGACGGTCGTCATCGACGACGTGTCGCTGGTCGCGGTCGCCATCGCGTCCTGGGACTGCGGCATGGAGTACGACCTGTCGCCGAGCGAGCGCACGGTGGTCGCGGCCCTGCCGGGCTGGCCGCTCGCGGTCGCGGTCGCGGCTCCCAATGTGCCCGCGCCGCACGATCCAGACCCCGACCTCGTGGACCGTCCGCCGTTGACCCCGCCGGACACCACCACCTGGGGCCCGGCGCAGCGACGGCTGGGCGCCGACGAGATCGCGCTGCAGTGGGCCCTGTGGCGGGAGCAGATCGACGACTCCACCTTCTCGGCCCAGGGCGAGGAGGGCGAGTCCGGCGAGGAAGCCGAGTCTTCGAAGTCGTCACCGGGTGACGTCACCGCCGAAGACCCGTCCGAGACGGACGAGGTCGCTTCGGACGGCGGCGGAGAAGGCCGGCCGACGGGCCACAGCGGGGTCCGCAGGGTGCTGTCGGAGGCCCGGGCGTATGTAGACGCCCCACCGCCTCTCGGGCGTGTCAGATCGTCCTTCGCACCGGGCGAGGCGCGCACGCTGCGTGCCGACGGCCCCGGCTGGTCGATGGTGGCCCGGACCGACGACATCGCGTTCGTCCTGCTCGACGAGGAGCCGGGCGAGGTGCTGCCGGTGGGTCGGGGCCCGGAGTTGCCAAGCCTCCTGGAGGCACTGGACAAGCTTGCCGTACGGCCCAGTTGAGCGGTCGTACGCTCCCGTGGTCGGGCACCGTCCGTGAAGCTGCTGTCAGCAGCTTCACGGACGGTGTTGTGCTGTTCTCTGCTCCCGCGCGCCCGGTGGGAGCGCGGTGGGGCGTCGGTGTGTCGGTGTCAGCGGCCGATCTCCTTGCCCGCGACGCGGCGCAACCGGCGCCGCTGCGAGGGATCCAGCGTGAGATACGCGGCGGCCGGCACTCCCACGACTATCAGGAATGAGACCCACCAGGGCAGCCAGATCAACAGGATCAGTCCGACCGCCACACCTCCTACAACGATCTTCGTGTTCCTCGACATGTATTGCCTCCTCCGCGGCCACGGCCGCTCTCTAATGTGGAAACGGGTCCGCGCTTCCCACAGTTCCGGACCGCGACCCTGAGACATCCCTGAGACGCTCCCCTACTGGTCCCCGGGGCGGCCAGTCCCCGAGCCGTCGGCCGCTCCGTCGTCACTCCGTCCACTCCGGCCGCAGCGGCTCCCCCACCTCGTGGAGGTGGCGCAGGGCCTGTCGGTAGGAGTCGACGAGCCCGGTCTCCGCATAGGGGATACCCACATCCTCGCAGTGGGCGCGCACCAACGGCTGGGCGAGCCGCAGATTGGGCCGCGGCATGTTCGGGAAGAGGTGGTGTTCGACCTGGTAGTTGAGCCCTCCGAGGAACCAGTCCGTCAGGGGGCCGCCCCGGATGTTCCGTGAGGTGAGCACCTGGCGACGGAGATGGCCCCATCGTTCGCCGTTCGGGTCCGGCATCTCCATGCCCTTGTGGTTGGGGGCGAAGGCCAGACCGAGGTGCAGTCCGAACAGGGCCTGGTGGAGTGCGGCGAACGCGAGTGCCTTCCCCGGGGACATCGAGGTCAGCAGCAGCGTGGCGTAGGCCGCGACATGGCCCACCAGGAGCGCGCCTTCGACGGTCCGTTCGCGCCTGGGCTGCCGTCGCAGGTCCTGGAAACCGTGCACCTTGAGGGCGACGCCTTCGAGGAGGGTGAGCGGGAAGAACAGCCAGGCCTGGTTGCGGGTGAGCCAACGCCGGAAACCGGAACGGTGCTTGGCCTGCTCACCGGTGAACACGAGGATGTCGGCGACGACGTCCGGGTCCTTGTCGATGTGGTTGGGATTGGCGTGGTGGCGGTTGTGCTTGTCGTTCCACCAGGAGTAGCTCATTCCCAGCAGCAGGTTGCCGTGGATCAGGCCGATGAGGCGGTTGGCGGTCTTGCCGCCGGCGATCTGGGAGTGGCCCGCGTCGTGGCCTATGAAGGCCGTACGGGCGCCGAACACGGCCAGCGGCGGAGCCAGGAGCAGGGTCGCCCAGGAGTCTCCGATCAGCACGATGCCGGCCACCACGCCGGCCAGCGCGAGGGCGTTGAGGGAGACACAGAGGGCGTACCAGGCGCGCCGCCGCTCCAGCAGGCCTCGGCTCCTGACCGTGCGCAGGAGGGGCGCGAACTCGCTTCCTGGGGGCGCCGCTACGGCCTCCCCCGGGTCATGCGCGCCGACGACTGCGGTGGTCTGGGACATGTCCGGTCTCCGGCTCTCAGGCAACGGGGTGACCTGAGCAAACGTACGAATCGGTGACCGGTCGCGACCATGGCGGCACCCCCCGTGTCCGTACGGGGGACATCCGGGTCCTCACAGGGGGGTTGACGACACCCCCGGCGCCCCTGCCCCGTGAAATCGGCCGCCCGGAGAAGTGCGTCGAAGGCGTCGAAAAAGACAAAGGCAAGGAGGTCGTCCGCTCCTTGCCACACCCAACGTATAGCGCAGTACGGGGCTTGCGGCAAGGCCCCCGTAGTGCCGCAAAATGGCCGACCGAGGCCAGGACCTGCGGAAACGCGTGGTCCGTGGAACAGATGCCCCCAGGGCGGCCGACAGGAAAGCGATCTCGTTGAATGGGTGTTGAATGAGCGTTTCGATGACGGACGTGATCGTGGTCGGCGGCGGACCGACCGGCTTGATGCTGGCCTGTGAATTGCGGCTGCACGGCGTGCGTGTGGTCGTCCTGGAGAAGTTGACCGAGCCGACCGGGGAGTCCCGCGGGCAGGGTCTGCACACGCGCAGCGTCGAGATCATGGACCAGCGCGGTCTTCTCGACCGGTTTCTCGCGGTGAGTGGGAAGTTCGTGGCCGGTGGTCTCTTCGGCGGCATCGTCAAGCCCTGGCCGGACGGCTCGGACACGGCTCACCCCTATGGTGTCGCCACCCCGCAGCCGGTCACGGAGCGGCTGCTGGGCGAGCGTGCCGTCGAACTCGGCGCCGAGATCCTGCGCGGCCGCGAAGTCGTGGGCTTGAGCCAGGACGCGGCCGGTGTGACAGCCGAGTTGGCGGACGGCACACACCTGCGCTCGCGCTACCTCGTCGGGTGCGACGGTGGCCGCAGTACGGTGCGAAGGTCGCTCGGCGTCGGTTTTCCCGGGGAGCCCGCCACGGTCGAGACACTGCTGGGTGAGATGGCGGTGACCGAGGATCCGGACACGATCGCGGCCGTCGTCGAGGAAGTCCGCAAGACCCAGCTGCGGTTCGGCGTCAGCCCCGGCGAGAACGGCATGTACCGCGTCGTGGTGCCCGCGGACGGGGTGGCCGAGGACCGTGCGGCCCCGCCGGCCCTGGAGGACTTCAAGCGGCAGCTGCTGGCCGTCGCGGGCACCGACTTCGGCGTGCACTCGCCGCGCTGGCTGTCGCGGTTCGGCGACGCCACGCGGCAGGCCGAGCGTTATCGGGTGGACCGGGTGCTGCTGGCCGGCGACGCGGCGCACATCCATCCACCGACCGGCGGGCAGGGGCTCAACCTCGGTGTGCAGGACGCGTTCAACCTCGGCTGGAAACTGGCCGCCGCGGTCAACGGGTGGGCTCCGGAAAGACTGTTGGACAGCTACCACACCGAACGGCATCCGGTGGGCGCCCGCGTTCTCGACAACACGCGCGCGCAGATCACGCTCCTGGGGAGCGATCCCGGTGCCACCGCACTACGGGGGCTGTTCTCCACTCTGATGGACTTCGAGGAGGTGAACCGGTACGTGACCGAGATGATCACCGCGGTCGGCATCCGTTACGACTTCGGCGACGAGCATGAACTCGTCGGACGGCGGATGCGGGACGTGAAGTTGACGCAGGGGCACCTCTACGGGCTGATGCACGGCGGCCGGGGGCTGCTGCTCGACCGGACCGGCCGGCTCTCGGCAACGGGCTGGACGGATCGCGTCGACCACATCGTCGACGTCGGCGAGGAACCCGAACCGGACGTATCCGCTGTCCTCCTGCGGCCGGACGGTCATGTGGCCTGGGTCGGTGACGATCAGGAGGATCTGCTCGATCACCTGCCCAAGTGGTTCGGTGCCCCGCGCTGAGTGCAGCTTCCAGGCCCGCGCCTGCCCGACGAGCGGCCGACACCCCGGATTCATCCGGCCGTCGACCACGGTTCCTCCTGGGGACCAACTCTGGCCGCTGCCAACGAATTTGTCCTCAGGAGGCCAGATGTCCCCGCACGCCCCCGTCCGGCGCCGAGTTCGTCGTCCCGTCGCGGCGGGCGTTCCGCTCGCGATCGCGGTCGCCCTGATGGCGGCCGGTACGGCCGCCGGAGCCCCTTCCGGGAGCGGAGCCGCCCATGTCACCCGCACAGCGACGCTGAGCGACATCCCGCTCGGCGCGTTCAGCAACGCGCTGCTGCCCGGATCGGTGGACAACGACCGGGGAGTGGACCTCGGCGGCATCGGCAGCGACATCTACCCGGCCGGCCGCAAGGGCGAGTACTGGACGATCACCGACCGCGGGCCCAACGGCCAGATCAAGGTGAGCGGGACGAAGCGCCGTACCTTCCCGGTGCCCGGTTTCGATCCGGCGATCGTGAAGATCCGTGTCTCCGGGGACACGGTGAAGGTCCTGGACGCCGTCCCGATCACCACGTCCTCCGGGAAGGGCGTCACCGGGCTGCCGAACCAGCAGGGACGCGACGAGGCGCCGTACTCCTACGACGCGCAGACGCCACTGTCGTACAACCCGAACGGGCTGGACACGGAGGGCATCGTGCGGGCCGGGGACGGATCGTTCTGGCTCGTCGACGAATACGGCCCCTCACTGGTGCATGTCTCCGCGCGCGGGAAGGTGCTCACGCGGTACGTGCCCAAGGGGCTGCGTCTGACCGGGACCGACTACCCTGTGGTGGAGGCACTGCCGGCCGTCCTGCTGCACCGGAAGATCAACCGAGGCTTCGAGGGGCTCGCCCAACTGCCCGGCGGTGACCTGGTGATGGCCCTGCAGAGCCCGCTCTCGCTCCCGGACGGGGACGCCGGGGACGCGTCGCTCACCACCCGTCTGCTGCGCTTCTCCACGAAGAAGAAGGCGGTCACGGCGGAGTACGCGTACCGCTTCGACCCGGTGAACGTGCTCGACCCCAGCGAGGACGACACCTCCGAACTCAAGATCTCCTCGGTGGTCGCCGTGGGCGGCGACCGGCTCCTGGTCGAGGAGCGCACCGACAAGGCGGCCCGGCTCCAACTGGTCGGGCTGGAGCGGAAGTCGAACATCCTCGGCGGTCGCTACGACGACGACACGACGTCCCCGTCGCTGGAGCAGCTCGCCGACCCTGCGGCTGCAGGTGTCCCGGTGCTGGCCAAGAAGCTGGTCGTGGACCTGGGGACCGTTTCCGGCGTGCCGCAGAAGATCGAGGGCATCGCGCGCGTGGACCACGACACGCTCGCCCTCATCAATGACAACGACTTCGGGATGACGGACGGCGCGGGCGCGTTCGACGCGCAGGGGAGACTGGTCGACAGCGGTATCGAGACGACCCTGGTGCACCTGAAGCTCCCCCACGGCATCTAGGACGCGTCCGCTCCTGAGGGAACCAGTGCCTGTCCGGCGAACCATGCCGGACAGGCCCTAGCCGAGCAGGGACGGAAGCAGCGACTGGATGTCGCTCGGGATCTCGCTCGGCAGCTCAGAGGGGAGTTTCGAGGGGAGCGCCGTCGGCAGGCTGGTGGGGAGTTTCGTCGGGAGGCCCAGGGAGGGGCTCTTGCTCGAACTGCTCTCCGTCGGCTGCTTCTTGTCCGGTGAGTCGTGTCCCCCGAAGACCATCAGCGCGACGGCGACGACGGCTCCGGCCGCCACGATCACGGTGAGCAGGACGAACAGCGGTCGGGGGCGCCTGCGGGGTGGCGGTTCGTAGTCTCCGTAGCCCCCTCCCGGTCCGTGCCCGAAGTCCCCGGGAGGTGGTCCGAAGCCGCCCCCTTGAGGCGGGGTGGCGTCCGGTGGCCCGGGTGGTCGCGGCGGTACGGGCGGCATGGCCATACCGACAAGAGTCGCCTCGTGGAGGTCATGACGCGACCCCCGCGCGGTGGTTGATACGGACTCATGCCGTGGATCGCATGATTCCGGAGCATTCCGCGCGAGGGTCGGTCACAAAGAGGACCTCACGAGAACCGGCGGGCTCGTGAGTGACACACGCGTGCGTGCCGTCAGCCGCGTGCTCCCAGGAGGTGGTCCATGGCGAGCTGGTCGAGCTGCTCGAAGGCCATCCCGCGCTTTGCGGCCGACTCCACGTCGAAGTCCTCGAACGCCGAGCGGTCCGCGAGCAGGGCCTTGAGGCCGTCCGCCGCGGTCTGCTGCGCCAGTTCGTCCAGCCGCGAGGCGCGCAGCGCCTCCTGGACCACCGGGTCGGCGCGGAAGGCGGCCGAACGCTCCTTGAGGATCAGGTAGTTGCGCATGCAGCCGGCCGCGGACGCCCAGACGCCGTCGAGGTCCTCGGTGCGCGGCGGCTTGAAGTCGAAGTGCTTCGGGCCGGCGTAACCGGCGCTCTCCAGGAGGTCGACCAGCCAGAAGGCGGCACGCAGGTCGCCGTTGCCGAAGCGCAGGTCCTGGTCGTACTTGATGCCGGACTGGCCGTTGAGGTCGATGTGGAAGAGCTTGCCCGCCCACAGGGCCTGGGCGATGCCGTGCGGGAAGTTGAGCCCGGCCATCTGCTCGTGGCCGACCTCGGGGTTGACGCCGTAGAGCTCGGGGCGCTCAAGGCGCTCGATGAACGCCAGGGCGTGGCCGACGGTGGGGAGCAGGATGTCGCCGCGGGGCTCGTTCGGCTTGGGCTCGATGGCGAACTTGATGCTGTAGCCCTGGTCGGTGACGTACTCGCCGAGGAGGTCGAAGGCCTCCTTCATGCGGTCGAGCGCGACGCGCACGTCCTTGGCGGCGCCGGACTCGGCGCCCTCACGGCCGCCCCAGGCGACGTAGGTCTCGGCGCCGAGCTCGACCGCGAGGTCGATGTTGCGGATCGTCTTGCGCAGGGCGTAGCGGCGCACGTCGCGGTCGTTCGCGGTGAACGCGCCGTCCTTGAAGACGGGGTGCGTGAAGAGGTTCGTGGTCGCCATCGGCACCTTCATGCCGGTCGCGTCGAGGGCCTCGCGGAAGCGCTTGATGTGCGCCTCGCGCTCGGTGTCCGAGGACCCGAAGGGGATCAGGTCGTCGTCGTGGAAGGTCACACCGTGGGCACCGAGCTCGGACAGGCGCTGCACCGTCTCGACCGGGTCGAGGGCGCGGCGAGTGGCGTCGCCGAACGGGTCCCTTCCCTGCCAGCCGACGGTCCACAGGCCGAAGGTGAACCTGTCCTCGGGGGTGGGCTGGTAGTTCATGACGCGGCTCCTTGTTGCTTCGCTCCGACTATTTCGTCATGGCGGTTTACAAATTAGTATGCCGGAGCGTCTCTGGGAAGGGACAATGTGTCTCCGGGCGGAGACACATGCCGCACACAAGGGAGAAACCCGATGTCAGCAGCCGAGGGTCCGCTCGTCGTCGGCGTGGATTCGTCCACCCAGTCCACCAAGGCACTGGTCGTCGACGTGTCCACCGGCCAGATCGTCGCGAGTGGCCAGGCGCCGCACACCGTCTCCTCGGGGGCGGGCCGGGAGAGCGACCCCCGGCAGTGGTGGGACGCCCTGTGCGAGGCCCTGCGCCAGTGCGGGGACGCGGCCCACGAAGCGGCGGCCGTGTCGATCGGCGGCCAGCAGCACGGCCTGGTCACCCTGGACGCCCAGGGCGAGCCGGTACGCCCGGCCATGCTCTGGAACGACGTGCGGTCGGCGCCGCAGGCCCGCCGCCTCATCGAGGAACTGGGCGGTCCGAAGGCCTGGGCGGAGCGCACCGGCAGCGTGCCGGGCGCCTCCTTCACGGTCACGAAGTGGGCCTGGCTCGCCGAGCACGAGCCGGAGGCCGTACGCGCGACGGCCGCCGTACGCCTCCCGCACGACTACCTCACCGAACGGCTCACGGGCCAGGGCACCACCGACCGGGGTGACGCCTCCGGCACCGGCTGGTGGGCCTCGGGGACCGAGTCGTACGACGAGGAGATCCTCCGGCATGTCGGGCTCGACCCGGCGCTGCTGCCCCGGGTGGTGCGTCCGGGCGAGGTGGCGGGCACCGTGCGGGACTGTCACGACCTGCCGTTCTCCAAGGGCACTCTCGTCGCCCCCGGAACCGGCGACAACGCGGCCGCCGCGCTGGGCCTCGGTCTGCGCCCCGGCGCGCCCGTGCTCAGCCTCGGCACCTCGGGCACGGTGTACGCCGTGTCGAAGCACCGCCCGGCCGACCCGTCCGGCACGGTCGCGGGCTTCGCCGACGCGCACGGCGACTGGCTGCCCCTGGCCTGCACACTGAACTGCACTCTCGCCGTCGACCGGATCGCGACCCTGCTGGGCCTGGACCGGGAGGCCGTGGAACCCGGCACGTCGGTCACGCTGCTCCCCTACCTGGACGGCGAGCGCACCCCGAACCTCCCCAACGCCTCGGGCCTCCTGCACGGCCTGCGCCACGACACCACCGGCGGCCAGCTCCTCCAGGCCGCCTACGACGGTGCCGTGCACGCGCTGCTGGGCGCGCTAGACCTGGTCCTCGACGAGGACGCGGACCGCACCACACCGCTGCTGCTGATCGGCGGGGGCGCGCGGGGCACCGCCTGGCAGGAGACGGTACGGCGGCTGTCGGGGCGCCCGGTCCAGGTGCCCGAGGCGAAGGAACTGGTCGCGCTCGGCGCCGCCGCGCAGGCCGCGGGCCTGCTGACCGGCGAGGACCCGGCCGCGGTGGCCCGGCGCTGGAACACGGCCGCGGGGCCGGTGCTGGACGCCGTGGAGCGGGACGAGGCGACGTTCGCCAGGATCTCCGGGGTACTCTCCGACGCGGCTCCGCTGCTCGAACGCGACCCGAGCGGCCGTTGACGCACACCGACCGAGGACTGAGGGAGGCATGACCGCACCGCTGCACGAGGCGCACCCCGCCGGGCCCGGACGTGCCCTGCCCGACACCCAGCAGGGCATGCGCCGCCGCAATCTCGCCCGGGTGATGCACACGGTGAGCGCCGAGGGTCCCCTCTCGCGCGCGGCCGTCGCCTCGCGCATCGGGCTGACCCGTGCGGCGGTGTCGACGCTGGTGGACGAGCTGATCCGGTCCGGACTCCTCGAAGAACTGGGTCCCGAGCGGCCCGGCCGGGTGGGCCGCCCCGGATCGGCGCTGGCCGTCAGCGGGCACGGTCCGGCCGGGATCGGCGCGGAGGTCGGGGTCGACCACCTCGCGGTCTGCGCGGTCGACCTGCGCGGCGAGATACGGGCCCGGGCGGTGCGGCACGGTGTGAACCGCGGCCGTTCCCCCGAGCCGGTGCTCGCCGAACTCACCGCGCTGGTACGGCAGGTCGTCGCCGCGGCAGAGGCGGAGGGCCTGTGGCCGGCCGGGCTCGCGGTCGCCGTGCCCGGCCTGGTGGCCCGCGACGGCCGTACGGTCGTCCGCGCCCCGAACCTCGACTGGCACGACACGGATCTCGGCGCCCTGCTGCCCGCCGAACTCCCGCCCGTTGTGGACAACGAGGCCAACTTCGGCGGGCTCGCCGAACTCTGGCTGGGCGAGACCACCCCGCGTGACTTCCTGCATGTGTCGGCCGAGATCGGTATCGGCGCGGCGGTCGTGGTGGACGGCGGGCTGCTGCGCGGAACCCGGGGATTCGCGGGCGAGTTGGGGCATGTACCGGTGCGTCCGGACGGGCCGGAGTGCGCGTGCGGCGGGCGCGGGTGCCTGGAACAGTACGCGGGCGAGGAGGCGGTGCTGCGCGCCGCCGGCCTTGAGCCCGGCGCGGACCGGGTCGGTCTGCTGGCCACCCGCGCCGCCGACGGCGACGACGCGGTACGACGTGCCCTGCACGACGCGGGTACGGCGCTCGGCATCGCGCTGACCGGCGCGGTCAATCTGCTCGATCCTCAACTGGTGGTGCTGGGCGGCGCGTTGTCCGGGCTGGCGCCCTGGCTGCTGCCGTCGCTGGAGGCCGAGTTGGCACGGCGCACCGCGGGGCCGCCCTGTCCGGTGTCGGTGTCGCTGCTGGGTCCCGAGGGTCCGCTGCTGGGCGCCGCGCACTCAGTGGTGCGGGCCGTGCTCGACGACCCTGCGGCGGTGGCCGAACGGACCGGGGCGACCGCGACCGCACGGGCTGTGGACATCGTGGCCGAACAGGCCTGAAACACAGCCGACTTCACTCGGCCTTCGCTCGTTCGGGTGGCCGGGTTTTCCACAGACCCTCCGTCGTCCACGGAAGCCCACCACGCCCTACTGCCCGACCCGCAAGCGCCGTACCGTGATTCACGCGAGGCGCAGCCGTCGTGACGTGACGACGGCCGGCGTGCACGGACGGACAGGTGGGCGAGGGGGGGATTCACGTGTCGGCGGAGACAGTTCAAGGGCTGCGGCGGGATGCCGTCGGTCTGCGCGAGGTTCTCTTCCAGAGCGTCACGGCGATGGCGCCGGCCGCCGCGGTCGCCGCGTCGATCCCGTCGGGCGCGGCCTTCGCGGGCGGCAGTCTGCCGCTGTCGGTACTGATCGCGCTGGTCGCTTGCCTGTTCACCGCGTCCTGCGTTGCGGAGTTGGCCCGGGAGTTGCCCGCCGCCGGTTCGGTGGCCACGTACGCGGCGCAGGGACTGCATCCGGCCGTCGGCTTCCTGGTCGGCTGGGGCTATGTCTTCGTCGAGGCACTGGTCCCACCGCTGCTGCTCCTCCAACTCGGCTTCACCACGGCGGGCACCCTGCACCAGGAGTGGTCCTCGTATCCGGAGAGCCTGTGGTGGCCGTGGGCGCTCGCGGGTGCTGCGGTCATCGCGGCGGCCGGCTGGTTCGGAGTGCGCGCCTCCGCCCGCTTCGGCACGGTCCTCGGGGTCTTCGAGATCCTTGTCTTCCTGGTCTTCGCCCTCTGGCTGATCGGCAGGGCCGGCAGCGCCAACACCCTGTCCGTGTTCGGCACTTCACACACCGGGAAGGACTACTCGGGTCTCGGCGGGGTCTTCGCAGGCTCGGTCTACACAGTGCTCGCGTTCGCCGGGTTCGAGGCCGCGGCACCGCTCGCCGAGGAGACCCGGGACCCGCGCCGGACGATGCACCGCGCGGTACTCGGCGCGGCCCTCGGCATCGGCCTCTTCTACGTGCTGACGACCTACGCCATGACGGTGTACTTCGGCCCGGACCGCTTCGCCGGATTCGGTGCCTCCGGCGCGGCGTCCTGGGAGGGGGTGGCGCGCGCGTCGTTCGGCCTGTTCTGGGTGCTGGTGTTCCTGGCCGTGGTCAACTCCACGATCGCCAACGCCAACGCGTGCGCCACCGTCTCGACCCGCACCGCCTTCGCCCTGGCCCGCATCCGGGTACTCCCCCGCGTCCTGGCCGCATTGCACCCCCGCCACCGGTCCCCCGTCGCCGGAATCGCCGTGCAGACCGTCGTCGCGGTGGGCGCCGTACTGGGCCTCGGTTTCGGCTACGACCCGGTGACGGCGTTCCTCCTCCTGGCCACGGTGATCGTCACGGTCGTCATCGGCGTCTACATCGTCGTGAACCTCGCATGCCCGGGCTACTTCCTGCGCCGCAGACGCGAGTTGCTCAAGCCGGTACGACACCTGCTGGTGCCCCTCCTTGGGATCCTGGCATTCGTCCCGGCCCTGCTCACCGCGGCAGGTCTCCCGGTCTTCGACTTCGTCACCGAGCTGACCGCTCCCGTCTCGTACGCCGGCCCGGTCGTCGGCGTCTGGATGGCGGCAGGGGTCGCGGTGCTGCTGGTTCTGCTACGGCGCCACCCCGAGCGAATAGCCGAGACCGCCCGTGTCCATCTAGACGAACGCGCCTCCAGCGGTTCTCCTCAGAACGGAGCAGTACAGCCATGAACGACCCCCGGATCCTGACGGTGCGGCCCGAACCGGGCGAGTACGCCTGGACGTTCGGCGGTGCGCCGGCCGTGGCGCGCATCGCGCCCGGCACGGTTCTCGACCTGTACACGGAGGACTGCTTCGCCGGGCGGGTGCGGTCCGAGAAGGACCTGGTGTCCGAGGTGTGCGAGTTCCCGTTCCTCAACCCGCAGACCGGCCCCTTCCATGTGGAGGGCGCGGAGCCGGGCGACACGGTCGCCGTGCACTTCGTGTCGATCGAACCGGCC
The DNA here is from genome assembly GCF_053598575.1 of Streptomyces sp. NPDC001100. Taxonomy (NCBI): domain Bacteria; kingdom Bacillati; phylum Actinomycetota; class Actinomycetes; order Kitasatosporales; family Streptomycetaceae; genus Streptomyces; species Streptomyces sp. NPDC001100. The sequence goes on from NZ_JBSFKO010000009.1 coordinate 174,108, forward strand.
CGCGACTGGGCCGCCTCGACCACGGTCCCCCTCTTCGGCGCGCTCACGTCGACGCACACCACGGCGACACTGCAGCCGCCGCTTCCGGAGACCGTCTGGATCTGGCAGCTGGACCGCACCCGTCGTACTGCGTTGTTCCGCGCGCGGGACAGCGACATCGAGATCGAGCTGCCTCTGGATCCGATGCACGGCACGGTGGGTGTGGCCCCGGCCAACCTGGAGGTGCGGTCGGCGCTGGTGCCCGACGCGCACGGCGGCAACATGGACACGCCCGAGATGCGGGCCGGAGTCACCTGCTATCTCGGGGTCAACGTCGAGGGCGCGCTCCTCAGCCTCGGTGACGGGCACGCCCGGCAGGGCGAGGGTGAGACCTGTGGTGTCGCGGTCGAGTGCGCGATGAACACCGTGGTCATCGTGGAACTGCTCAAGGGCGTCGCGACTCCCTGGCCGCGCATCGAGTCGGACACGCACATCATCTCGACGGGTTCGGCACGCCCGTTGGAGGACGCGTTCCGCATCTCCCAGCTCGATCTGGTGCGGTGGCTGGTGCGGGACTACGGGTTCAGCGAACTGGACGCCTATCAATTCGCCACCCAGGCGGTCGAATCGCCGCTGGCCAACGTGTGCGACACCAACTACACCTGCGTGGCCAAGATCCGCAAAGAGTGGCTGCCCGCGCGCGAGACTCACCGAGGGCTGCACGCGCGGTTGCGTGAGACCGCGGCGGCCCTCCGGCACTGAACCGAAAGGCAACCCGACCATGGAACGGGCAACACCGCTCCCGAGCAGGCGATGGCTCCTGAAGGGCGCCGCCCTCGCCGCCGTCCCCTACGCGTTACTCCCCGCCCCACAGGCCGACGCACAGCCGCAGGCCGTCGACTATCCGTCGGCCGAGTGGCAGCCGGCGACGTCCTCCAACTACACGGCGTCCAGCCGCCCCGGCAGCTATCCCGTCGACTACGTGGTCATCCACGTCACTCAGGAGACGTACTCCTCGACGCTGTCCATCTTCCAGAATCCGAAGAAGAAGGTGTCCGCGCACTACCTCGTGCGATCGGTCGACGGGCATGTGGCGCAGTGCGTCCGGGAGGCCAGCATCGCCTGGCACGCGGGGAATTGGGACTACAACACCCGCAGCATCGGAATCGAGCACGAGGGCTGGGTGGATCAGCCCGCGTACTTCACCGACGCGCTCTACGAGCAGTCGGCCAGGCTCACGGCGGCGATCTGCGCGAAGTACGGGCTCCCCAAGGACCGGTCCCACATCATCGGGCACTACGAGGTGCCGGGCACCGACCACACCGACCCGGGGCCGAACTGGGACTGGACCCGCTATATAAGGCTGGTCACTTCGGCCTGACAAGACCGGTCGCTTCGCTCTGACAAGGCCGGTCACTTCAGTCCGACAAAGCTGGTCGCTTCGGCCTGATCCGCGCCGGCCGGAGTCCGATCCGCGCCCGCTCCACGCCTGATCCGACCGGAATGTGCCGCGTTCGGACCGGCCCGGTCGAAACGGTTGTCCGTACCCTTCCCCGGAGTGACGATGTCCGCAGGCGTTTCCCCGCCGTATCGCGGGCGTGTCACCGCGGTGTCGCGGTACTCGCGACGCCGTATCGCCTTCCTGGGAGGCCGAGTTGACCGATCCTTGGGTGGCCCTGCAACCGGGGGCCGACCCTGCCGAGCGGGTGCGGGTGCTGCGCCGGGCGCACGAGACCTTCGCCGTGGCGGGCACGGTGCCGCAGCCGGTGCGCTCGGTGGTGGCGGACTCCTGGCGGCGTTCGGCGCGTGCCGGTGTCGGTCCCGAGGGCACGGCGAACGTGGAGCTCACGGACGGTGACCTGGGCGTCTACCGCGCGCAGCATCCGCTGGCGCGGGTGATGCCGCTGATCCGGGAGCTGATGGGCACCTTCGCCGCGGACGGCGAGCATCTGCTCGCGGTGTGCGACGCACAGGGCAGGCTGTTGTGGGTCGAGGGACATCCGGCGACCCGGCGGAAGGCCGGCCGGATGAACTTCGTGCCGGGTGCGCGCTGGGCGGAAAGCGCGGTCGGGACGAATGCGCCGGGTACGGCCGTCGCCGTGGACCGGCCGGTGCAGGTGTTCGCGGCCGAGCACTTCATCCGGCGGGTGCAGCCGTGGACGTGTGCGGCGGCTCCGGTGCACGACCCGCGCACCGGGCGGGTACTCGGAGCCGTGGACATCACCGGCGGGAACGGGCTGGCGCATCCGCACAGCCTGGGTTTCGTGCAGGCGGTGGCGCGCGCCGCCGAGTCCCAGTTGGCGCTGCTCGCCCCGGAGCAGACGTCGGTGGACGGACCCGAGCTGACGGCGCTCGGCCGGGACGAGGCCCAACTGTGCGTCGACGGACGCAAGATGAGGCTGAGCCGTCGGCACAGCGAGATCCTGGTGCTGCTGGCCAGGCATCCCGAGGGACTGACCGGCGACGAGCTGCTGTGCGCACTGTACGAGGACGAGTCGGTGCCGCCGGTGACGCTGCGGGCCGAACTGGCCAGACTGCGCAGGCTGTTGGGACCGGGTCTGCTCGCCTCGCGTCCCTACCGGCTCACGCAGCCGGTCGAGTCCGATGTGGCGATGGTCGAACGGCGACTGGAAGGAGGTGCGGTCACGGGAGCCGCGGCGGCGTACACGGGTCCGTTGCTGCCGGGTTCGCAGGCTCCTGCGGTGGTACGGCTCAGGGCTCGCATCGCGGACGGCCTCCGTACGGCGCTGATCGCCCGCCGCGACCCCGACCTGCTGGCCGACTGGGCGCACGCGCCCTGGGGCGAGGACGACCTCGACGTATGGCGGGCGCTCGCGGCGATACGCCCGACGGCACCGGTGCGCTCCCGGCTCGCGGCCCTGGAGTCGGAGTTGGCGGCACCCGGTCCTTGGTCCCGCGGGACGGGCCGCTGACGTGACGCAGCCGATGTACCTCACGGGAGGCACCGCAACGTACATGCAACGTCCCGCTTCCTAGCCTCGCGCCGAGAGCTGCCCAACGGCGGGCAGCACTGCTCCGGGAGGCACACCAGCATGACCCGTTACGCGGCACCCGGCACCGAGGGCGCGATCGTCTCCTACCAGGCGCGCTACGACCACTTCATCGGCGGCGAGTACGTGCCGCCGGCTCGCGGGCAGTACTTCGAGAACCCGTCCCCGGTGAACGGGCAGCCGTTCACGGAGATCGCGCGCGGCACCGCGGAGGACGTGGAGCGGGCGCTGGACGCGGCGCACGCGGCGGCGCCGGGCTGGGGCCGGTCGTCGGTGACCGAGCGGTCCGACATCCTGCTCAAGATCGCCGACCGGATGGAGGCGCACCTGGAACCGCTCGCGGTCGCTGAGAGCTGGGAGAACGGCAAGCCGGTCCGCGAGACCCTGGCCGCCGACATCCCGCTCGCCATCGACCACTTCCGCTACTTCGCGGGGGCGATCCGGGCGCAGGAGGGTTCGCTGAGCGAGGTCGACGACGACACGGTGGCGTACCACTTCCACGAGCCGCTCGGGGTCGTGGCGCAGATCATCCCGTGGAACTTCCCGATCCTGATGGCGACCTGGAAGCTGGCCCCGGCGCTCGCGGCGGGCAACGCGGTCGTCATCAAGCCCGCCGAGCAGACCCCGGCGTCCATCCACTACTGGATGAGCCTGATCGCGGACCTGCTGCCGCCGGGCGTGGTGAACATCGTCAACGGCTTCGGCGTCGAGGCGGGCAAGCCGCTCGCGTCCAGCCCGCGTGTGGCGAAGGTCGCCTTCACCGGCGAGACCACCACGGGACGGTTGATCATGCAGTACGCCTCGGAGAACATCAAGCCGGTCACGCTGGAACTCGGCGGCAAGTCGCCGAACATCTTCTTCGACGACGTGTCGTCGGCGAACGACGACTTCCTCGACAAGGCACTCGAAGGCTTCACGATGTTCGCGCTCAACCAGGGCGAGGTGTGCACCTGCCCGTCCCGGGCGCTCGTCCAGCGCGGCCACTACTCCGACTTCCTCCAGGCGGCCGTCGCCCGCACCGAGTTGATCAAGCCGGGGCACCCCCTCGACACCGACACGATGATCGGCGCCCAGGCCTCCAACGACCAGCTGGAGAAGATCCTCTCCTACCTCGACATCGGCCGGCAGGAGGGCGCGAAGGTCCTCACGGGCGGTGAACGTCTCGACTACGACGGCGAGTTGAAGGGCGGCTACTACGTCCAGCCGACGATCTTCGAGGGCGACAACCGGATGCGGATCTTCCAGGAGGAGATCTTCGGGCCGGTGGTCTCGGTGGCGTCGTTCGACGACTTCGACGACGCGATCAAGGTCGCCAACGACACGCTGTACGGTCTCGGGGCCGGTGTGTGGACCCGGGACATCAACACGGCGTACCGCGCGGGCCGGGCGATCCAGGCGGGCCGGGTGTGGACCAACTGCTACCACGCGTACCCCGCGCACGCGGCCTTCGGCGGCTACAAGCAGTCCGGTATCGGCCGCGAGAACCACAAGATGATGCTGGAGCACTACCAGCAGACCAAGAACCTTCTGGTGTCGTATTCGCCGAGGAAGCTGGGCTTCTTCTAGAGACCCAAGAAAGGGCGCCTGACCTGGGCTTTTGCCCGTCAGGCGCCTTCCTCTCGGTCCGTCCGGGGCAAGGACCCACTTGCGCCATAACTCCCATTTCCTCCCACTGCTGTCCCACTCCTGACCAGGACTTCCGGACCAGTCACGGACCAAAGCCCGACTCACCCTTCGGACTCCGCGCCCCGGCTGACGCGGTCCCACTCCTGCATGGACTGCTCGATGAGGCGGTTGGCCTGTTCTCGGACGCCGTCCAGGAATTTGGCGTAATGGCGGAAGAGGACCTCAATGCTCTGGCCCGCGCGACGAGCGCACTCGGCGGGGTCCACGCCGGAGTACAGCCAGAACGAGATCCCGGCGTGCTGGAGATCGTAGGGCCGCTTTGCCAGCCGGGAGGCGAGTTCTGTACGGGTCAGGACGTATTTCCGAGCCCGCGCCCACGTTGTGCCATATGCAGCTGCGTCCACGTAGTTGCCGGCCTGGTTCCGAAACAGTCGGCCGGCCGTACGCGCCCTGTGGGCCGCCCTGCGGCAAGAGGTCGCCGAACGGGCCGATGAACTACTTCCGGAGTGAACGCCGGCGAGAAACAGGTGCGGTGGAATCCCGCCGATCGCCGGTCGAGCCACCGCCGGCGCCTGGTCGCGACGGTCAGGATCAGAGCCATGGCGCAGCCGAGAACCATCCTGGTGATCGCCCGGGACGGAGGCCGGCCGTGCTTCAGCGAGGCAGCAGGACGTCGACCTGCCCCCGGATGTCCTGCACGATCTCCTCGACACTCAAGGCGATGTTCACGCTCACCGCCATGCTGAGGAACATCACGGCGGACACGATGTGTGCCAGCGTCGCGGCGTCGCCCTCTGCGACCCGCTCGTCTCGGCGGAGCACGGCGGCGACGGCCTCCTCGGTCTGCGCGACGATGGCGAGTGCCGCACCGTGCCGGGGCTCCTCGGGGTCGCCGAAGACCATCTCTCGCAGGTAGGTGCGTCCGTTGTCGATCTGGAGGCGGTTGCACTCCACGATCGGCCGGACGATCGCCATCACCGCGTCCAGCACGCCGGGGACGGTCTCGGCGTCCGCCCGGCCCCGCTCAAGTGCTTCGACGTACTTGGCGTTTTGGACAAGGAGGAGGAGTTCGCCCTTGGTCCTGGCGTAAAGGAACAGGGTCCCGGTGCCGATGTCGGCCTTGTCGGCGATCTGCTGGGTCGTGACCTCATCGACGCCGTGTTCGGCGAACAACTCCGTCGCGGCAGCGACGATGCGGTCGAATTTCTCCTGCTTGTTGCGCTCGCGCCGTCCGACCGGCCGGGGGGCGACAGCCATGGCGATGTCCTCCAGGAATATTATTCTGACCTTAGTCAGTTATGATTACACTCGGTACCGCGTGGGCTCGAATATGGCTACGCTCATTCTCCCACGACAGGGCGAGCAGTCGTTGCTCCATCCGTGCAGAGCAACGCACTCCACATCCCCCTGGAACGAAGGAACACCCCATGCCATCCCTCGATGAAGCAGTCGTCCTCGTCACCGGCGCCAATGGCGGTATCGGCACCCACTTCGTCCACGAGGCCCTGGCTCGCGGCGCCGTCAAGGTCTACGCCACCGCCCGTTCCCCCCGCGCCTGGGACGACGAACGCATCGTCCCTCTGACCCTTGACGTCACCGATCGCGCGTCGATCGACGCGGCCGTCGCCGCCGCGGCGGACGTCACCGTGCTCGTCAACAACGCGGGCGCCACCCCGCCGAGCGCGAGCCTGCTGGACGTCACCGAGGCGGACATCCGGGCGAACATGGAGACGAACTTCTTCGGACCGGTCCTCCTGGCCCGCGCCTTCGCACCGGTCCTCGCCGCCAAGAAGGGGGCAATCCTCATCGACGTGCACTCCGTTGCCAGCTGGTATGCCTTCGGCGGCGCCTACAGCGCGTCCAAGGCCGCACTGTGGTCGGCCACCAACTCGCTGCGCATCGAGTTCGCGCCCATGGGCGTCCACGTGACGGGTGTGCACATGGGCTACGTCGACACCGACATGGCCGCGCGCACCGAGGGACCCAAGATGCTGGCGACGCAGCTGGTGACGACGGTCTACGACGCGGTCGAGGCCGGCGAGTACGAGGTCTTGGCCGACGAGTTGACCCAGGGGGTCAAGGCGGCTCTGAGCGGGCCGGTCGAGGCGCTCTACCCGGACCTGCGCGGCACGAACGCCTGAACTTGTCCTTCGGTCCCGATCGTGAGGACAGACCATCGCGGCTGTCGGGCCACGGGTGCAGGCGATGCCAGGTGCCGCGAGTTCACCCCGGTCGGTGTCGGTGAAACTCGGACAGGCCATGCCCGGCGAGCGCTTCGTCGAGCACCATCCGGCGCAGTTGGTCCAGCGACCGCCAAGGACACTTCTTCCCCCACACCACCCGCAGCCCTGTCGGCGTACGGGCCGCGCCACTGCGTGGTGAGCCCTGGACCACGGTACGGAAGATGTCGAACACCGCACCGCGTCCGCAGCAGCCCCGATCCGTCGGTCGTCCTCGATGGTGACCGGGCTTCGCGCCATCGTTCCCCTCCCCCATCGGGCACGCGTACGACGACCCAGATGGGACTCGCCACAAAACGAGCACGGCCGCGGCATCTGCTGCGTCCGTGCTCGCTTCCTGCCGGGTGTCAGCGTTGCTGGTTGGCGACGCCGATGTGGTGCCCGAGACGGTATTCGAAGTCGATGCCGGCTTGTTCGGCGAGGGCCTGCGTGCCTGGGGCCCGGGTGAGGAAACCGGGGAGGGTGAGGGAGTGGCTGAACTCGCGGTACGCGGCGACCAGGTCCGCGTCCGGGGGCAGGGATGCCCGGTTGATCTGGGCTTTGGCCGAGGCGAGTGAGGTGCGGTCGAAGGAAGCGAGCCGGGCGGCGACGGTGCCGACGAAGGCGTCGAGTTCGCTGTCGGGGAGGGCGCGGGTGACCCAGCCCCAATGCTCGGCGGTGTCGGCGTCGTAGTCGTCGCTGGTGAGGATGGCTTCCAGGGCGCGGTCGCGTCCGATGGCCCGGGGGAGGCGTTCGCTGCCGCCACCGCCGGGCAGCAGTCCGCTGCCGACCTCGGGCTGTCCGAAGATCGCCTTCTCACGGCTGGCGTAGCGCAGATCGAGGGCGAGGGCGAGCTCGTTCCCGCCGCCCCGGGTGCGTCCCCGGATGGCCGCGATGGTGATGTAGGGCGCTTTGGAGAGTTCCAGGACCAGATTCGTCCATGCCGGCACCGCGTCCTGGTCCTCGGGGGCGGGGAAGTCGGCTGCTGCGGCCAGGTCGAAGTGGTTGTAGAAGAAGTCGGGGGTGGCGCTGTCGAACAGCACGACCTGGATGTCCGGGTCGGTGGCCAGTTCGGTGACGATCTCGATGAGGCGCAGGACGGTCTCGCCGGTGATGAGGTTGACGGGCGGGTTGGCGAAGGTGATCTTCGCGATCTGCGGTGAGGTGCGCTCGTAGTGGATGGTGCTGGGCTCGCTCATGGCTGGCTCCGGATACGTGGTGGGTAACAGATGGCGACGGGGGCGCGAGGAGGGCCGGGAAGCCGGGGCGGATGGATCTGCCGAGCAGATCCGGTGGTCTCGCTTCCCGTCTGTGCGCGCCGCTCACTCCTCGTAGTGCGGGAGGATGTCGCCGTTCTTGACGTAGGTGAGGGCGGCGGTGACGTCGTAGGCGTGGATCGTGGAGACCTGCGGTGCCAGACGGTTGGACAGGTCCTCGATCGCGTTGCCGGTGAAGAAGGCGTCCCGTGCCGCGGTGTCGGCGAACCAGAGGCTCAGGGAGGCGTGGAAGTGCTGGTCGTGGGGGTTGTCGTGAGCGACGTTAGGGGTGTCCCAGAGCTTTTCGCTCCAGGGCAGGAACGTCTGGGTGCGCAGTTCCGTCAACACTCCGGTGCCGGCGAGCGCGGTTGCGAGCTGCTCGTTGACGAACTTCCGGAAGGCGCCGGCGCCGACCCCGTCCCTGCGGCGCAGTTAGATCAGCGTTCGGGCACCGACCGTCTGTCCGGGGCCTGCGACGTCGTACCAGCGGGACGAGTTCGGCGGGCCGGTGTAGAGCAGGGTGCGGCGGAACACGTTGATCTCGTCGGCGCAGGCCAGCTTCGTCTGCTTGCGCCCTTTCAGGGGTGCAAGCACCAATGGGAAGGTGACTTCCGCGACGCGGTCGATCTTCCGGTCGGCGGGGATCGCGGTCCGGACCCCGTCGATGGCCGGCCACAGGCCCGTGTTGTGCTCGGCGAGGTGGATCTGCCGGTACTCCTCCAGGCCCGGGGTGGCGGAGATGATCCCTGAGTGCGGGCCCTTCCAGCGGTCCATGCCGGTCTGGCGGGGCTGGTCGGTGCGCACCCGCAGCAGGATCGAGGAAGTGAGCGGCTTCTTCACTTCCGGGGGCGCAGCGACCGGTGACGTGCTCATGATGTTGCCGTCTTTTCCTGGTCAGGTGGTGGTCATCGGGCCCAGGAACTCGACCGCTACGGGGGCGAACTCCTGGTGGTACTGGAAGATGCCGCCGTGCCCGGAGTCGGGGTAGATGATCAGCTCACTGCCCTTGATGCGCCGGTGCAGGTCCTCCGACAGGACCGAGGGCACCATGCGGTCGTTGTCGCCGTTGGCGATCAGAGTGGGCTGCGTGATCGTCGACAGGTCGTCGGGGGCGGAGCGCCCCCACTTCTTGATCGCCTTCAGCTGTGTCTGGAACGCCTTGGTCTTGATGTCCGTGTCGCGGTCGACGGTGCGTTCCTTGAGCCGGTTGACGAACGCGCGGGCGGCGGGCTTGCCGGTGGCGTTGCGGTTGAAGAACAGGAACTCCTTGGGGTCCGAACGGGTCAACGTGGCACGCAGGACGTCCCAGTAGGTGACTCTGGCGACCTTGTCAATGTCCTTGCCGCCCTTGGGCCCCGTGCCGGTGAGGACCAGCTTGCGGACGAGCTCGGGGTGCTTCACCACCAGGGCCTGGGCGACCATGCCGCCGAGGGAGAAGGAGAAGACGTCGATCTTGTCGTACCCGAGCGCCTTGATGAAGGTGTAGGCGTCGTCGGCCATCGCCTCGACACTGTCCGGCACCTGGCCGGTGGAGGCCCCGACACCGCGGTTGTCGAAAGCGATGACGTGACGGCCCTTCGCGATGGGATCGATGATGCGGGGGTCCCAGTTGTCCAGGGTCGCGGCGAGGTGGACGAAGAAGACGACGGGGATGCCGCCCTTCGGCCCCAGCTCGCGGTACGCGTAGCTGACGCCGCCGGCGCTGACGGTGCGGGCCGGGGCCTTCGCGTAGGAGGTGATGACGGCTTCGTTCGGGGTGTCGGTGCTGCTCATGGCGGATTCTCCTGGTCTGTCTTGTGTCGCCCGTCGCGGTTGCGGCGGGGTGAGCTGGGTCAGTTGTTGCCGATGACGGCCTTGCCGCGGATGCCGCCCTGGGACAGGGACTGCAGCGCCTGCGGGGTCTGGTCGAAGCGGACCACCTTGCCCACGACCGGACGCACCACGCCCTCGTCGATGAGGGTGGTGATCTGGCGGAGCTGGTCGCCGCTGGCGCGCATGAACAGAAACTCGTACGTCACACCGAGCTTCTTCGCCTGCCTGCGGATCTTGCCGCTCAGGCCTGCGACCGCCAGGCGCAGCAGCGGGTTCAGGCCGGCCTCGCGGGCGAACGCGGGGTCCGGGGGACCGGCGATCCCGATGGCCTTGCCGCCGGGCTTGAGCACCCGCAGGGACTTCTCGAGGGTCTCCCCACCGATGCTGTCCAACACCAGGTCGTAGCCGGTCAGGAGCTGCTCGAAGTCCTGGGTGCGGTAATCGATCACCGTGTCCGCGCCGAGCGCGCGCACGAAGTGCGCGTTGGAAGCGCTGGCGGTCGTGGCGACGCTCGCCCCGAGGTGCGCGGCGAGCTGGATCGCGATCGAACCGACTCCGCCGGCGCCGGCGTGGATGAGAACCTTCTGCCCGGGCCGCACCTTCCCGCGCTCCACCAGCGCCTGCCACGCAGTGAGCGCCACCAGCGGCAGTGAGCCGGCCTCCTCCATGCTGATCGAGGCGGGCTTGAGCGCCACGTCGCCCTCCGCGACGGCGATGCGCTCGGCGAACGTGCCGATGCGGTCCTGGTCGGGCCGGGCGTAGACCTCGTCTCCGGGCTTGAAGCCGCGAACCGACGTCCCGACACCGATGACGGTGCCCGCGACGTCGTTGCCCAGGATCAGCGGCAGCTTGTAGGGCAGGACCTGCTTGAACTCACCCGCACGGATCTTCTCATCCAGCTGATTCAGCCCGGCGGCCTCCACCCGCACCAGCACGTCGCGCTCCCCCACGGTGGGCTCGGGGACGTCCGCCTCCTGCAGCGGCTCCTTGTATTTGGTGACGACGAACGCTCGCATGGGGCGCCACTCCTCGAATTTGTCCTATTTATCCGTTTTTGCGATCGGGTCGGCCAACCCGGTGTGGCATTCGGGGTCTCGCCCCGCTCAATCAATCCGAGTACACTCAACTATGAGTGCACTCAGAAATATTGTCAAGGGAGGTCCCATGGGAAGCGGTCACATGCCGATCGGGCGCCGCGAGCGGGCCAAACAGGCCAAGGGCGAGCGCATCATGACCGCAGCCCGCGAGCTGTTCGCCGAACACGGCGTCGACAAGGTCACGACGCAGCAGGTCGCCCGCCGGGCCGACGTCGCGATCGGGACGCTCTACCTGTACGCGTCCACCAAAGCCGAGTTGCTGATCATGGTGCAGAACGAGAAGTTCGCCGCCGCCATCGACGACGGCCTCGCCGCCGCGAACACCGCCGTCGGACAGGGCGCGCTGGAGCGGGTCATCGCTCTCATCCGTCCCGTCGTGGAGTGCGCGAGGGAGCACATCGAGAACGGCCGCACATACCTGCACGAACTCGTCTTCGGCGACCCGACCGAGCCCTACCGGCAAGCGGGCCTGGCCCTTGCCGGCCGCCTCGAGGACGGCATCACCGGCCTGCTCACCCGCGACGAGCACGTCGGCGCCGCCGACGCGGCGACGCTGGCACGGGTGATCACCGCGATCATCCACATCAGCACCACCGCCACCGTGCACCTGCACCGCAGCAACGATGCCGTCCTCGCCGACATCCGCGACCAGATCCACGCCACCCTGGCGCCCCACCACCGCGCCGCATGACCGCTCGCTCCACGCGCCACCCATCAAGGCCCCGGAAAGGGGGCACCTCATGAGCACGCACTACGGCGTCGTCGCCCTCGACGCCGGAACAGCGGGTACGTCACCGCGATCCGCGCCGCGCAACCCGACAAAACCACTCGGCTGCGGTCAGACTTCCGGGCCCCCCGCCTCCGCCCCGTCGACGTTGCCGTGTGTCAGTGACGCAAGAATCTCCGCGCGGCAGACCTCGAGGATTTCGTCCGCCAGCGGAGAACCGTCGGGGCATGCCCGCGACAACATGACCGCGCCGACCGAATGGGCGAGCGTGTCGATCACCAGGGCTCGGGCCGCATCCTGGTCCATGTCCCCCCGCGTGCCGCCATGGGCCTGGAGGGCCGTGAGCAGCTTCTCGATCCCTGCCGCGAACTCTGTTCTGATGTCCACCGGCTGACGGGCCGCGTCGCCACTGAGAGCCGCGACGGCACAGCCATCACCGCGCCCGTCGCGATGCTCCCGCGAGACGTAGCGCTCGACGAACTCCGCGGGGTCCAGGCCTTCCGCCCGCGCCGCGGTCTGCGCGAGCCCGCTAGCGGACGCTTCGGCCATCAGGTCGGCCTTGGAGCGGAAGTGCTTGTAGAACCCGCCATGCGTGAACCCGGCGGCTGCCATCAGTTCCGCCACACCGACACCGTCGTAGCCGCGCTCACGGAACAGCCTGGCGGCCGTCGCGACGATGTGGGCACGGTTGCGCTCTGCCTGCGCCTTGGTGACCCGCACGATCGGCCGCCCCTTCCTCAATTGACGCTCTGCGGTCAAGCGTACATAGATGTCGATCGACATCAAAGGTCTTGACTTTTTAAATTACGATCATCATCCTATTGCTTACCCGTTCCAGAAAGGCCAGACCATGAGTGACGCCCATGTGACCGCACCGACCCAGTACATCGAGGTCGACGGCGACCGCTTCGCCTACCGACGCTGGGGCAAGCCCTCCGGCGTCCCGATCTTCCTGCTCCAGCACTTCCGCGGAGGCATGGACAACTGGGATCCGCTGCTCACCGACGGCCTGGCCGAAGACCGTGAGGTCATCCTGTTCAACGGGCGCGGCACCGCCTCGTCATCGGGCACGCCGCGTAACCGGATGGAGGACATGGCCGACGACATCGCCGCCGTCATCCGGGCACTGGGGCTGGAGCAGGTCGACCTGCTCGGCTTCTCACTCGGCGGCTACCAGGCGCAGGAGGTCACGCTGCGCCACCCCCAACTGGTGCGCAAGCTCCTCCTGCTGGGCACCGGCCTCCGCGGCGGGGACCCGACAAGTGACCCCCAGGTGCCTCAGTACGCCCTGAACCCGGTCCCCACCCTGGAGGACTTCCTCTTCCTGTTCTTCGGCCGCTCGGAAGCCGCGGTCGAAGCGGGCCACGCCTTCTGGGAGCGCCGCCACCAGCGGGCCGACCAGGACACGCCGAGCTCGCCCGAAGTCGCGCAGGCACAGTTCGAAGCGGTTGTCGCCTACGCAGAACCGCTGCCGGGCGAGAATCCCTACGCCTTCCTGAACGCGATCACCCAGCCGACGCTGGTCCTCAACGGCGAGAACGACGTGATGCTGGCCAAACCGCGTGAACGGCTGATCCGCAGCCCGGTCGACGACGGGCGAGCTTCCGGACCGGGCCGTGCGGCACACCAACTCGGAGGCCCCGCAGACTGCCGACTCCTGCTTGAAACTGCCCGCACACCCGAATGGTATTATGATTGTAATTTCATAGATCGCGCCGGCCCAGCTCGGCCGGCAGGGGCCATGACGGGCCCCCATCGGGCCCCAAGCAGGACGGCCCGGTCCTCCCGCTCGGCTGATCACACCTACGGCCGGCCACCACCCTTAGCGATCGACCACTCACCATCTGAGGAATCACCCATGCTCAACGCCCTGTGGAACCCGACCGTCGCCGGAGAGATCTCCCTGCCGCACCGGCTCGCCATGGCCCCCTTGACCCGAAGCCGGGCCACCCCCGACGGCGTGCCGACCGAGCTCAACGCCGAGTACTACGCCCAGCGCGCCTCGCACGCCCTCATCATCACCGAGGGCACCCAGCCCTCCGCCGACGGCCAGGGCTACCCGGTCACCCCGGGCATCTACACCGAGGAACACATCGCCGGCTGGCGCAAGGTCACCGACGCCGTACACAAGGCCGACGGACGCATCGTCATCCAGCTCATGCACGCCGGGCGCATCTCCCACCCGGACAACACCCCCCATCACCGGCAACCGGTGGCACCCTCCGCGATCAAGCCGGCCGGCCAGACGTTCACCCCTTCCGGGCTCCAGGAGATGCCGGAGCCGCGCAAGCTGTCGACAGCGGAAGTCGCTGCGACGGTCGACGACTTCCGGCGCGCCGCCGCAGCCGCCATCGCGGCCGGCGCCGACGGCGTCGAGATCCACGGGGCCAACGGCTACCTGGTCAACCAGTTCCTCTTCCCCAGCACCAACCAGCGCACCGACCAATACGGGGGCTCCCTCGACAACCGCATCCGTTTCGCAGTGGAGGTCGCGACGGCCGTGGCCGACGAGATCGGCGCCGGCCGCACCGGCATCCGGATCTCTCCCGGCAACCCCTTCCAAATCAACGACCTCACGGAGAGCGATCCCCACGACCTCTACCCGCACCTCCTGCGCGCCCTCGCTCCCCTCAACCTCGCCTACCTGCACATCGGCCACGGCGGCGCCGAGGAACTCCTGCACACCCTCCGGAAGCTGTGGCCGACCACGCTGCTCCTCAACCGGGGCGGTGCCGATCTCTCCACCCGCGCCAAGGACATCGAAGACGGCCTGGCCGATGTGGTCACCGTCGGCACCATGGCCCTCGCCAACCCCGACCTCGTCGAGCGCGTACGCACCGGCGCACCCCTGAACACCCCGGACCCCGCCACCTTCTACGGCGGCGGCGCAACCGGCTACACCGACTACCCCACCCTCGCCGCCTGACGAAGGACCGCGCGTCCGGGCGAAATCATCGCCCCCCGCGTGCCTGGAACAGGCCTACGCCGCACGGTGGTGACGACCCGAGGAGTAGCGGGCCGTCACCACCGCACCCATAGGCATTGCCCTCGCACCATCGAGAGGAAGACACACCGAAACGAGCATGCGGTTGCTGAAACCATGGGCAAGAAGGAGGTCCGCCCGGGCTGCCAACTGCGCCTGGGCCAGGGCGGTTGACAGCCCTTGCCGACAACGGCGCCGATGGCCCGCACCGTGCCCGTGTCATGGAAATGGACTCTGCTGATCCCGCGTGACGCGACCAAGGAGTCCGACGCTTCGACGACTTCCACCACCACATCGGCCTGCCGGAGGCGTCCCCAGCGACCGTTTCCGGAAGTTGATCTCGGCCGGCATCCTGAAGGCCGTCCCACTGAGCCAGTGGGGCGAAGCATACGCACTCGACCCCGAGGGTCCCGTCCGGAGAATCGACACCCGAATGACCTACCGATCGTAATATTACGTACATCAGGTCATGGATTAGGCTTGCCCGCGAGACATCGGCCTTATGGAGCGAGCGGAGGATTCTCGTGGTGCGCTACGCCAAGGAGCACAAGCAGGCGACACGGCAACGGATCATCGAGACAGCGGGCCACCGATTCAAGCAGGACGGCATCGACGGTTCGGGCGTCTCCACTCTGATGTCGGATGCCGGGCTCACCAACGGAGCCTTCTACGCCCACTTCGCATCCAAGGACGACCTCGTCGCCAATGTCGTGACCGACCAACTGCGCACACAGGTCGCGGAGTACGGCACTCTGCGGCCCGGCCGCCAGGGTCTCGAAGACCTGGTTCGCGACTACCTGTCGCCTGAGCAACGGGACCACCCCGGCGACGGATGCCCCTCCGCCGCGCTGCTCGACGAGATCAGCCGCTGCGGGAACGAGACGCGGCAGGCTTACACCGAAGGCGCACGAGACATCGTGGACGAGATCGCCGCCCGCCTGACGCCTGCGAATCCGCAGTCCGCCCGGGGCAAGGCCATCGGGCTCTTCACCATGATGGTGGGCACGTTGCAGCTCTCCCGAGCCCTCTCCGACCAGAAGTTCTCAGACGAGGTCCTGGCGCAGGGGATCGAGAACGCCCTCTCCTTCATGCGCTGAGGGGAACCGTTCACGGCCTCGCACAAGTGAGGACGATGCCGGTCAGCGCGATCGCGAGGTCGACGGCGAGGAAGCGCTTGGTGCAGGCGACCGCGCTCTGCACGCGGGGCAGGGTGGCGAGCGTCCAGACGAACAGGACGACGTGGAAGGCGATGGCGATGCCCGGACGGTCGAACTGGTCGTACTCGGAGGCGAACAGTCCGACCGCGTACAGTCCGACGGCCGCTACCTGGACGCCGAGCGGCTCCCGTACATCGTGGTCCCGGCCGCCAGCGCTAGCCGACCAGGACCGGGGCCGCGTTCACGCCTTCGCCTGTCGTCCCACGTCACGCGGCGCCTTCCGCAGAGCGGCCACCTCTTCCTCGGACATCTGCTCGACGAAGTGGACGAGCGCGGCCGGACGGTCTGCTCACCCCCAGGCCGTCCTCCATCAGTGCGGCGGCGTACGCCTCACGACTGCGGACCGGCGAGTACAGCCAGGCACGTCCCTGCTTGCCTCGCAGCAACCAGCCCTTGTTGTAGAGGATGTTGGTCACGGTCATCACCGTCGTGTACGCGACGGGGCGGGTCCTGTTGATGTCGTCGACGACCTCGCGCACCGTCGCCGGACGGTTCCACGTCCAGAGACGGTCCATGATCTCCGCCTCCAGGTCCCCCAGCCGCCGCATGGGCCCGACTTCCCTTCGCCACCGAGTACGTAACGTCATAGGAGACGCCTGAACTGCCGGAAGGACCAGGCTCCTTGTACCGTGATGTCCTGCCGGGCGGACCTCCGAAGGCCGGCCGACGCCGACGTGTCACCCCGCGGTGTCCGTGAGCATGCGCCACCCCGGTGCGTAGTTGCCGTGCAGCACCAGCGACGCCGCCCCCACCGCGCCCACGGTGTCCCCGATGACGCTCTGCTCGACGACGACCGAGCGGATCGTACGGGCGACGGACGTGCGGTTGACGGCGGTCTCGATCTCCTCCCGCATGATCGGCTCGATGCCGCGCAGCGCCTCGCCGCCCAGGACGACCCGGCTGACGTCGAGGAGGCTCGCGGCGCCCCGTGCGGCCTCACCGATCCGGCGCGCGGCACGGCGTACGACGTCGCAGGCGTCGGGGTCGCCGCCGCGAGCGGCACGGCGCAGCGCCCTCCAGTCGTGGTGGACGGAGTCGGGGGTGCCGGTCAGTCCGATGCGGTCGGCGGCGTCCCGGCCATGCAGCCGCAGCAGGTCGTCGATGATCGCGGGCGGGCTGACGTACGGGCCGAGACAGTCGAGGGCGCCGCACTGGCAGACACGGTCTCCGGGATCCACCGCCATGTGGCCGAACTCGCCGGCGTTGCCCGAATCGCCGTGCAGCACGGTGTTGTTGAGGACGATTCCGGCGCCGATGCCGGTGCCGAAGTAGATGAACAGGAAGCTGCCCGCCCGTTCGGCACCGCCGATCCAGCGTTCGCCTATCGCGGCGGCGGTGGCGTCGTTGTCGAGGGCGACGGGCAGGCCGGTGGCCTCGGCGAACATGTCCACGAGGGGAACCCGGCCCCAGCCCGGGAAGTTCGGCGGGGAGACGACGGCGCCGGTGGTGCCGTCGAGCGGTCCGGGGGCCGCGATGCCGAGCCCGAGCAGGCGTGAGCGGTCTACGCCGGTGCGGTCGACGAGTCGCCCGGCGGCGCGCGCGACCCGCTCCACGACGTCGGCGGGGTCCCCGGCGTCGGTGAGCCGGAGCCGACGTCCGCCGATCACGTCTCCGGCCAGGTCGACGACGACGATCACCGCGGCGTCGGGGTCGAGGTGGACACCGACGGCACAGGCCCCGTCGGCCCGGATGGCCAGGAGGGTGCGGCGCTTGCCGCCGCTGGAGGGGGCCTGGCCGGATTCGGCCACCAGGCCGGCATCGAGCAGCTTGCGGACGACGTTGGAGACGGTCTGGTTGGTCAGGCCGGTGAGTTCGGCCAGCTCGACCCGGCTCACCTGTCCCGTGGTCCGGATGGCGTCCAGCACGACGGCCTGGTTGTAGCCGCCGACCCTCGGCAGGTTCGTCCCGCTGAGCATCGTCACCTGTCAGTCACCTGAGCCCCTCACGTCAGCCCCGCTCTCCTCGGCGCGGTCGCGCCACCGTAGGGGGCATACCGGCGGGTCCGCCAGTGACGGAAGTTTACATACTCGAAGCATTGACTTCATCCATCAAATGGATTTAGCTAGCGCCCACCAAATCCGGCCATGACGGCCAGACAGCGCAGGGCGGCGCCGAGCATGGGGCGCCGTCGGTCTGGCCTCTCATCCGGTCAAACTCCCGGTTTTCCCTCAGGTTTCGTGTTCCGGAGGAACCACTGTGCGCTCGTCGAGAATCGTCACCGCCGCGGCCCTCACCGCCGCCACCGCCCTGGCCGTCACCGGCTGCGGTTCGGGCTCCTCAGGCAGCTCGTCCAAGTCGATCAAAGTCGTCTACTGGCAGAACCTGGACAGCACGAACAAGCTCCAGGCCACCTTCCTCGCCTCGATGGTGAAGCAGTTCACCAAGGCCAACCCGGGCACCAAGGTGACCCTGGTGCCGGTGACCGCCTCGGAGAACGACTACTACACCAAGATCCAGCTGATGATGCGCTCCCCCGCGACCGCTCCCGACCTGGTCTACGAGGACACCGCGCTGATCAACTCCGACATCGCGGGCGGTTATCTCAAGCCCCTCGACGCCTACACGGCGAAGTGGAGCGACTGGTCGCAGTACGCCAAGGCAGCCAAGGGGGCGGTGACCGGCGCGTCCGACGGCAAGACCTACGCCGTGCCGGACGACACCGACACCCGGGGTATCTGGTACAACAAGCAGCTTCTGGAGAAGGCCGGGGTCTCCGTCCCCTGGCAGCCCAAGACCTGGGCCGACGTGATCGCCACCGCCAGGAAGGTGAAGGCGAAGCTGCCCGGTGTCACCCCGCTGAACCTCTACACGGGCCAGGCGGGTGGCGAGGCGTCCTCCATGCAGGGCTTCGAGATGCTGCTCTACGGCACACCGGCCGGCGACAAGTCTCTCTACGACGCCTCGCAGAAGAAGTGGGTGGTGGGCAGCCAGGGCTTCAAGGACGCGCTGGACTTCGTCCACACCGTATACAGCCAGGGGCTGGGACCGTCCAAGGAGCAGGCGCTCGGCGCCAACTTCGGGACCGCCGTCGGCACCGAGCTGATCCCCGAGGGCAAGCTGGCGATCGACATCGACGGTTCGTGGATGCCCAACAACTGGAGCTCTGCGGCGGCCAAGCCCTGGACCGAGTGGCAGTCGGTGATGGGCACCGCCGCCATGCCGACGCAGAACGGCCAGGCACCCGGCCGTACCAGCATGTCCGGCGGGTGGGCCTGGTCGATCCCCGCGAAGGCGGGCAACGCGAACCTCGCGTGGAAGTTCCTGTCGACCACACTGCAGACCAAGGCCAACGCCGCCCAGTGGAACGCGACCAACGCGAACATCGCGGTGCGCACGGACGTCGCGTCGGACTCGACGTATCTGAACTCGGTCCCGACCAACAAGTTCTTCACCGAGCTGGTCGCCGACACCCACTACCGGCCCGGCCTTCCCGCCTACAACCAGGTCTCCACGGCGATCCAGAAGGCGATGGAGTCCGTGACGACCGGTCAGGCATCCGTCGACAAGGCCGCATCGACCTTTGATAACGATGTCAAGGCGGCCGTGGGCGGCGACAAGACCGTCGAGGGCGGCTCGTGACCGCCCTCGCCCCGGCGCCTCGCGGGACCGGCGCTCGCCGCCGGTCCCGCGAGGCGCCCGCCCCCGCCGTCCGCACCCTGCTGCGCGGACTGCCGACACTGCCGGCCGTGGTGCTGCTCGCCGTCTTCCTGGCCGGGCCGATCGCGTACTGCGTGTACTACGCGTTCACCGACATGCAGCTCACCGGCGCCTCCGGCGCCCGCTTCATCGGCCTGGACAACTTCACCCGGGCCTTCAAGGACAGCGACTTCCTCAACGCGGTCAAGCTCACCCTGGTCTTCGTGGTCGGCTCGGCGGTGATCGGCCAGAACACGCTCGGGCTGGCGCTGGCCATCCTGATGCAGAAGGCCACCAAGCCGGTGCGGGCACTCATCAGTGGCGTCGTCATCGCCGCCTGGGTCCTGCCCGAGGTGGTCGCCGGCTATCTGATGTACGCCTTCTTCTACGACCAGGGCTCGCTCAACTCGCTGCTGGACGCTCTGCATCTCCCGGGGCAGAACTGGCTGTACACGATGCCGGTCCTGGCGGTGTGCCTGGCCAACGTCTGGCGCGGGACGGCGTTCTCGATGATGGTCTTCACCGCCGCCATCAACGACGTGCCCCAGGAGTTGACGGAGGCCGCCGAGATGGACGGCGCGAACCCCTGGCAGCGGCTGTGGCGGGTCGTCCTGCCGGTCATCAGGCCGTCGATCCTGACCAACCTGATGCTGATCACGCTCCAGACCCTCTCCGTCTTCGGTCTGATCTACACCATGACCCGCGGCGGACCGGGCAACAAGAGCGAGACGCTGCCGATCTTCATGTACCAGCAGGCCTTCCAGAACAGCCTGATCGGCTACGGCACCGCCATCGCCCTGGTGCTGCTCGTGGTGGGCGCGCTCTTCTCCGTCGTGTACATCCGGCTGCTGAAACTGGAGGACGACTGATGGCCACCGTCGCCACGCCCCCCGCCACCTCCGCCGGACGGGCCGCCCCGAAAACCGGCACCCCGCATCCGAGACGCCGTTTCCGGCCGAGCCGGGTCGTGATCAACGCCGTACTACTGGCGGTTTCGGCGCTGTACGTGCTGCCGCTGGTGTGGATGCTGCTCGCCTCGGTGAGCGACACCAACTCCTTCCGCCTGACCATGCCTTCGTCGCTGACGCTCGACAACTTCGACGCGGTCCTCAACGTCGACACCACCTACCGGCCGATGCTCAACAGCCTGCTGCTGTGCGGCTTCGGGACCGCGGTGACCGTCGTGGTGTCGGTGCTCGCCGCCTATCCGCTCTCGCGCTACCGCTCGCGGGTGCGGCGTCCGTTCCTCTACACGATCCTGTTCTCCACCGGCCTGCCCATCACCGCCGTGATGATCCCGGTGTACAGCATGTTCGTACAGGTCAACCTGATCGACTCGATGCCCGCCACGACCCTGTTCCTGGCCGCCTCGGCCCTGCCGTTCGGCATCTGGCTGATGAAGAACTTCATGGACGGCGTACCCGTCGTCCTGGAGGAGGCCGCCCGCATCGACGGCGCGAACACCATGCAGGTGCTGTGGCGAGTAGTGCTTCCGCTGATGCGACCCGGCGTCGTCGTGGTCACCATCTTCACGTTCATCGGCATGTGGGGGAACTTCTTCGTCCCCTTCATCCTGCTGCTGTCGCCGGAGAAACTCCCGGCCTCCGTCAGCGTGTTCACCTTCCTCAGTGCCCACGACCAGACGCAGTACGGGCAGTTGTCGGCGTTCTCCCTCATCTACTCGATGCCCGTGGTCCTGCTCTATCTGCTGCTCTCCCGCAAACTCGGCGGCGGCTTCGCCCTCGGCGGCGCACTCAAGGGCTGACTCCCCCACCCATGCACAGAAAGACACCCATGCACAACGACCGTGACGTCCTCGAAAAGCGGCTGGCCCGCGTTCTGAACGAGCGGATCCGGCCCGCCGTCCATGCCCGGTCCGTCCGCCTCGACGTGCAGATCTGGAACGTGCCCGGCGAACCGGTACCGGTACGCGAAGGCCTGGCCGCCCCCTACCGT
The DNA here is from genome assembly GCF_053598575.1 of Streptomyces sp. NPDC001100. Lineage (NCBI taxonomy): Bacteria > Bacillati > Actinomycetota > Actinomycetes > Kitasatosporales > Streptomycetaceae > Streptomyces > Streptomyces sp. NPDC001100. The sequence continues at coordinate 195,627 of NZ_JBSFKO010000009.1, forward strand.
CCGGCCCGGGTGGGCGACCGCTGGGGACCGGCCTGGTCGACGAGCTGGTTCAAGGTCAGCGGGACGATCCCCGCGGAATGGGCCGGCGAGACGGTCGAGGCCGTGCTGGACCTCGGTTTCGCCACCCACTCCCCCGGTTTCTCCGCGGAGGGGCTGGTCTACCGCGCCGACGGCACTGCGGTGAAGGCGCTCAACCCGCGCAACACCTGGGTTCCCGTCGCCGAACGGGCGGCGGGCGGCGAGGAGTTCACGGCCTTCGTCGAGGCCGCGGCCAATCCGGTCGTCATGCACACCGCGCCCGGCGAGCTGACCTTCGGCCCCACCCCGGTGGGCGGACGCGCACCGTGGCTCGACGACGACGGCGACGCTCCGGGCGAACCCCTGTACCGGCTGCGGCGTCTGGACCTCGCCGTCCTCGACCGCACCGTCCACGAACTCGTCCAGGACTTCGACGTCCTGGGCCAGTTGATGCACGAACTGTCCGCCGACTCCCCGCGCCGCTGGCAGATTCTCCAGGCGATCGGCCGGGCCCTGGACGCGATCGATCTCCAGGACGTCGGCGGCAGCGCGGAAGCGGCACGGGTCCTCCTCGCCCCCGCCCTGGCGGCACCCGCACATGCCGGCGCGCACCGCGTCTCGGCTGTCGGGCACGCGCACATCGACACCGCGTGGCTGTGGCCACTGCGCGAGACGGTCCGCAAGGTCGCCCGGACGGTCTCCAACGTCACGCAACTCATGGACGACCACCCGGAGTTCAAGTTCGTGATGTCCCAGGCGCAACAGCTGGCCTGGCTGAAGGAACACCGACCCGAGGTCTACGCACGGGCCCAGGAAAAGGCGAAGACCGGACAGTTCCTGCCGACCGGCAGCCTGTGGGTCGAGCCCGACACCAACATCAGCGGCGGCGAGGCGCTGGTACGCCAGTTCGTCCACGGCAAACGGTTCTACCTGGAGGAGTTCGGGGTCGAGACCGAGGAGATGTGGCTGCCCGACACCTTCGGTTACAACGCGGCACTGCCGCAGCTGATGAAGCTGGCCGGGGTGCGCTGGTTCCTGACCCAGAAGATCTCCTGGAACACCACCAACAAGTTCCCCCACCACACGTTCTGGTGGGAGGGCATCGACGGCACCCGCGTCTTCAGCCACTTCCCGCCCGTCGACAGCTACAACGGCGAGCTGTCCGGCGCCGAAGTCGCCCACACCGTACGGAACTTCCAGGACAAGGGCCCCGCCAACCACTCCCTGATCCCGTTCGGCTACGGCGACGGAGGAGGCGGCCCCACCCGCGAGATGCTCTCCCGCGCCGCACGCCTGAGGGATCTGGAGGGCTCGGCCCGGATCGAGATCGAGCGGCCCACCGACTTCTTCGAGCGCGCCCACGCCGAGTACCAGGCCAACGGCGGCGCCCCCGTCTGGTCCGGCGAGCTGTACCTGGAGTTCCATCGCGGCACCCTCACCAGCCAGCTCGCCACCAAGCAGGGCAACCGGCGCAGCGAACACCTCCTGCGCGAGGCCGAGTTGTGGGCCGCGACAGCGGCCGTGGTCCACGGGCAGCCCTACCCGTACGAGGCACTGGACCGGCTGTGGAAGACGGTGCTGCTGCACCAGTTCCACGACATCCTGCCCGGGACGTCGATCGCCTGGGTGCACCGCGAGGCGGAGGAGACCTACGCGGCCGTCGCCCGTGAACTGGAAGAGCTGATCGGCGTTGCGCAACGGGCGCTGGCCGGCCCGGGGGACGGGTCCGTCGTCTTCAACGCGGCGCCCCATACCCGAGGCGGAGTCGCCGCGTTCGGTGCCGCTCCGCGTTCCCGGTCGCCGGAGGCTCCGGTGGCGCCAGTGCCGGACGGGGACGGATTCGTGCTCGACAACGGCGTGGTGCGGGTCGCGGTGGACAGCCGGGGCCTCATCACTTCGGCGTACGACCACGCGGCGGGCCGGGAAGCCCTGGCGCCCGGCGCGGTCGGGAACCTGCTCCAACTGCACCAGGACTTTCCCAACCAGTGGGACGCCTGGGACATCGACGTGTTCTATCGCAACACCGTCCGCGACTTCACTGAGGCACAGTCAGTGACGTCGGCCGGCGACGGCATTCGGGTGGTCCGGGTCTTCGGGGACTCACGGATCGAGCAGCACCTCTCGCTGCCCGCCGGCTCCCGCCGTCTGGTGATCGACACCGTGGTCGACTGGCACGAGCGGGAGAAGCTGCTCAAGGCCGCCTTCCCTCTGGACGTCCGGGCAGCGCACTCGACCGCCGAGATCCCCTTCGGCCACGTCGAGCGGCCCACCCACACCAACACCAGTTGGGACGCCGCCAAGTTCGAGGTCTGCGCGCACCGGTTCCTCCATGTCGGCGAACCCGACTGGGGCGCCGCCCTCCTCAACGACTCCACCTACGGACACGACGTCACCCGTGACATCCGCCCCGACGGGGGTACGACCACCACGGTCCGACTCTCCCTTCTCAGGGCTGCCCGCTTCCCCGACCCCGACCAGGACCAGGGAACGCACAGCCTCCGCTACGCGCTCCTGATCGGCGCGGACGTCTCCGACGCGACCCGTGAGGGCTACCGCTTCAACCTCCCGGAACGCGCGGTGCCGGGAGGTTCGGCAGTCGCCCCCCTGGTGGCGGTCGACCACGAGGGCGTGATCGTCGAGGCGGTGAAGCTCGCCGACGACCGCTCGGGCGATGTCGTCGTACGCCTCTACGAGTCCCGTGGCACACGCGCCCGCGCCACCCTTGCGACCGCGTTCCCACTGGCCTCGGTGACCGCGACGGACCTTCTCGAACGCCCGCTCGCCGATCCTACGAGCCACCGACACGCCGGTGGCCGCGTGGAAGTGACGCTGCGTCCGTTCCAGATCCTGACGCTGCGGTTGCGGCCCACCCCGGGCGACTGACGCCGCGAGGAGGGTTGAGGGTCCCGGTGCGGGCCCTCAACCGCTCCGGCATGTCGGGCGAGGCGGTTGAGGCCTCTCCGTCCCGAGGGAGGACAAGGCCCGGCACGGCCGGTCCCGGGACCGGCCGTTGTCCACCCCGGCGCAAGGTGTCGAGCTGCCCACACGCTCACGGTGCATGCCGGCACCAGGACCTCACTCGTTGCGTTCGCCCCGCGCCGACCCGCAGACGGCATTCCTGTCGAGAGCGCTCCGAGGCCGACGGCGGGATCTTCGACGAGACCATGGCCTGACGACGGCCGAGATATCGCCCCGCGGGGTCTTCACCACCAGCCGACCCTTTCGTCCCCGCCCACGTGGCCGGGCGTCTCGCGCCCGCGTTCGATCGCAGTACACCTGCGGCTCGCCGTCATAGGAGTACGGCTCGGCAAGGCGGCCCCCGTCGGTGAACGACTCCAGCCGGCGGGTGGCCTGTTCGCCGGTGAAGTGGTGGGCCAGGACGTCGCGGAAGAAACCGCGCAGAGTGCCGTCCGGGTTCTGTCGCCGGCTGCTGGTGATCAGCCGCACCAGCGGTACGCCTCGAGCGGCCGCCCATCGGCGCCGTGCCGATTATATAACGCAACTGCGTTATTAAACGATCTCCTGCAGTAGCCCGCCGCTGCTCCCGTGTCCCCCACGGCATCGCCCCGGACCGGCCTCCACCCGACGCCCGGCCTCCCTCTCCGTCGCCCCAGGAGAACTCGCCATGAGTCACAGCCACTTCCCCCTCCCGCCCCGTCTGCCCAGACGCGTCCTCCTCGCCGCCGCCGGGTCCTCGCTGCTCGCCGCCTGCGGCAGTTCCCTGACCCCCCGGCGCCAAGGGCGCCGCCACCGACAGCGCCTCCGGGCCCGTCACCACCGCCGTACCGACCGGCACGCGGATCACCCTGGTGGTCGCCGACGCGGACGACACCACCATGACCCCGGACCTGCTCGCCGCCTTCCACGCCAAGTACCCCAACGTCACCTTCAAGCGCCAGTACACCGGCTGGGACGACTACCTCAAGAGCATCGACACCACGATGTCCGCGGACAGCGCCCCGGACATCGCCCAGTACGTGTCCGGCATGAACAACCTGGTCAAGGGCCGCCTGCTGCTCGATGTCGGCGCGTACGCCAAGGCGTACGGCTGGCCGGGGAAGTTCCCCGGCCTCGACCAGATCACCTTCAGCTCCGACGGCCGGACCACCGGCACCGGCGCGCTGTACGGCGTGCCCGGCCTCTACGCCGCGTTCGGCAGCAAGGCCGGACTGTTCGAGGAAGCGGTGCGGACCTACGCCGAGCGCTATCGCGAGATCTACCGACAGGCCGCCGCCGAGAAGGACATCCAGACCGTCTTCGAACGCGTCCTCATCGACTCGGTCCACGAGTTCACCCAGCCCGGTGACGCACATCCCGGGTGCCTCATCATCAGCGCGGTCATGGCTGACAGCACGAGCACACTCGACACCAGCGCCTACCTCGCCGAACTGCACAGTGCGTACGAGCAGGCCCTCCTCGTACGCGTCGAACGAGCGATCCGGGACGGGCAACTGGCCGCCGGCACCGACGCGTCGGCCCTGACCGGGCTCGTCCAATCCCTCTGGCACGGACTGTCGGTGCGGTCCAACGCCGACGCGTCCCGCGAGGAACTGCTCGCGACGGCGCGACTCGCCCATGGGCTGATCTGCCGGCAACCGGCGCCGCCGCCGGCGGGACACGCCGGTTGCCGCTGAGCCGCTTTCGACATCGCCGCAGGTGACAGTGGTAACGGTGCTCATTGCAGCCTTTGGAGAAACCCTCCGAGGCGCGGTTGACTTGCCCTCCGCCGACGCAACACCGCGACCCTGGGAGCTCCCGTGTCCGACCATCACGACCACGAGCACGGCGGCCACGACCACGAAAGCGGCGGCGGTCACTCCGGCCACTCCCACGGAGTGTCCGCGGACGCCGACCGGCGCTGGCTGACGATCGCCCTCACGCTGATCAGTGTGTTCATGCTGGCCGAGGTCGTGGTCGGGGTCGCGGCCAACTCGCTGGCGCTGATCTCGGACGCCGCGCACATGCTCACCGACGTCGCCTCCATCGTGCTGGCGCTGATCGCGATGCGCCTGGCGGCCCGCCCGGCGAAGGGGCCCTTCACCTACGGCCTCAAGCGCGTGGAGATCCTGTCCGCGCAGGCCAACGGCCTGACCCTGCTGCTGCTTTCCATCTGGCTGGCCTACGAGGCGGTACGGCGTCTCGTCTCACCGCCGGAGGTCACCGGAGGCCTGGTCCTCGTCACCGCCCTGGTCGGAGTGGCGGTCAACCTGGTGGCCACCTGGTGCATCTCCAGGGCCAACCGCACCTCGCTGAACGTGGAGGGCACCTACCAGCACATCCTGACCGACCTGTTCGGTTTCATCGCCACCGCCGTCGCCGGAGCCGTCGTACTCACCACCGGCTTCGCCCGTGCGGACGCGATCGCCTCCCTGTTCGTGGTCGTCCTGATGCTCAAGGCCGGCTACGGGCTGGTCCGCGACTCCGGACGGATCTTCCTCGAAGCCGCGCCCGCCGGGATCGACCCCGATGTCCTCGGGGACCGCCTGGCCGCGCAGGACACCGTGGTCGAGGTGCACGACCTGCACGTCTGGACGATCACCTCCGGCCAGAGCGCCCTGTCCGCCCACGTCCTGGTCGAGCCGGGCGGCGACTGCCACGCCGTACGCCGCGGCCTGCAGAGGATGCTCCTGGAGGAGTACCGCATCGGCCACGCCACGCTGCAGGTCGACCACCTGGGCGAGGACAGCCCGGACCTTCTCCAGATCACCGGCGCCACCGCCGACGACCGGGACGCGCACTGCGACGACGCCCACGGTCCCGTCCACCGACCCGGCCCCCACGACCACTGAGCCACCGATTGCCCCAGCCGACGGTACAAGATTTCCTGAATTCAGGATTTCCTGTACCGTCGCCGTGTGCTGAGTCCTGCCTCCGAGGTCGAGGTGCTGGCCCGTTTCGGCCGCGCCCTCGCCGACCCGATCCGCTGCCGTCTGCTGCTCGCCCTGCGCGAGGCCCCGGCCCACCCCTCCGATCTGGCCGAGGAGTTGGGCATCTCCCGCACCCGGCTCTCCAACCACCTGGCGTGCCTGCGCGACTGCGGTCTCGTCGTCGCCGTGCCGGTCGGCCGCCGTACCCGCTACGAGCTCGCCCATCCCCGCCTCGGCCACGCGCTGCAGGACCTGCGCACGGCGGTGCTGGCGGTGGAGAGCGACCGCACCTGCCCGGACGCCGACGCGAAGGGCTGCTGCTGATGAGCGCCGGCAAGCCCTTGGCGCCTCCGGGCCCGTCCCCGGTCCGCCGTGACGAACTGGCCCGCCGCATAAGGCTGTTGGTGGGCGCGACCATCACCTACAACATCGTCGAGGCGGTCGTCGCCCTGGCCGCCGGGACCGCCGCGTCCTCCAGCGCGCTCATCGGTTTCGGCCTCGACTCCGTGGTGGAGGTGTCCTCGGCGGCGGCCGTCGCCTGGCAGTTCTCCGCGGCGGACCACGCGGTGCGCGAGGCCAGGGAGGCGCGGGCGCTGCGGATCGTCGCCCTCTCGTTCTTCGCCCTGGCGGTCTATGTGGCCGTGGAGTCGGTGCGTGCCTTTGCCGGGGCGGGCGAGGCCGACCGTTCGTACGTCGGTGTCGCCCTGGCCGCCGTGTCGCTCGCGGTGATGCCGTTCCTGTCCGCGGCCCAGCGCCGGGCAGGACGCGAACTGGGTTCGGCCTCGGCGGTCGCCGACTCCAAGCAGACCCTGCTGTGCACCTACCTGTCGGCGGTGCTGCTGGCCGGTCTGGTCGCCAACGCCGTCCTCGGCTGGTCCTGGGCCGATCCGGCGGCCGCCCTGGTGATCGCGGCCGTCGCGGTCAAGGAAGGCCGGGACGCCTGGCAGGGTAAGGGGTGCTGCGGGCCAAGCACCGCCGCCGTACTGCCCGTTGAGGCCGCGGCGGACCCGTGCGGCTGCCGGCCGGGCTGTGCGTGCTGTGCGTGATCAGGTCCCGGGGCACATCACCGTGGGGCGGCTCACGGGTTGGGAGACCGGCGCGGTCGATCAGGAGGACGATCAGGATGACATCCTGGCCCGCATGGCCGAACCGATCGACGCTCCACTCGCCGATGTCGAACTGACCGCCTTCGTCAGAGCTGTTCGGCAGGACCCCGGGCCTCCCGCCCGGGCCGTGGGCGCGGTGGAGTTGCGTCGCGCGCAGCGACGTCGTGCCGAAGTCCGGCCTCCGGGGCCCGAGTTGGCCCGCGTCGAGGATCTGACGGTCGGGTCGTCTGCCGTGGGCGCCCGCCTCTACCGGCCCTCGGCGGCGGACGGGCCACTGGTGGTGTTCCTTCACGGTGGGATGTGGACGATCGGCGATCTGGAGTCGCACGACCGGGCATGCCGACGACTGGCGCTCGGTACCGGGACAGCCGTGCTGAGCGTCGACTTCCGGCGGGCTCCGGAGCACCCGTGGCCGGCCGCCGTGGACGACTGCGTGGATGCGCTCCGGTGGGTGGCGGCCGGCGGGGTCTGCGGAGCCGGGACCGCGGGCCCGGTCGTCGTCATGGGCGACAGTTCCGGCGGCAACCTCGCCGCGCTCGCCTGTCTGCGCCTGCGCGACGAGGGCGGACCGCTGCCGGCCGCCCAGGTCCTGCTGTACCCCAACACCGATCTGACGCTCTCGTGCCCCAGTACCCGGTCGAAGGCCACGGGCTGGGGCCTGACGACCGACGACGTCGCCTGGGGAGCCGAACAGTGGGTCCCCGACCCGTCCCGGCGGGCCGATCCCGAGGTCAGCCCGCTGCACGCCGCCGATCTCCGTGGGCTGCCGCCCGCCGTTGTCGTCACCGCCGAGCACGACCCGCTCCGGGACGAGGGCGACGCCTATGCCGCTCGGCTGGCCGACGCGGACGTTCCCGTCAGCCACCGCGTCGAGGCCGGGATGGTCCACGGATTCCTCACGCTCGACACCCTTTCCCCGGCTGCGGCGACAGCGGGAGAGCGGGTCTTCACCGACGTCACCGACATGCTCGGCCGTCACGTCCGCTGACGCCTCGCCGGACAGTGGCCGTCTGTCCGCGATCCGCACCGGCCGCGGTGGCGCCACCGGTGTCGTCCCGGATTTCGGGCTTCGTGTAGAGGACTTCGCGGACCTGTTCCGCGGCGCGGAGGATGCTCTCGCTGATGAAGTCGCTGAAGCGGGCGATGTTCTCCAGGCGGGCGGCGGCCGGGCTGTCGCGGCCGAGGACACCGACGCCCTGCCGTGCGATGTCGGCGACCTGGGCGATGCCACGGGCGCTGGCGATCGTCGACTTGTACCAGACTCCGTCGTCGACGTAGTAGCGCTCGCGCCGGCTTTCGTCGCGTGACCGGCTGACGAGGCCCTGCTCTTCGAGGAACGCGATCGCCTTGGAGACGGAGGCCGCACTGACCTGGAGACGCTGCACGAGTTCGGACGCGGTGAGGCTCCCGGCGTCGGCGATGAAGAGGCAGGTCAGCACCCGGGCTGTCATCTTGGGCAGGCCCTGTTGCATCAGGAGGGTGGTGAAGGCCTCCTCGTACTCGCGCACGGCCTCGTCGTCGCGCCCGCGCCCCGGCAGCGGCGCCCCTTGCCCCGGGGGCGGGGTGTGCTTGCGCCGGTGGGCGCGGCGTTCCGTGGCCCGGTGGGCCAGGTCTGCACGGTAGGTGGTGGGGCCGCCGTTGCGCATCACCTCACGGGTGACCGTCGAGGTCGGGCGGTCGAGGCGGCGGGCGATCTCGGCGTAGGGGAGGCTGTCGGCCAGTCCCAGCGCGATCTGCTGACGTTCCTGCTGGGTGAGCCTGCCTCCCGGCATCGCGGTCTCCTCGATGGTTCTTCGTGACGGTCCCTGATCGCCTCACCATAGCGTTCACTCTTCATCCATTGCAATGAACGAGCCATCCAGCGTTGCATTATCCTCAAACTCGTTGCAACGATATATAGGCTTTGAACTGTACAGATGCAGATTGAGCGCAACAAGTTCGTTGTCGAATACCGAAAGGCAACGTAGCGTTTCCGGTGTCAGAAAACGACGAACCGACACCCGGAGAACACCATGCAGAAGTTCGACACCCCCACCCCTATCTCCGTCGTCCTGGACATCCCCGCCGGACGCGTCCACTTCATCGCCGCCGACCGTGCCGACGCGACCGTCGAGGTCCTGCCCGCCGACCCCGCCAAGAGCCGCGACGCCAAGACCGCCGAGCGGACGGAGGTCGCCTACGCCGACGGTGTCCTGCGCATCACGACTCAGGCCCCGGACAGCCGGCTCTTCGGCCCCTCCGGTTCCGTGGAGGTGACGGTCCAGTTGCCCGCCGGTTCCCGTGTCGAGGCCAGGGCCGCCGGTGCCGAACTCCGTGGCGTGGGACGTCTCGGTGACGTCGCCTTCGAAGGTGCGTACCGCCGGATCAAGATCGACGAGGCCGCGGGCGTCCGGCTCACCGCGGTCGACGGCGATGTCGAGGTCGGCCGGCTGGGCGGTCCCGCCGAGATCAGCACCGCGCGGGGTGACATCCGGATCGCCGAGGCCGTGCGCGGCACGGTCGTGCTCCGCACCGAGTCCGGTGACATCTCGGTCGGCGCCGCCACCGGCGTCTCGGCCGCCCTGGAGGCCGACACCGGCTACGGCCGTGTCAGCAACTCCCTCAAGAACGACGGCACCACCGCGCTCGACATCCGCGCCACCACCTCCCGCGGCGACATCACCGCCCGCAGCCTCTGAGCGAACAGCGGCAGGAAACCGCCGTACGCCGTACCAGAAACTCCCACGCGACCAGGAGGAACAGAACATGGCGAAGAACAGCACGTCCTCGGCCGATTCGAAGTGGACCGGCATGGTTCCGGTCGACGACACGGCCCTGGCCGTCACCGACTCCGGCGGTCCCGGAGTCCCGGTGGTCTATCTCAACGGCCAGTTCGCCACCCAGGGGTACTGGGGGCGGGTCATCGCCGAACTGGGCGTCGAGTGGCGGCACATCACCTACGACGAGCGGGCCCGGGGCAGGAAGTCGAAGCGGTCCGCGGACTACTCCTTCGAGGCCGCCGTCCGGGATGTCGACGCCGTCCTGGCGGCCCGTGGGGTGGAACGGGCGCTGGTGGTGGGCTGGTCCTACGGGGCGTTCGTCGCGGCGCACTGGGCCGCGCGCAATCCGGACCGGGCGCTGGGCGCGGTCCTGGTCGAGGGCGCGCAGCCGCACGACTGGCTGGACGAGGCCATGGAGCAGCGGATCCGGAAGACCTTCCGGCGGCTGAACCTGTTCATGCCGCTGCTGCGCCCGACGGGCCTGACCCCGCGGATGAACGCGGAACAGATGGCGGACAGCAACATCGAGCTCGGCAGGATCGCCCGCGCGCGGGAGTTGGGCCCGGTCCTGGACAACATCACCGTCCCGGCGCGATACGTCGTCGCTTCCGGGGCGTCCCTCGGCAGCAAGGGCGACGAGCAGGAACTGATCCGCGCCAGCCTCGACGGAGTGGTCGCCCGCAACGCGAACATCAGGATCAGCGCGAAGGTCGCGAGCAACCACGACGCGATCCTCAAGAAGGACGCCCCGGCCGTCGCCGAGGCCGTACGCGAGGTGGCCGCCCTCGCCCGGGACCGCCGCTGAAGCGCACGACATCCACATCGGTCCCGATCGATCCATACCGGTCCCGATCGCCGTCCACCGGGAACCGACCCGCCGCTACACCTCGATGTGCCAGCCCATGATGACCGTACGGTCGCGGGGCAGTCCGAAGTGCCCGGCGGCGTCGGCCGTGATGTGGGAGGTGGCGACGAACAGCCGTTTGCGCCAGGGCGCCATCGTCGATGCCGGGCCGCGCCGGAGCTCGATCGTCGACAGGAAGTACGAGGCCTCGTCGAGCAGCAACGGGCCCTCCGTGTCGGCCGGGTCGAGCAGCGCCAACGCGCCGGGCACGTCCGGCGTCTCCACGGAGCCGAAGCGGGCGGTGAGTGACGTGGACGATGCCGTCGTCGGCGTAACCGAGGCCGTCGACGACCACCCGCCGGTCGACCGGGACGCGGGACACGGTCTCGGTCTCGGTCTCGGTCTCGATGGAGAGGATCACGACCTGCTCGTTCCGCACATGGTTGCGTTCCACGTCGGCCCGCATGGCGAGCGGCGCCGTCTGCTTGCCCCGGTTGAGGAACACCGCCGTGCCGGGGACCCGGAGGACCGGCCGTTCCCCACTGCGGAGCTGGTCGACGAACCCGCGCAGGGAACCCTCGTGTTCGGCCCGTTCCGCGGTGACGACCTCACGGCCGTGCTGCCAGGTCGTCATGACGGTGAACGCGGTGATACCGATCAGCAGCGGCAGCCACGCGCCGTGGACGATTTTGGTCAGGTTGGCCGCCACGAACAGCAGGTCGACGGAGAGCAGCAGGGTCGCGCCGGTGGCGATCAGCCACACCGGGGTGCCCCATTTCGCGCGGGCGACGGAGAAGAACAGCAGGGTGGTGATGGTGCTGGTGCCGGTGACCGCCATGCCGAACGCGAAGGCAGGCGCGGCGGAGCTGCGGAACGCGAAGACCAGGGTGAGGACCGAGACCATCAGCAGCCAGTTGATCCGGGGGACGCAGATCTGACCGATGGTGGACTCGGAGGTGTGCGCGATCCGCAAGCCTCGGCAGATAGCAGAGCCGCGCCGCCTGCGAGGCGACCGAGTACGCGCCGGTGATCACCGCCTGGGAGGCGATCACGGTGGCCGCGGTGGCGAGCAGGACCATGGGCCACCGTCCCCAGCAGGGCACGAGGAGGAAGAACGGGCTGCTGATGTTGGCGGAGTCGTCGAGGATCAGGGCGCCCTGGCCGAAGTAGCTGAGGATGCAGGCGGGGAAGACGAGGAACAGCCGGCCGCGGGTGATGGCGCGGCGGCCGAAGTGCCCCATGTCCGCGTAGAGCGCCTCCGCGCCGGTGACCGCGAGCACGACCGCGGCGAGCGCGAAGAAGGCGGTGCCGAAGTGCCCGAACAGGTAGCCCAGCGCGTAACTCGGCCACAGCGCGCGGAGAATGGCCGGGTGATCGACGATGCCGCCGAAGCCGCCGCCTCGGCAAACCCATGTGGTCACAGCACCAGCCAGGGACAACTTGTCCGCGGTTAGAACCGCCCTTCATCCGGTTCCCGGTTCGGGTCAGGATTGCCCTGTCGAACAGAGGAGGTCGGACGATGGACCGGGCGTTGCTGGCGGATTTTCTCCGAGCGCGTCGTGAGGCGTTGCAGCCGGAGGATGTCGGGCTGCCCCGCGGGCAGCGGCGCCGCACCGGCGGGCTGCGGCGCGAGGAGGTGGCGGCGCTGGCCGGGATGTCGGCCGACTACTACAGCCGTATCGAGCAGCAGCGAGGTCCGGCTCCGTCGGAGCGGATACTCGTCGCACTCGCCCGGGCACTGCGTCTCAACGAGAGCGAGCGTGACCACCTCTTCGTTCTGGGCGGAATCCCGGCGCCGCGGCGAGTCCTTCGGGACGACTACATCGGTCCCACGATGCTGCGGATCGTCGCCGGTCTCTCGGACGTGCCCGCGATCGTGCTGTCACGGCTCGGCGAGGCGTTGCTGCAGACGCGCCCGGCGGTCGCCCTGCTCGGTGACTACACCCAGTACTCGGGCATGTCCCGTTACCTGGTCTACCGCTGGTTCACCGGTGATCCGCGGGTCCGTGGGCTGTACCCCGTCGAGGACCATCCGATACGGGGCAGGGTCTTCGCCGCGGAGATCCGGGACGCGTACACGGCGGATCCCACCGGGAGGGCCGGCGAGATCGTCGCGGCGCTGCTGGAGGTCAGTTCCGAGTTCGCGAACATCTGGCGGTTGCACGAGGTGGGAGTGACCCACCATCACGACCTCAAGCGCTACCTGCACTCCGAGTTGGGGGAGCTGGAACTGTACGCCGAGATGCTGCTGGATCCGGAGCAGCATCAGACGCTGCTGGTGTTCACCGCCGTGCCCGGCTCCCCCAGCCACGGCAAGCTTCAGCTCCTGACCGCCGCCTAGCGGCTGTCTTCCCTCACACACCTGAAGGCACTGTCTCGAAGCCGAGGCATGCCCAGGTTCCATAATGCTTCAGATTTGAAGCATATTTCCCCGTCATGAAAGGTGGCATGTGCCATGAAAGCTGTACGTTTCCATGAGTACGGTTCTCCGGACGTCTTGCGTTACGAGGACGTGGAACAGCCGGTCCCCGCGGCCGGGGAGGTCCGGATCCGGGTGGCCGCGACGTCGTTCAACCCGGTCGACGGCAACATCCGCGCGGGCTTCATGCAGGGCCCCATCCCGGTGACCCTGCCGCACACCCCCGGCATCGACGTCGCGGGCACGGTCGACGCACTGGGCGAGGGTGTCGCCGGGGTCAGGGCGGGTGACCAGGTTGTCGGCTTCCTGCCGATGACCGGTGCCGGCGCGGCGGCGGAGTACGCGCTCGCACCGGCCGGCCTGCTGACGGCGGCGCCCGCGAGCATCCCGCTGGCCGACGCGGGCGGGTTGCCGCTGGTCGGGCTCACCGCCTGGCAGGCCCTCTTCGACCACGCCAAGCTGACCGCCGGCCAGCGGGTGCTGATCAACGGTGCGGGCGGCGCGGTCGGCGGCTACGCCGTCCAACTGGCCAAGCACGCCGGCGCACATGTGATCGCCACGGCCGGACCGCGCAGCAGTGAACGCGTCAGGACGGCGGGTGCCGATGAGGTGTTCGGCCACGGGGTCCCCGAGCTGTCCGCGCTGGTCGACGTCGTGCTCAACCTCGCGCCGGTCGATCCGATGCAATTGGCCGCGCTGACCTCCGTCGTCCGCGACGGCGGCATCGTGGTGAACACGACGGTGTGGATGCCCGCGCCTTCCGACGAGGAACGCGGCGTGCGCGGCGTCAACCTCTTCGTCAACAGCGACGCCGCGCAGCTGGCGAGGCTGGTGACGCTGGTCGACTCCGGAGCGTTGCACGTCGACATCGCTCGCCGGGTGCCCCTGGCCGAACTGCCGGCACTGCACGCCGAGGCCGCAGATGGCGCGCTCTCCGGCAAGGTCCTCGTCCTTCCCGCCGCCGCCTCTCTCACCTAGGCGGCCTTCCCCGGCACGGCGATCGCGTCGCGTCTCTCTGCAAGCGGTCGAGTTGTCGCCGCATCGCACCAGTTCAGACCCGTGAGCCGAAAGGACAGGACTGCCATGTCCCTCGGTTCCGGGCCCGAGTTCACCCAGGTTTGCGCCCCCATGGCCCGGGCCATGGGGCACGCCTCACCCCTGGCGGCAGGCGACGTGCCCGTACGCCGCGCCCTGTGGGCGGCACACGATCCGTCCGGGGCGGGGTGGTCGACGTGATCGTCGGCGCGGACAACGGTGAGCAAGGCGTGGGCGTGCAAGGCCAGGGGCGTCGGGGTCGGTGACCAGCAGCGGCAGTAGGCGAGTTCGCCGGTGGTGCGGTTGCGTTGCGGCGGATGTCTTCGCGGCCAGGACGTCCGTGCGGAACTTCCCTGCACCAGTGGTGACTTCAGCGGAGCACGCGACGGCGAGCGACGTGGCCGACCTGCCGCTCGTCCAGCACGGACCGCAGCGTCGGGTTGCCACCGTGGACCTCGTTCCCCGCGTCCGCGGGCCCGACGGCTTCAACAGCCCCACCGTCGCCCGGCGCAGCAACGGTCATCCGGCCCGGCACCCCCGGACCCAGCGCACGATCAGCGCACACTTTCGCGGGAACTCCCGGGAACCCGCAGGTGGAGCCAGGACGCCTCCCGGCACCTGAATCCGCCGCTACCAGCCCAAAAGACCTGGTCAGAGTCCCCACAGTAAACACCTTGTAGCGTACTACGCGTATAGTTTCGCTGTGAGCAACTACAGTCCAGATACTGAAACGACAGGTTCGCAGTCCGGCGGGGTGCAGTCCGTGGACCGCGCCATCAGCGTGCTGGAGATTCTCGCCCAGCGCGGCGAGGCCGGGGTCAGCGAGGTGGCCGGTGAGATCGACGTGCACAAGTCGACCGCGTTCCGGCTGCTCGGGGCGCTGGAGGCGCGGGGGTTGGTGGAGCAGGCGGGTGAGCGCGGCAAGTACCGGCTCGGCTTCGGGATCGTGCGGCTGGCCGGCGCGGTCACCGGGCGGATCGACATCACCCAGCAGGGCCGCCCGGTCTGCGAGCGTCTCGCCGAGGAGATCGGCGAGACGGTCAACATCGCGGTGATGCAGGAGCAGTACGCGATCAACCTGTACGAGGTCCGCGGCCCCGGCGCCGTCACCGCGCACAACTGGGTCGGTGAACTCACCCCGTTGCACGCCACCTCCAGCGGCAAGGTCCTGCTGGCACACATGCCCGCCAAGGAGCGCGCCGCGCTGCTGTCGGAGGCCGGCCTGAAGAAGGTGACCCCGGGGACCATCACCTCGAAGACCAAGCTGGAGAAGAACCTCGCCGAGGCCCGGGAGCGCGGATACGCCTGGACGCTGGAGGAGTTGGAGGTCGGGCTGCACGCCGTGGCCGCACCGGTGCGCAACCGGGACGGCGAGGTCATCGCCGCGGTCAGCGCCTCGGGGCCGGCCTACCGGTTCACCGAGGAGCGGCTGCACGAACTCGCGCCGATCCTGGTCAAGGGCGCCGAGGAGATCAGCCACCGCATGGGCTACCTGGGCTGAGTCACCCCGGGGTGATCCCCAGACGCTCGTTCACCCAGTCGTGGAACGCGCCGATGTGATGCTCGCTGGGCACCAGCACCCCGCCCTTGGCGTACATCCGTGAGCTCATTCCGGGCTGTGTGCGTTCGCAGGCCTCGAAGTCCTGGCGGTTGACCCGGTCGAAGAGTTCCACGGACCGGCTGACGTCCTTGCCGCTCTCGACGACGTGCGGGAGGTAGAGCCAGTCGCACTCGACGATCGTGCGGTCGACGGCCACCGGGTACATCCGGTGGAAGATAACGTGGTCGGGGACGAGGTTGATGAACACCTGCGGCTTGATGGTGATCGCGTAGTAGCGGCGGTCCTGGTCCTCGCTCACCCCCGGGATGCGGTCGAGCCCTTCCGACCCGTCCACGGTGAAGCCCCGCACCTCCTCGCCGAACTCCGCGCCGTGGCCGACGTAGTACTGCGCGGCGTAGCCGTCGGCGAACTCCGGGAGTACTTCGGTGAGTTCGGGGTGGATCGTGGCGCAGTGGTAGCACTCCATGAAGTTCTCGATGATGAGCTTCCAGTTGGCCTTCACGTCGTAGACGATGCGCCGGCCCACCGAGAGGTGGTCGATGTCGTAGTGCTCAAGGGACTCCACGTCGCCGAGCCGGGTGACGACCTCGCTGATGACGTCCTCGTCGAACGACGGTGGGTTCTCCGCCAGGTTGACCCACACATAGCCGAGCCATTCACGGACGGCGACACTCACGAGTCCGAATTCGGTACGGCCGACATCGGGCATCTTCGTCAAGTTCGGCGCCGCGACCAGCTTGCCGTTCAGGTCGTACGTCCAGGCGTGGTACGGGCATTGGAAGGCCCGCTTGACCTCTCCGGCCTCCTCGGTGCAGAGCTTGGCGCCGCGGTGCCGGCAGACGTTGAAGTAGGCGCGTATGGAGTTGTCGCGGGCGCGGGTGACGAGGATGCTCTCGCGGCCGACGTCCACGGTCCGGAAGGCGCCGGGTTTGGCCAGGTCGGAGGAGCGCGCGACGCAGAACCACATCGTCTCGAAGATGCGTTCCTGTTCCTGGGCGAAGATGGCCGGGTCCGTGTAGGAGGAGCCGGGCAGGGTGGCGATCAGGCTGTCCGGCAGGCTGGTCGAGGTCACAGTGCACTCCTCGGAGAACGTCGTGGATCGGTCGGTCACGCGCCGGGACGAACGACTCCGGACGGCGTAGTTACGGTCAACTCACCGTGGCGGCAAGCTGTTTGCGCCACCGCATGAACAGCCGCGGCTGGTTCATCGCGAGCACGGCGACCGGCTGGCCGGCACACCGGTAGACGGCGAGGAAACTCCGGTCGCCGGGGGCGCCCTCCTCGACGGTCACACTGTCGGCACCGGCCGCGTGACCGGCGAACTGGATCTTCACGCCGTACTGGTCCGACCAGAAGTACGGCGGCCGGGGCATCCCCGGTTCCGCCGCCCCCCAGGACAGCAGCGCGGCCACCGCCGCGTCGGGCCGCTCCCGCGCCCCGGTCCAGTGCTCGACCCGGCGGTGCGAACCGGCCCGCGGGTCGTACCAGTTGGCACAGTCTCCTACGGCGACCACCCCGGCGAGGCTGGTACGGCCGTCCGCGCCGCACTTGACGCCGTTGTCGAGCTCGACGCCGGAGCCTCCGAGCCAGTCGACGCACGGTCGCGCGCCCACCCCCACGACGACGATGTCGGCGGGGACGGTCCGCCCGTCCTCCAGCAGCACGGCGTCGACCCGGTCCTCCCCGCTCAGCCCTTTCACCCCGGCACCGCACAACAGCCGTACGCCGTGGGCCTCGTGGAGGGCGGAGACGATGCTGCCCATGGTCTCACCGAGCGGTCCCGCAAGGGGGGTCGGTGCCGCTTCGATCACCGTCACGTCCAGTCCCAGGGCGTACGCGGTGGAGGCGACCTCGGCGCCGATGAAGCCGCCGCCGATCACCACCAGCCGTCCGCCCAGGGCGAGTTCGTCGCGCAGGGCACGGGCGTCGTCCAGGGTGCGCAGGGTGTGCACGCCGGCCAGGCCGTCCGTGCCCGGCAGGTTCCGTGCCACCGCGCCGGTCGCGAGGACGACGCCGTCGGCGCGGACCTCCCGGCCGTCGTCGAGGGTCAACACCCTTTCCGCGCCGTCGACTTGGAGGGCGACGGCACGGGCGCCGAGGAGCCACTCCGCGCGCAGGTCCTCGCCGTCCGCCTCCAGCAGGAGATCGGCTTCGCCGACCGTTCCGGCCAGGAACTCCTTGGACAGCGGCGGTCTGTCGTACGGGCGATGGGGTTCGTCGCCGATGACGACGAGCCGTCCGTCGTAGCCCTGTTTCCGCAGCGAGCGTGCCGCCGACAGCCCGGCCAGCGAGGCGCCGACCACGGCCACGGTCCTCACGCGGGTCCGCCGGCGAGCCGGGACGCGACGCAGGGCGGCAGGTTCGGGGCGTCCGTGGACGGCACGACGTAGATCATGCCGTCCTGGACGAGCACTTCATGGGTACGCACCGGGCGCTTGGCCGGCGGGGCGTCGACCGCTCCCGTCCGCAGGTCGAACTTCGAAGCGTGCAGCGGGCATTCCACCTCGCACCCCTCCAGCCAGCCGTCGGCGAGCGAGGCGTCCTGGTGAGTGCACGTGTCGTCGATGGCGAAGACCTCGCCGTCGTCGGTGTGGAACACCGAAACCGGCGGATCGATGTCGAGCCGGTAGGCCTCGCCTCGCGGCAGATCCACGAGAAGGCACGCGGGAATCATCATGACACCTCGGTGCGTATAGCGAAACGGATTGCGGTAAGCGCAACGTCAGTTTGAGGGCGCCCCCAAACCCTTGTCAAGGCATCCAGAGGACAGGTGAACCCCGGATTCGACGTTGCCTCTCACGCAACATGCTGCACCATAAGCAACTCTGTACGGGCATCGGCCCCGGTCGCTCAGCCCCCGTGGACCGCGCGCAGACGGGCCTACCTGCGGGTGTGGGCGCGGCGGCCGGAGAGGCGCCAGAGGAGGCGGGCGGGGGCCGGGGCCTTGGTGAGGAGGGTGCGTTGTTCTTCGGGGGTCGCCACGGCCATCAACGCGCTGAAGGCGCGCAGCAGGTCCTTCTTGTCCAGCTTCGCCAGGCTGACCTCGCCGAGTTTCTCCCATTCGGCGACGCTCAGATGGTCGGCGGCCAGTGCGTCCAGCGCGCCCCTCACCTCCGTGACCAGTTCTTCGAGGCGGTGGTGCTGTTCCTCCAGGCGCGCGACCGCCTCGGCGCGCGCTCACGTGCGTGCCGTGAGCAGGGGCCAGAGGTACTCGTCCTCGCTGGTGTGGTGGGCTTCCAGGCCCATGAGCATGAACCGCACCGCGTCGACGACCAGCGCGGCCCGCGCGGTGTCGCCGGGGCGCAGTCCTCGCACCAGGGCCGGCAGTTCCGCGCAGGACTGCCGGAACGTGCGGTGCAGGTGCACCACGACCATGTCGTGGACATCCGGTTTCGAGGCGACTACGTCGGACATGGTGCTCCCCAACCCTTGCTCAGCTGCTCGTGGAAGCGGTGTGCCAGGTCCGTCGGCTCGTCCGCGCTCCGCGCGGTCTGCCGCAGGTCGACGAGGACCTCGCCGGCGCCTGCCGCGTGGGCGGCGAGCAGGTGGTCCGAGACCTGGACGACGGTTCCCCGGTGCGGAACGGCGTCGTCCGGTGCGGCCCCGGCCGTCACCGTGGGGTTCACGCGGACGACGGTGCGCAGGCTGTCGGGGTCACGTCGGGCCGCCTCCGCGAACTGCCGGATCTGGCTGATGACGTAGGCGAGTTGGGGCACCGGGAGGGCGACTCCGGCCCAGCCGTCCGCGCGCCGGCCGATGCGTTCCAGCGTGGCCGGGGTGAAACCGCCCAGGAGGACCGGCGGGCGGGGGCGCTGCACCGGGAGGGTCTCGATGTGCGCGCTCGGGATCGTCCACAGCTCCCCCTTGTACTCGGCCGAGGAGCCGGACCGGACGTGTTCCAGGACGTCCAGGATCTCCTCCAGCCGGGCTCCGCGTCCTGGCCACGGCACCCCGATGGACCCGTACTCGTCGGACGACCAGCCGAGCCCGAATCCGACGTCGAGCCGTCCCCCGCTGAGGATGTCGACGGACACCAGCGCGCGGGCCAGGAGAAGCGGGGAGTGGAAGGGTGCGTTGAGCGTGCTGGTCCCGAGGCGGAGCCGTCGGGTGGCGTGGGCCGGGAAGGAGAGGGTGACGACGGGCGGTGCAGGGCGCGCATGCGGAGCGCGTACAGGTCCTCCCGCAGGGGATGGTCGGCGATCAGCGAGATCAGTTCCGTGGCCACGCGGGTGTGCCCGCCCAGTTCGTCGGCGCATCCCAGCCGCGCAATCTGGGCGTTCAGCCGCGGCTCGGCGAACCGTCGGCGGTGCCGCCGGGCGTAGGGACCGGGCACCCCGGACGGCGGCTCCCCCGACCACAGCGCCAGCGCGGCGTCGAACGCGCGCAGCGCCTGGCCGGTCTGCCGCGCGGCCCGCAGTTCCTCGCCGTCACGGATGAGCCGCTCGAAGCGCTGGGCGTCGACGTCCCGCTCCGCGATGTCGAGCCGGTATCCGCCCTGCGTGGTCTCCAGCAGGGACCGCTCCTCGCCCAGCGAGAGACGACGGATGCGGTAGACGTACGTCTGCACCGAGCGCACCGCGTGGGCCGACGGCTCCTCCCACAGCGCGTCGATGAGGTCGTCGAGCCCGCACTGCCGCCCCTCCGCGAGCAGCAGCCGGACCAGGACCGCGCACTGCAGCGGACTGCCCAGATCCAGTCGACGTCCGCCACGGCGACCGCTCAACGCCCCCAGCAGCCCGAACTCGTACCCCTCCACCGCCGTTGCCACCTGGCGGAGTCCAGCGGCCCGCAATTCCCTCGTCTGCGCGTCCTCGATGCCCAGGAGTTAGGGTGCTGATGGCTCGCGAAGGGGACACGACGGGGGGCTCGCGTTGGATCGTGCGGCAGGAGAGGACCTGGAAGCCGGGTCGGGCGAGTTCGCGGCGCGTGCGGTGCTGCCCCCGTCGCTGCGTCCACGGCTCGGGCTGATCGGGGTGCTCGCCGCGCTGGTGGTCGTGGTCATCGGGGTGCTGTACTCCGGGCACAGCGCGCCCGGTGCGGTGGACCGGTGGATCTTCCCGCCGACGTCGGACAGTGTGCGGGCGCCGTGGCGCCAAGTCGCCCTGGTGCTGGACTTCTTGGGGGAACCCGCGGGGTCGGCGACGGTGATCGTGGCCGGCGTGGTGGGCTGTCTCCTGCTTCGGCTTCCCCGTGCTGCCGTACTCGTCGTCGCCGGGGCCGGCGTGACCGTGGGGACGACCACGGTCCTCAAGCATGTGGTGGGGCGGACCATCCACGGGCCCGGCAACCTGTCGTACCCGAGCGGGCACACCGCCTTCGCCACCGCGCTCGCCCTCATGGCGGCGCTGCTCGCGACGGACCGGTTCGCCCTCGGGAAGGCGGCCGGTACGTCACTCGTGCTCGCGGCGGGGCTGGTGGCCGGCGCGGTCATGGGGTGGGCGGAGGTCGGGCTGGGCGCGCACTATCCGACCGACGCCCTCGGCGGCTGGTGCACCGCGCTGGCGGTGGTTCCGGCGACCGCGTGGCTGGTCGACCGGGCGGCCGACCGGCTGGGTGACCGGCCGTCCCGCAGGACGGCCGTCGCCGGTCGGCGCGAGCGCCCCTGACGTCATGTCACCTCACGCCAGGCGGCGGAACACCGGCTTCACCGCCCGCCCGGCCAGCCAGGGAGTGGGATCGGAGGCGTCAAGTGCCTTGCGGTACACCGCGCACGCCTGGGCCACCACGTCGACCGTGCGGTCGATGTCCTCGTCGTCGAGCGCGCTGCTCACCACGAAGGACGGGGCGAGCACTCCGCCCGCGAGGAGTCGGCGCAGGAACAGGGTGCGGTACTGCTGCGACGGTTGCAGGTTCTCGTCGAGGGTGGCGAAGACCAGGTTGCTGGCCCGGCCCCGGACGACGACGTGGTCGCCGACGCCCATGGCCTCGGCGGCGTCGCGGACACCGGCGGCCAGCCGCTCGCCGAGGGAGTGCAGCCGTGCGGTGATGCCCTCCTCGACGTAGGTGGCCTGCACGGCCATCGCGGCCGCCAGGGAGTGCGTCTCGGCGCCGTGCGTGGTGGACAGGAGGAACACCCGGTCGCTGGTGGAGTCGCGCAGTCCGCCGCGCTCCATCAGGTCGCGGCGCCCGGCCAGCGCGGAGACGGCGAATCCGTTGCCGAGCGCCTTGCCGAAGGTGGAGAGGTCGGGCACGACGCCGTAGAGGCCCTGGGCGCCCGCCTCGGACCAGCGGAAGCCGGTGATCATCTCGTCGAAGATCAGGACGCAGCCGTGCCGGTCGGCCAGTTGGCGCAGGCCGGCGAGGTAGCCGGGCGGGGGCTCGGTGTGGGTGGCGGGTTCGAGGATCAGGCAGGCGATCTCGTCCGGGTAGCGGGCGAGCAGCTCCTCCGTGGCGGCCAGGTCGCCGTAGGGGAAGGAGGCGATGAGCTCGGTGGTCGTCGACGGGATGCCCGCGGACATCGGGGTGGTGCCGATGAACCAGTCGTCGACGGAGAAGAACGGATGGTCGGAGCAGAGGGCCACCCGCGTGCGGCCGGTGGCGGCGCGGGCGAGGCGGACCGCGGCGGAGGTGGCGTCGGAGCCGTTCTTCGCGAACTTCACCATCTCGGCCGTCGGCACGGTGGCCAGGAAGCGCTCGGCGGCCTCGACCTCCACGATCGACGGCCGGACGAAGTTGCTGCCGCGGCCGAGTTCGCGCCGCACCGCCTCGATCACGCGCGGGTGGGCGTGGCCGAGGCTGACCGACCGCAGGCCGGAGCCGTACTCGATGTAGCGGTTGCCGTCGACGTCCCACACGTGGGCACCGCTGCCGTGGCTGATGACCGGGGCCAGGTTCTCGGGGTACTGGTCGTCGCCCTTGGCGTAGGTGTGAGCGCCCCCGGGGATCAGCGCGTGCAGCCGCTCGTTGGCTGTCCGCGACAGGGGCAGGTCAAGCACTTCGGTGTCCACGAGGACCTCAACTTTCTCTGTGCTTCAGGACCTCGGCGAGGCTCGGCGCCTCCCGGTCCCGCTGGGACATCAGTGCAACCGGCAGCGGCCAGGGAATGGCCAGCTCCGGGTCGTCGAAGGCGATGGTCACGTCCTCCGACGGATCGTGCGGGCGGTCGATCCGGTACGAGGTGTCGGCGGTATCGGTCAGTGCTTGAAAACCGTGCGCGCATCCCGCGGGAATGTAAAGAGTTGGTTGTGATTCTCCTGTGAGTTCAAAGGAGGTCCAATGGCGGTAAGTCGGCGAATCCGGACGCAGGTCCACGACGACGTCGAAGATCCGCCCGTACGAGCACCGCACCAGTTTGGCCTCGCCCGCGCCGGAGCGCAGGTGCAGGCCACGCACCACGCCCCGCACCGAGCGGGACAGGCTGTCCTGGACGAAGGCGTCCGGGTCCAGGCCCACCGAGCGGACCACGTCGGCGTCGAACGTGCGGCAGAAGAAGCCGCGTTCGTCGGTGTACGGCGTCGGCTCGAAGAGGAACGCGCCGGCGATCTCCGGGACTTCGGTGGCTTTCATGGAGACTCCTGGCGGGCGTGGGTGTGGTGGGTCGCGGGGAACACGGCCGCGGTCAACGAGCTGAACTGGTCCTGCAGTTGGCGTGCGGCGGCCTGGTTCCGCTCGGTGAGGGTCCCTCGCAGTTCGGGCGCTCGCTTCTCCAGCGCCCGGAATTGCTCCAGCAACCGGTCGGCGTCGACCTCGCGCGCCGGGTGGCAGTACGCGCCGAGGCCCATCCGCTCCATGAGCGCGTCGCTCTTCGCCGCGTAGCTGAGCGCGAGCACAGGTGTGCCGGTCTTCAGCGCGCAGATCAGGTTGTGGTAGCGGACCGCCACCACGGTGTCGGCGGCCACCATCTCGTTCATCAGGTCGTCCAGGGAGGCCGGTTCGGCCGCGGTGACCAACGGTGAGTCGACCGTTTCGAGGATCGCGGCGACCACCGTCGCGTCGCACCGGTCACCGGTGAGCAGCCGGACCGGCCTGCCCTCCTCGACCAGCGTGCGCACGAACCGGATCGTCCCGTCGAGATAGCGCGCGTAGATCTCGTCGGCGCGGGCGCGGTCGTCGTTGCCGCCGTGGAAGTCCATGACGCCGACGCAGACCGTGCCGGGCACGTCCGAGGGCGCGCTCGACTGCGGTGCCGGCAGGGAGAAGGCGAGGTCCGGGTAGACCTCGTCGCGCGCGGTGTCCACGCCCATCGCCCGCATGGCGTCCCGGGACTGGGCGTCCCGGTAGGACCGGTAGGCGGCCAGGCGGCCCGACCAGCGGACCAGGGCGCGGGTGGGCCGGTTGCGGATCTCGGCGGCGCCGACGCTGACCAGCGCGACGCGGGTGCGCGTCAGCCTGCCGCTCGCGCAGAGCAGGAACAGGGAGTACGGGAAGCCCCAGGGCCGTAGCGGCAGGGTGGCTTCCAGGACGCCCATGCCCGGCACGATCACCACGTCGTGGCGGCGCACCCAGGCGGCGGTGCGGAAGATGTCGACGAACTTGCCCAGGCCCTTCGCGGCGATCGAGCCCAGGCGGGACGCGGTGCGGTACTCGGCGCGGTTCCAGTGCATCCGGGTGGCGGGGATGCCGAAACGGGCGGTCACGGCCTCGGGTCCGCCGCACAGGGCGTCCACGACCGCGTCCGGGTGGTCGGCGCGGAGGTACCCGAGGACGGCTTCGAGCGAGCCGTCGTTGCCGAGGTTGCCGGAGCCGAGCAGACCGAACACCCCGACGCGCACCGGCTGTTGAGCCGCCGACGTCATGCGTGCCTCCCTTCGCGGCCGGCGACCAGGGCGTCCACGGAGACCGTGAGCTGGGCGGGGTCGACCGGGGCACGGTCCTCGACGCGCTCGCCGGCACCGGGCCGGACCCGGCTGGTCATCCAGGAGGCCAGGTGGCGGTAGCAGGCACGCCGGTCGGCCGGGGACAGCGGTGCCCGGCGGATCGCGGAGGCGAAGCCCCAGATGTACTCGGCGAGCAGCCGGGGCGTCGGGTGCAGCGCGCCCGCGCGGCGCGGGTCCAGGTTGACGCAGCGGGCGCGCTTGGAGGGGTTGGCGCGTTCGGCGCGGGTGGGGTGGTCGCGGCGGAAGTAGAGGAGTTCCGGGACCTGGTGGAAGCGTCCGTGCAGGGTGATCTCGGCGACGAAGGTGCGGTCCGCGTGGTGGTAGCTGTCCATCGGCTTCACCCGGCGCAGCACGTCGGCCCGGATCACCCCGTAGAAGTCGTCGCCGCCCGGCTCGAACAGCAGACTGCGGAAGCGCTCCGGCGCGCTCGGGGAGCCGGTGGCGAGCGTGTACTCGTACGGGACCGTCACCTGTCCGTCGCCGTCGATGACGGCCTGGTCGGTGTGGGCGAGGATGACGTCCGGCCGCTCGTCCAGCGCCTCGATGCAGCGCGTCAGCAGGTCGCGGCCGTAGAGGTCGTCGTGCGAGGCCCACTTGAACAACTCGCCGCGGGACTCGGCGAAGACGTGGTTGTGGTTCGGGGTGGCGCCGATGTTGCGGGGCAGCCGGATGTACCGGATGCGGGAGTCCTGCACCGCGTACTTGCGGCAGATGGCCTCGGTGCCGTCGGTCGAGGCGTTGTCGGAGACGACCAGTTCGAAGTCCTCGTAGGTCTGGCCGAGGAGGGCGTCGAACGACTCGGCCAGGTACTCCTCGCCGTTGTACACGGGCAGGCCGATGCTCAGCCTCGGTCGGTCGGTCATGAGGTCCTCACTTCGGGGATGGGTTCGCGGCGGTGCTCGCGCAGGGCGGAGCGCAGTTGCAGCCACCACACGGCCGAGCCGCTGATGGTCGCGGCGGCGACGCCCCAGGCCGAGCCGGCCGTACCGCCGAGGGCCGCGCCGCCGAGCCCGCCGCCGACGTAGCAGGCGGAGGCGAACAGCTGGCAGCGCAGGCTGCGGTGGGCGGCGCCGAGCGCGCGCAGTCCGGCCGCGGCGCCGGTGCCGAGGCCCGCTCCCGCGACGCTGAGGGTGATCTGCACGATGAGGTGCGAGGAGGAGTGCCAGACGTCGCCGAGCGCCAACTCGCCGAGCCTGCCCGGCATCAGCAGCAGCGCCGAGCCCCAGAGCAGGGCTCCGGTGGCCTGTCCCCCGCCGAGGTAGAGGCAGAACCTGCCCAGTCGTCGGGGTGCCTGCCGCAGCACGCGGGCCGCCTCGGGGACGGTGACCAGCGAGAGCCCCATCAGTACGGCGAGGAAGGGGCCGAGGAGGAGTTCGGCGCCGCGCACCGCGCCCACCGCGCTCACTCCGACGATCACACCGAGGCCGTACGCCCGGAGTTGGCTCGCGCCGCTGAGGCTGACGTTCTCGACCAGGTACCGGTAGCCGAGGTCGCGCTGTTCGCGCAGCCAGCCGCGGGCCCGGGCAGGCCGGGGCCGGATGCCGGACTGGATGCAGCCGTATCCGGCCGCGACCGTGGCGGACGCGCCCCAGGCGAGCACGAACGCGGCCACGGTGTCGACGTGGGCCGCCACCACCATGGCGGGGATCAGCGCGATGCCCCACACGATGTCGTTGACGAACGCCTTCCGCCCGTCGCCGGCGGCGAAGAACGAGAACCGCCAGGCGTCCTGGAGCAGCAGCCCCGGCATCATGAGACCGAGGGCGGCGAAGGCGGGCCCGACCCGGCCGCCGAGGCCGACCCCGGCGGCCAGGCACAGCACTCCGAGGGCCGTACCGACGCAGACCGCGGTGCCCGTCGAGCGGGCCACCGCCCCGCGCCAGGACGCCTCCGGGACTCCGCTGAAGCGGACCACGAGCGGGTCGGTGGCAAGGCCCCGGGAGACGTTGAGCACCACGCCGTAGGTCACCCAGGCGAGGCTGAACACGCCGAACGCGGTGACCCCCAGCGAGCGGGCCACGTAGATGCCCACCGCGAAGTTGCTGATGCTGGAGGCGGCCTGGTCGGCCAGTCCCCAGGAGAGCCGGCCGACGAGGGCCCGCTTGGCGGACCGCACTGGCGCCGCCTTCTCTCCGTCGGTGGTCGTCGATGTCATGTCTTGATCAGTCCGGCCTCGTGCAGGGCGTCGGCCGCTCCGGCGACGCTGTCGAAGGGCAGCCCGGACCGTTCGGCGACGTCCAGCAGACTGTGCTCGCCGTCGGAGAGGTTGAGCACCCAGAGCATGGCCATCTGGGCCTGCTTGGTGTCGCTGCGTCCGCCGAGCGCGTCGTACAACCCGCGCCGGCCCAACTGCGGTTCGCCGTAGGGGCTGAGGTTGAGATACCGCCGGTTGCGGTCGAGAACGGCGAACGCCTCGCGGCAGACGGCGAGCGTGTCGGCCATCGCCTCCGGGGAGACGAAGTCCGGGTTGTCCGCCGAGGTGTGGTACTCCGGGTAGCCCGCGTACGGGGTCCGACTGAGCGAGCCCACGCCGAGGTTGAACCCGGGTGAGCAGTACTGCCGCTCGTCGTAGCCGTACGGCGTGAACTCGTTGATGTGGTGCGGACGTTCGGACGCGGCCAGTACGTGCTTGAGCACCCGGTCGATCTCCGCGTCGCCGCGTCGGCTTTGTTTGTACGTCAGTTGGCCCGTGTCTCCGGCGCAGGCCAGCACGAGGCCGTGCTTGACCCGCTCGATCCGCTCCGCGTTGCGGGCCAGCCAGGTGATCGCCCCGATGGTGCCGGGCGCGTAGATGAACCGGTAGGTGTAGTACGGCGTTTGCTGCGCCAGCGCGCGGGCCAGGAACGTCGCCACCGCGATGCCGGCCAGGTTGTCGTTGGCCAGCGACGGGTGGCAGGTGTGGCAGGAGACGATGACCTCGTCGGCCACCTGTCCGGGGACCACGTGCTCGGCGTAGGTGAGGTGGCCGTCCGCGAGGGTGGAGTCGATGTGGACTTCGTAGTCGCCGTCGGGCAGCGCGTCCAGGGTCTCCTGGGCCAGGCAGAAGCCCCACTCCGGCTTGTAGTAACTCGTGCGGTACGGAACCCAGTTCGGGTGCTCCGGCAGCGTGTGCAGGTGGTCGCGCAGCTCGGAGAGCGGCATGGTCCGCGACACCGGGACGCTGTAGCCGAGCACGTGCAGGCTGGACGCGGCGAAGTCGACGACCCGCCGACCCGAGCTGTCGGCGATGTACGCGTCCCGGATGTTCCACTCCTGTGGAACGGTCCAGTCGAGCACCTGCGTCCCGGTCGGCACCTCGTGCACCTGCAAGGGGACGTACTCGCCGACGATGTCCAGGGTGGCGCGCACGCCGTCGCCGGTGATGCTCCGGCAGAGCGGGTACAGCCGCTCCACCAGTGCGTGCATCTCCTCGCCGACTGCGGTCATCGGCGCCACCGCAGGGTGTCGTCGACGGTGCCGGCCTCGGAGGCCGCCTTGAGCACGGCGAGGCGGGTGAAGCGCTGCTCGAAGTCCTCCCGGGTCAGGTCGAACTTCCGGTAGGCGTCGGCGAGTTCGAGGGCGCCCTGCTTGACCGTCCACTCGCAGTCGAAGTCGGGGACGGCGTTGCGGAAGCGGGAGAAGTCCACGCGGTACGAGCGCGGGTCGGCGCCGTTCTCGCCGGTGATCACGACCTTCGCGCCGGACACCGCCTCGGCGACCTGCTCGGCGATCTCGGCGACGGTGACGTTGTTGATCTCGCTGCCGATGTTGAAGGCGCGGTCGTGGACCGCCTCGCGCGGCGCGGTGAGCGCGGCGGTGAAAGCGCGGGCGATATCGGCGGCGTGGACGAGCGGGCGCCAGGGGGTGCCGTCGGAGAGGACCAGCACCTCGCCGGACAGGAGCGCGTGGCCCACGAGGTTGTTCAGGACGATGTCGGCGCGCAGTCGGGGCGAGTAGCCGAAGGCGGTGGCGTTGCGCATGAACACCGGGGTGAAGTCGTCGTCGGCGAGCGCGTGCACGTCGTCCTCGACCCGCACCTTCGACTCCGCGTACGGCGTCACGGGGCGCAGCGGGGCGTCCTCGGTGACCAGGTCGTCGCCGCCCGAGGCGCCGTAGACGGAGCAGGTCGACGCGTACAGGAAGCGCCCGACTCCCGCGTCGCGGGCCAGCTTCGCCAGTCGTACGGAGGCGTGGTGGTTGATGTCATAGGTGAGTTCCGGGGCCAGCGAGCCGAGCGGGTCGTTGGACAGCGCGGCCAGGTGGATCACGGCGTCGAACCCGGCCACGTGCTCGGCGGTGACGTCGCGCAGGTCCACCCGTGTGCCCGGCGGGTCGGCGGGCTGCGGGCCGAGGACGGAGTCGGCGAAGAGGCCGGAGTCGAGGCCGGCGACCTCGTGTCCGGCGGCGGTGAGGACGGGTGCCATCACGGTGCCCAGATAGCCCTGGTGTCCGGTCAGAAGTACGCGCAAGGTGTTCAACCCCCCAGGTTGAGCGTGAGTTTGGTGACGGCGAAGGCCTCGGCGTAGCGCGCGTGGCATTCGATACCGCGGATCCGGGCGAGGCCGAGGAAGGCCTCCCGGTCGTACCAGGGCCGGTGCCGCTGCGAGGGGTAGTGCTCCTGCAGCAGCCGTACCTTCTCTTCGGCGGTCTCGGTCTCCAGCGGCTGGTAGGCCGCCGGCCGGCCGAGGTCGCCGTCCCACTTGACGATCTCGTAGCCGAGCACGAGGTGGTCACGGAACGCCGTGGTCATCAGCTTCGCCAGGCCGCGGTGGTCCTGGTGGGCGTCGTCGGTGCGCGGCGCGAGGACCAGGTCCGGCTCGGTCTGCGCGCGCAGGTCCTCGACGGCGGCCTTGGCCTCCTCCCAGTGGGCGGGCAGGCGGCCGTCCGGCAGTTTGTGCACGGTCAGGCGCAGGTCGGCGCCCGGACAGAAGGCGGTGAGCGCGGCCTGTTCCTCCTGCTCGCGCTCGCTGCCGCCGCCGGAGAGCACCAGCGCGTCGACGCGGATGCCGGGGCGTGCCTGGCAGAGCGTCAGCAGGGTGCCGCCGGCGCCGATGGCGATGTCGTCGCAGTGGGCGCCCACGACGACGATCCGGTCGAGAGGACCGGCTCCGAGCCTGATCACGCACGCACCCCCGCGCTGTCCTGCTCCCAGACGGCCCAGGGGCGGTCGCCCCGGGCGTAGGCCTCGTCGAGCGCGGCCCGCTCCTTCACGGTGTCGGTCGGCTTCCAGAAGCCGCGGTGCTGGTGTGCCACCAGCCGTCCCCGCTTGGCGAGTTGGGAGCAGCCGTCGGCGACCAGGTCACCGTTCTCCGGTATGTGGTCGAAGACCTCCTGGCGGAGCACGAAGTAGCCGCCGTTCTCCCACAGCGGCATGTCGCTCACCGCGGTGATGCCGCCCACCAGGCCGTCCTCGCCCAACTCCACGCAGTGGAACGAGGATTGGGGCGGTACGACCATCATCGACGCACCCGCGTCGCGCGCGGCGAACCGGTCGATCATCTCCGGCAGCGGGGCGTCGGTCAGCACGTCGGCGTAGTTGGCGAGGAACATCTCGTCGCCGTCGAGGTGGTGGCGCACCCGGCGCAGCCGCTCACCGATGGGCGACTCGATACCGGTCTGCGCGAAGGTGATCGTCCAGTCGGCGATGTCGGTGGAGAGCAACTCGGTCTGGCCGCCGCGCAGTACGAAGTCGTTGGAGGCGGTCTCCTCGTAGTTGAGGAAGAAGTTCTTGATGTGGTGGGCGCCGTAGCCGAGGCACAGGATGAACTCCTTGTGCCCGAAGTGCGCGTAGTAGCGCATGACGTGCCAGATCAGGGGTCTGGGCCCGACCATCGCCATGGGCTTGGGTACGTCGTCGGAGGTTCCGTTGCGCATGCGCATCCCGTAACCGCCGCAGAACAGGACGACCTTCATGCTGTGACCTCTTTCGACTGCGCCGCCTCGACGATGCTCAGTTCCGGGATGGGGAAGACGAGCCGGCCGCCCCACTCGTGGACGAAGGACAGTTGCTCGACCAGTTCGGCCCGCAGGTTCCACGGGAGGACGAGGACGTAGTCCGGTTTGTCGGCCGCTATCTGCTCGGGCGGGAGGATCGGGATGCGGGTGCCGGGGGTGAACCGGCCGTGCTTGTACGGGTTGCGGTCGACCGTGTAGGCGAGCAGGTCGGGGCGGATGCCGCAGTGGTTGAGCAGGGTGTTGCCCTTGCCGGGGGCGCCGTAGCCGACGACCGTCTCGCCGCGGTCGGCCGCGTCGATCAGGAACCGGAGCAGGTCCCGGCGCACCTTGGCGACCCGGGCGGAGAACTCGGTGTATCCGGCCAACTCCTGGAGCCCGGCGGCCTTTTCGCGGGCGAGCACGTCGGCCACTCGCTGCGAGGGCTCCCCCGCGACCTCGGCCGGGCGCGCCCACAGGCGGATGGAGCCGCCGTGCGTGGGCAGCAACTCGACGTCCACGAGGGCGAGTCCGCCGCTGGCGAGGGCTCGGATCGCGGAGGCGACGGTGTAGTACTGGAAGTGCTCGTGGTAGATCGTGTCGTACTGGTTGTCCTCGATCAGGGTCAGCAGGTGCTGCACCTCGATGGAGACCCAGCCGTCGTCGGCGACCAGGGCGCGCAGGCCCTGGGTGAAGCCGACCACGTCGGGGATGTGCGCGTACACGTTGTTGGCCACGACCAGGTTCGCCGGGCCGTGCTCGGCGCGGACGGCCGCGCCGGTGTCGGGGCTCAGGAAGTCCGTGAAGGTGGGTACGCCCGCCTCGCGGGCCGCGGCACCGACGTTCACCGAGGGCTCGATGCCCAGGCAGCGGATCCCCCGGTCCACCACGTGCCGCAGCAGGTAGCCGTCGTTGCTCGCGACCTCGACCACGAAGGAGTCGGAGTCAAGGCCGAGGCGGTCCACCGCGCCCTCGACGAAGGTGCGCGCGTGCTCCACCCAGGAGGTCGAGAAGGAGGAGAAGTACGCGTACTCCTTGAACGTCTCCTCCGGCGTGATCAGCGGCGGTATCTGCGCCAGCCAGCAGTCCGTGCAGACCCGTAGATGCAGCGGGTACGCCGGTTCCGGCTGGTCCAGTTGGTCCGCGGCGAGAAAACTCTCGCACGGCGGTGTCGCCCCCAGGTCGACGACGCTCGCCATCGCTTCGGAGCCGCAGAGTCGGCATCGTGTCATGTGCTGTCCCCATCCCCCCTGCCCGCGTGGGTGTCCCCACCGCGAGCCAGTGCTGACCGTCCCGCGATCGCGGTGCGGTACTCCTCCAGCAGGCGCTCCAGGCCGACGGCCGGGCTGAATCCCTGCTCGTAGCGGCGCCGGGCCGCTTCGCCCATCTCCCGGTTGCGGTCCGGGTCGTTCGCGATCCGGCGGATGCCGGCCGCGAGCGAGGCGGCGTCGCCCGGCGTGTGCAGCAGTCCGGTGACGCCGTCGTCGACGAGTTCGACGAAGGCGCCGTGTCCGGCCGCGACGGTCGGCACCCCGGCCGCCATCGCCTCCACGACCACCAGGCCGAACGCCTCCAGCCAGGTCGAGGGCGCCACCATGGCGACGGACCGCGCGATGGCCTTGCGGCACTCCGCCGGGTCCAGCAGGCCGACGTAGCGCACGTCGTCGCGGCCCGCCGCCCAGGCGGTCACCTCTTTCTCCAGCGGTCCGGTGCCGGCGATCGCGAGCGGGACACCGACACCTCCGCCCGCCGCGATCTCGTCCCACGCGGCCATGAGCAGCCGTACGCCCTTGGCCTCGGCGAGCCGGCCGAGGTAGAGCAGCTGCTCTCCCCCGCCCTCCCGGCGGATGTCGGGTTCGGGGACGAAGTTGTGCTTCACCGCGAGGCGCTCGGCGGGCATGCCGGAGGTCACCAGGACGTCGCGCTGCGCGGCGGAGATGCAGAGGAAGCGCTCCACGCCGGTCCACCAGCGCCGCCGGTTGACCGACAGGCTGACCGCGAGCGGCACGGTCGCGAGGCTGGAGTTGCGGTAGCAGCCGTGCCGGACCGCGGGCAGCGGTGTCGAGCCGACGCACTCCGTGCACGGGCGGCCGTCCCGCTGCAGGGTGCCGGGCGGGCACACCTGCGTGTAGTTGTGCAGCGTGGCGACGGCGGGCACTCCGGCGTCGGCGCAGGCGGCGAGGACCGCGGGCGACAGGAGCGGGAACACGTTGTGGACGTGCACCACGTCCGGCCGCTCGGCGCGCAGCTTGGCGGCGAGTTCCTTGCGGACCGCCGGGTTCCACGGCACCAGGAGCGGCACCGCGACCTTGCCGAGAAGGGAGCGTCCGCCGATGTCGTCGCTGCGCCGCTCGAACAGCTCGACCCGGTGGCCGGCCGCGCGCAGCAGCTCCACCTCCTGGTCGACGACGTTGTTCTCCCCGCTCGGCTGCGCCGAGTTGTAGCGGTTGTGCACCACGAGAACGTGCATGCTCACTTCACCTCCGATCCCCGGGCCCAGCGCGGGACCCGCCGTCGAGGGGCCTCGGGCAGCGCGAGCGGAGCGGCCTTGGCGGGGGCCGCCAACAGCGAGGCGGCCAGGGCCAGATGGAGCAGATAGGGCGAGGCGTCACCGAGGCCGGCCTCGGTGTACGAGGCGATCGCGCAGTAGCTGATCAGGAAGATCGCGCAGGCCCGCTGCAACGACGGCGGGCGCAGCAACGCGACACCGCCCAGCACGACGATGATCACCGCGACGAGGGTGACACCGACCAGACCCTGCTCGTTGTAGACGGCCAGCCAGCTGTTGTCGATCGGCAGCCCGCCGAACGACTTGTCGCCCAGGCCCACGCCGAACAGCTGTTGAGCGGTGGACCGGGGCTCGGCCAGCAGGGCGTTCCAGACCTTGGCCCGGCCCGTGAGGCTGGAGAAGTTCTCCTGGCTCTGCCCGCGCAGGAACCAGGTCTGGAGTGCGGAGGCGAAGCCGACCGCGGCCACCACGGAGATCATCACCGACCAGCTGAAGAAGCGGCGGGCCGCGGCGCTGGTCAGGATGAGCGAGCCGATCGCCAGCGCCAGCCCGAGCAGCAGGCCGAGCGTGGCCGTCCGGGTGTGGGTCAGCGCGAGCAGCACCAGCGACGGCACGATGACCAGCACGGCGCTGGTCCGGTCGGTCCGTCTGCCGATGACGAGCAGCGCGGTGAGCCCGATGATGACCGCCGCGTACTGCCCGATCTGCGGCGGGGTGAGCGGCCACAGCGCGCCGACCAGGCGTCCGCCGTAGAGGCCGGGCAGGGCCTTGCCCGGGGAGACGACCAGGCCGAGGGCCACCGAGCCGAGGACCGCGAAGTACGCCCGGATGTGGTATCGGACGAAGGTGAGGCTGCCGTCCCACCAGCGGCTGAGCAGCCACAGGGTGCCGACGAAGAGGGTCAGCCGGAAGCAGCGGAACAGCGCGCCCATCCCGGACTCCAGGCTCGCGCTGGAGATCACGCTGGAGACCAGCAGCAGGCTGAGCAGCAGCACGTAGGCGCTGGACCTGACGCGCACGCGCTGGTTGACCAGGAGTGCCAGGCCGAACGCGGCGACCAGCGAGCCCATGGTGACCATCTGGATGAGGGAGCGGGGTAGCGGGACGATGGTCTTCGCCCCGGCGGAGCCGAGCGTGTTGAGGACCAGCAGCCCCCAGACGATCCCGACGATCTTCGGTGTGGCGCCCGGACGCGGCTCGGCGCCGGGCAGTGACTCCGCCGTGTCCGGTCCGCGGGTCAGGTTCTCGCCCATCTCAACCACCGGCCTGTAGGTCGAGGGTGCTGCCCTTGTCCTGCTGGTAGGGCGCCGACTGCCACTGCACGAAGTCGAGCACCTTGCTCTGGTCCTCGGTGACGAACTTCCACGGCCCGACGTAGACGTTGTCGTGCCAGCGGTTGTGCTGCTGCTCGGTGATGGCGTCGGCCACCCCTTCGCCGTGGTACGGCGACCAGTCCGGGTAGGTACCGTAGTTGGACAGCACCGCCATGCGGTCGCACATCTCCGTGCACTTGACGACGGACTCGTCGAGCACGAAGCGGTTGTCGTGGATGTCCACCCACTGGGTCTTCCACCGGCAGTCCGAGTAGAGCGGCGCCTTGGCGATCGCCGGTCGCACACAGGTGCTGGTCTTCTTCACCAGCAGCGTGCAGTCGCCGGACGAGGTGTTGGCCGGGCTGTTGCAGAACCGGTCGGCGTTCTCCCAGAGGGTGATCCCGGACCAGTTGTTCTCCAGTACGTTCCCGTAGATCTCGATCTTGTGGGTGCGGGCCTTGACCCGCGGTTCGCCGCCGGACTCGGACAGATAGATCGTCGCGTACGGGAAGTTGTCGCCGCCGTCGGCCGCCTTGCGGCCCTCGACCCAGTTGTTGCGCCGGATCGTGTTGTTGCGGATGACCGCGTTGTAGCTCGTCTCGTAGATCAGTGCGGCACCGTCGTTGGCCTCGATCACGTTGTTCTCGATGAGGAAGTCGTTGTTGTTGGTGTCCGCCCACAGTCCGGTGCCGCGGTTGTCGTGCACCCAATTGCCGCTGATGTCGGCGCCGTTGACCTCCCAGAACTTGATGCCTCCGGTGCAGCCGCAGCCGTTCTTCTTCCGCTCCCAGTCACCGGTGTTGTTGCCGACGATCTCGTTGCCCTGGACCACCAGACCGGTGAGGGGGCCGTTGCCCTTGTAGGCGTTCATGCCGTACTGGCCGTTGTCGCGCAGGCAGTCGGCGCGGACCTGCTGGCGGGCACCGGCCATCAGTCCGGCGCCGGAGTTGTCCTTGATCGTCGAGTGTTCGACGACCCACCCGTCGGCGGAGTCGTGGTTGACCACGCCCTCGTCCTGGGGCGCGACGAATCCCTGCACGGTGAGATAGCTGATGGTGACGTCGGCGGCGTTGCCGGTGAAGGCGTACTGGTTGACCTTCCGGCCGTCGAACACCGCGCCGGGCGCGCCGATGTAGTGGTCCCCCTTCTTGGGGATGACCTGGGCGTAGCGGTCCCGTTCGAGCCTGTGGGTGCCCGGCTTGAGCCAGAACGTGGTGTTCGGGGGGCTCTTCTTGGTCTTGGCCGCCAGGTCGCCGACCACCTTGGGGTCCACGGTGACCGCGCCCGCGGGCGCCTTCGCCGGTCCGGCGGCGGGGTTGGCGCACACCCTGGCCACGGACCGGGCGGCGGACGTGGCCGTGGACGGCGCGGCGTCCGGCTTCGTCGCGGCCGGGGCGCTCGACGTGTTGTCGCAGCCGGTGACCGTCAGGAGGAGCAGCACCAGCGGTGCAACCGCCGGCGCCCAGTGCCGTCTCATGTTGCCCACGCGCCCCCCTGGCCGCGGAACCCGAGCACGGTGGTGAATCCGTCCGTGCCGTCGCAGGAGCCGGTGCCGATCAGTGTGGTGGTGGGTTCCTTGCGCCCGAATCCGGCGGAGTACCAGCCCAGCGGCGGTTCGCTCTCGCCGCGGTGCGCCCGCCAGGACAGCTGCTGCGGCAGGTCGAGCACCGCGGACCGCCCCTCGCCGTCCCGGATCCAGGTGAGCACCGCGCGGTGCCCCACCAGGTCCGCGGCGACCGCGGGGCCGAGGTGGAACGCCAGTCGTACGTCCCGGCGCGGGCCGGTCACCTCGTCGACGATCCTCAACTCCTGGCTCGCGGACGTGAGTTCCACCCGGCGGCGGTGCACCGAGCCCTGGTAGCCGTCGTGCTCGGCGGCCCAACGGGCCACCCCCGCGCCAGAGTTGTCCACGTCCAGCACGCGGGTCCTGGCATGCCGGGTCCACAGGAACGGGCCGCCGGAGACGGACTGGTCACCGCCGTCCAGTTCCAGGGTGTTGTGCCCGAGGGTCGACCGGAAGTACTGCCGCCACTCGGGCTGCCCGTGGTAGCAGTACGTCCCCGGGTCTGCGAGCACGTCGATCCCGTCGTGCCGGACCTCCACGGACAGCGCGTCCGCGTGGGCGTGCGCGGCGATGGACAGGAAGCCGTGCGGACCGCCGTCGCAGCGGCACCAGATCTCCTCCGGACCGCGCAGGACGGTGAGCCCCGCGTCGGCGAAGCGGTCGGGCCTGGTGGCCGGGCGGGCGGCCGCGTCCTTCGTGTACGGCCTGATGAGCGCGGCCAGCAGCGGGGTGCGCACGTCGGTGCCGGTGACCGTCGGCCACCAGTCGAGGCGGCCGAACACGGCGTCGCCGGTGGCGAGGAGCGAGCCCCAGCGGTCGGTGCCCTCACCGTCCACGATCAGGCCGAAGCCGTCGTCCGCGTCCCCCTGGCGGGGCGGACGCAGCCGGTTGTCCACTACGGCGGCCAGCGCGTCGGTCATCCGGAGCAGCACCGGCCGGAGCGACTCGGGGACCGGCACGTCGGCGGCGTCGGCCTCGGCCAGCGCGGCCAGGCCGAGTTCCAGCACGAGGCCGTGGTACTCGGTGGCCAGTTCGCGGTTGAGGCCGGAGTCGAAGGTGTTGGCGCGCAGCTGGCGTTCCAGCGAGCGCAGCGCGTCGGAGCGCCAACGCGCCGACGAGGGGAACCAGTTGAACGCGCAGGCCGCGGCGAACTGTCCGGCGGTCTCGGCGATGACGTGGTTGTTCGCCGAGGAGCCCCGGCTGGGGAAGGCGGCCAGCCAGCGCTGGTGGTGCCAGATCTGGTTCAGCGCGACCGGGTTGTCCTCGAACAGGTCGGCCGCGCCCGGCCAGCCGTCGAGCAGCCGGCGGATCCACACCCACGACAGCAGCCGGATGCCCAGCTCGATGCCGCTGATCCAGTGCACGCCTCGCAGCGGCGGGTTGGCCGCCCACCAGGACCGCAGATGCGCGGCGACGCGCTCGGCGTACCGCTCGTCCCCGGTGACCGCGTGGGCGGCGGCGAGCACGGTGAGGTACTGGTGCCGGGACGGCTCCCAGATCTGCTTGATGTCCCCGGCCACGTTCTCGTCGCGGTACGGCACGTCGAAGGCGTAGCCGGACGGGGCCCGACGCCCGGTCTTCGGGTCGTGGAACCAGTCCGGGTCGACGAGGTCGTCGCGGTCCACGCCGAAGAACTCGGCGTGCCCGGCCATCAGTCGGTCCGCCTCGGCGACGAGCCGCTTCACGGCGTCCGGCGGCACCTCGGCGACCGTGCCCGCGGGCAGGACGGCGGTGAAGCGGGCGCCGGTGACGGTCGGGCAGTCCGGCTGCGCCGACCGCCAGCGCCGTCTGCGCACGGTGTCGCCCGCCCGGCCCGCGATCTCGCGCGGGCCCATCCGGGACAGTCGGCGCAGGTACCAGCCCGCGCTCATGGTCATGGCGTCCTCGCCAAGGTCACCGGGGCGCCGCCGGCCAGGCCGGTTCCCACAGCGAGGGTGGCCGCCGTGGTGGCGACCAGCGACTCCAGCGGCACCGGCATCGGCCCGCCGGTCCGAACGGCCTTGATGAACGCGGCGAGTTCGGCGTTCTGCCCCTTGTCCCGGGCCTTGGGCAGCCGCGAACTGACCCACTTCCTGGGGCCGTGGACCGAGGCACGGACGAAGTCGTCGAGCCGCAGCACCTTGCCGTCCCCGACCAGGTCCAGGGTCTCCTTGGGGAAGCCGGAGGCGCCGGTGGTGACGTAGCTGATGGTGGCGGTGGAGCCGTCCGGGTAGCGCAGGACGACCTGGAGGTCCTCGTTGCCG
This sequence comes from Streptomyces sp. NPDC001100, assembly GCF_053598575.1. NCBI lineage: Bacteria > Bacillati > Actinomycetota > Actinomycetes > Kitasatosporales > Streptomycetaceae > Streptomyces > Streptomyces sp. NPDC001100. Next base: position 233,591 of record NZ_JBSFKO010000009.1, read on the forward strand.
GGCGCGGCCGTCGCGTACACGGAGACCGGGTCGGCGTCGAGGAGCCAACTCGCCGTGTCGATGAAGTGGCCGCCCTCACCGGCGAACCGCGAGCCCTCGGCGCCCTGTTGGAGGTACCAGCTGCCGTGCTGCAGCTTGCCCGCGTTGACCAGGTAGCGCAGGCTCGCCGGACCGGTCCGGGCGCCGAACCGCTCCTTGGCCTCCGTCAGCAGCGGGGCGAAGCGGCGGTTGAAGCCCACCTGGAGCCGGTCGTTGCCGGACTCCTCCACCGTCGCGAGCACTCCGGCCAGCTCGTCCTCGGTGAGGGCCAGGGGCTTCTCCACGAACACGGTCTTGCCGGCCAGCAGCGCCTGTCGGGTCAGTTCGGCGTGCGAGCTGTGCCGGGTGACCACGAACACGGCGTCCACGGACTTGTCGCCGAGGACGGCGTCGAGGTCGGTGGTCGCCTTGGCGAAGCCGAACTTCCGCTGCGCGTTGGCCCCGGAGAGCGCCGTCGTGGTGACGACGGTCGCCAGCTCGACGCCCTCGCGCCGGGCCAGGTGCGGCAGCAGCATCGACGTCGCGTAGTTGCCCGCGCCGACGAACGCGAGGCGCACAGGAGTCTTCGCGGACCGGGCCGGGGTGGACGTCGTCTCGCTGCGGCGGACCGTGGGCACGGCCACCGACGGGGCCTCCGTCTCCCCCGCTTCCTCCGTCTGCTCGGGGTAGCGGAACAGCACGGCGACGGCCTTCAACTCGCCGTCCTTCAGGCGCTGGTAGGTCTCCACCGCGTCGTCGAAGTCGGCGATGTGGGAGACCAAGGGCTCGACGTCGACGCGACCCCGGGCGACGAGGTCGAGGAAGCAGGCCAGGTTGCGGCGCTCGGTCCAGCGGACGTAGCCGATCGGGTAGTCGCGGCCTTCCAGCTCGTACGACGGGTCGTAGCGCCCGGGGCCGTAGGAGCGCGAGAAGCGGACGTCGAGTTCCTTCTCGTAGTACGCGTTCCAGGGCAGGTCGAGGCGGCACTTGCCGATGTCGACGACCCGGCCGCGGTCCCGTGCGAGCCGGGCGGCCAGTTCGACGGGCTGGTTGCTGCCGCCGCCGGCAGCCAGGAAGACCTGGTCCACGCCGTGGCCGTCGGTGAGTTCGGCGACGGCCGCTTCCACGGCGGCGGAGGCGGGGTCGCCGCAGGCGGCGGCGCCGAGGCGCTCGGCGAGTTCGCAGCGGCTGGGGTCGGGGTCGGCACCGACCACGCGGACGCCCGCTGCGGTGAGGAGCTGCACCACCAGTTGCCCGATCAGGCCGAGGCCGATGACCAGGGCGACCTCGCCGAGCTGCGGCTCGCCCTGGCGGACGCCCTGCATCGCGATCGAGCCGACGGTGCCGAAGGCCGCGTGCTGCGGGGCGAGGCCTTCGGGGACCGGGGCGTAGAGGTTCTTCGGGACCCAGTTCAACTCGGCGTGCAGCGCGTGCTCGTTGCCGGCGCAGGCCACCAGGTCGCCGACCTTCACGTCGTCGATCCCGGCGCCGACCTGCTCGACCACCCCGCACAGCGAGTAGCCCAGCGGGGTGTAGGAGTCCAGCTTGCCCATCACCTTGCGGTAGGTGGCCGGCAGTCCGTTGGTGGCCACGCTCTGCATGACCTTGGCCACCTGGTCCGGGCGGGAGCGGGCCTTGCCCAGCATCGACATGCCGGCCTCGGAAACCTTCATGAGCTCGGTGCCGGTGGATATCAGCGAGTAGGCGCTGCGCACCAACACCCCGCCCGGCTTGCACCCCGGTACCGAAACGTCGAGCACCGCCAGCTCGCCGCTCTTGTAGTTCTGTACAACCTGCTTCACCAGAACTCCTGTTTTCTAAGCCGTCGTCCGAGCGCTCTGGGCGGAGCCAGAGGTCGCGTCGCGATACCAGTACTCAAGGGTCAGTACGTGCCACAGATGCTTGGAGTAGTCCGCCTGTCCGGCGGCGTCCTCGGCGACCATCCGGGCCAGCGCGTCGCGGCGCAGCAGCCCGGACCGGACGAGCTCGCCGTCGTTGACCACCTCGCGCACCAGCGGTGCCAGGTCCCGGCTCATCCAGGCCCGCAGCGGGGCGCTGAACAGACCCTTGGGCCGGTACACGATCTCCTTGGGCAGGATCGAGGTGGCCGCCTCCTTGAGGACGGCCTTGCCCTGCCGGCCGACGATCTTGCGACTGCCGGGTATGGCGAACGCCGCCTTGACGACCTCGATGTCGACGTACGGCGTCCGGACCTCGGTGGAGGCGGCCATGCTCGACCGGTCCGTGTAGGTGAGGTTCAGGCCCGGCAGGAACATGCGGGAGTCGGTCAGGCACATGCGGTTGACGAAGTCGTCGAGGTCGTTGTCCTGGTAGACGTCCGTGTGCTCGGTGATCACGTCGTCGACCGTCCCGGCGAGGTCCGGGTCGATCAACGCGAGCAGCTCGTCCTGGTCGTACATGGTGTAGCTGCGCCGGAACGCGGTCTCCTCCGGCAGATCGGCGAAGGACAGGAACCGCTTCGCGAAGCGCACCGACCGGTAGCCGCGGGTGGCCGAGGCGACCGGCAGCCGGTCCACGACCCCGGACACCCCGCGCCGCAGGGGTCGGGGGACGCGCTGGTAGCGCAGCGCGAGCAGGTTGGCGAAGTGCTTGCGGTACCCGGCGAACAGCTCGTCGGCGCCCATGCCCGAGAGCATCACCTTGACCCCGGCCTCCCGGGCTGCCATGCAGATCAGGTAGGTGTTGATCGCGGCGGGGTCGCCGATCGGCTCGTCCAGGCTGTACGTCATCTGCGGGAGCAGGTCGAGCACGTTCGGGGCGATCTCGATCTCGTGCAGGTCGACGCCGAACTGCTGGGCGACCTGCCGGGCGTAGCGCAGGTCGTCGGGCATCGCCTCGAACTTGGCGTCCTCGGCGCGGAATCCGATCGTGTAGGCGGAGATCCCTGGCTGGTGGCGGGCCGCCAGCGCGGTGAGATAGCTGGAGTCGAGGCCGCCGGAGAGGAAGGTCGCCACCGGCACGTCGGAGATCAGGTGGCGGCGCGTCGACTCCTCGACGATGGCGGCGAGGTCCGGCCGCTCACCGGCCAGGGCGCGGTCCCGGCCATCGGCGGCGACGTCCCTCAGGTTCCAGAAACTGCCGCGCTCCACCCGGCCGTCGGGCCGGCAGCGCAGCCAGCTGCCCGGCGGCAGCTTCTCCGCCTCACGGAACGCGCAGCGCGAGTCCGGCACCCAGTAGTAGAGGAGGGAGGCCACCAGTGCCGCCTGGTCCACCTCCAGCGACTTGCCGGTCGCGGCGGCGAGCGCCTTGAGCTCGGAGGCGAACATCAGGCCCTCGCCGCGCCGCAGCAGGAACAGCGGCTTGATGCCGAGCTGGTCGCGGACGAGCACCAGGTCGCCGGTGCGCTCGTCGAAGATGCCGAACGCGAACATGCCGCGCAGCCGGGGCAGGCAGTCGGTGCCCCAGCGCCGCCAGGCCTCCAGGACCACCTCGGTGTCGGAGGTGCCGCGGAAGCGGACCCCGGTGGCCTCCAACTCGGCGCGGAGTTCGGGTGCGTTGTACAGCTCGCCGTTGTACGTCAGGGCGAGGCCGTCCGAGACCATCGGCTGGGCGCCGGTCTCGGACAGGTCGACGATGGCCAGCCTGCGGTGTCCGAGCTGCACCTCGCCGTCGCCCAGGGGGTGGCCGTAGCGGCCCGAGCCATCGGGGCCGCGGTGGGCGAGGGTGTCGGTGAGCCGGTCGGTGACGGCCTTTCCGTCCGGCCATCGGTATGTGCCCGCGATGCCGCACACGTCTACCGCACCTCCTGGTCGTTGTCCGGGACCCGTGCGGCCCGTATCGGCTGCCGTTCGGTGAGCCGTCGGCCCGGCGCGTTCTGCCAGGTCGGCCGCTCGGTCCGGCCGCGCAGCGCGTTGGCCAGCCCGTCCCACAGCGTGCCGTCGGTCCGGTCGCGCGGGTCGGGGTCGATCAGCACGACACCGATCACCGGGATGCGCTGGTCCGCGAGCTGCCGTGCCACGGTGTGCAGCCAGGCGGCGCTGCCGTGCCCGGCGCGGACGACGAGCACGGTCCGGGTGCCGAGGTACTGCAGGTCGGTCCACGCCGTGCCTGGTGCCACCGAGCCGACGCCGATCCGCTGGTCCTGCGGGGACACGGTGGCGGCCTTCTCGCCGCCGACCACGGTGGGGTCTCCCGGTTTCGGGCGGCGGCCCGAGAGCTGGGTGCCGGGGAGGCCGTCGACGACGGTCACCGGACCGTCCTCTCCCAGGGCCCGGGCGAGACCGAGGGCGATCCCGGCCGTGCTGCGCGCGCAGCCGAGTTCCAGCAGCGACAGCGGTTCCGCCGCACCGCGCGCGGTGCGGGCCAGCGTGGTGGTGAGCCGTTCGCGTGCCACCCGGGTCCGCCGTCGCTGCCACAACCGGCCGGAGCGGCGCGGCAGTTCGGCGATGACCGAGGCTCCGAGGTTCGCCGCGACGTCCCGGCGCAGCACGGGCCGGTCCGCGACCACCACGCCGACCGCGGCGAGCGCGAGCCCGAGGAAGAGCCCGAGGACGAGTCCGACCACGCCGTCGGTGACGAGGGCCTTGGGCAGGGAGTGCGCCACCGCGCGCGGGGCGTCCACGATCTGCGTGCCGGCCACGAGCTGGGGCGCGCCGACCCGGGCCTCCTCGGCACGCTGGCCGAAGTCGGAGATCTGTGAGGTGAGTTCGGCCCGCCGGGCGAAGAGCGACTCCAGGTTCGCCGCGTCCTTGGGGTCGGTGTCGGGCGACCGGCCGCCGATGGACTTGTTGACGTCGGCGAGCTCCGCCTCCATGCGGTCGCGCTGGTCGAGCAGCCCTTGGGCGTTGGCGTTGGCGATGTCGTTGATGCGCTTGGCGTGGTCGGCGACGAACGCCTCGGCCAGTGCCTTGGCCCGGGCCACCGCTTCGGCGTCGGTCTTGCCGGTCACGTCGATCTCAAGGACGTTGTTGGTCAGTCCGGTGCCCCGGTAGTCCTTCATGAAGTCCTCCGGTTTTTCCGGGGACTTGAGGATCTTCAGGGCCGCACCGGCGATCCGCGAGGTCGCCAGCAGCTGGGCGTCCGTGCGGATCAGCGTGCCGGTGTCGTTCGGCTGGTCCTCCTGGTGCGCGACCAGCACCTTGGTCACGGCGGCCGGGGCCGGCGGCATGAGGACCGCCACGGCCGCGCCGGCCAGCAGTCCGAGGAGTGCCATGGCGCCCCACAGGCGGCGGCGTCTGCGCACCGCGACCACCAGCGCCTGGAGGTCGAGGAGCGGGGTGGCGGCCGACGACTCCGAAGTCGTGCTCGTCGTCACGCTGAATCTCCTGTCGCGTGGCCGTGTACCGCGAACGTCAAAGTGGCGTCGTCGGAAAGCCGGTCGGCTGATTTCTCCGTGGGCCGGGTGCGGACCGTGCCGGCGACGACGACGCCGACGAGCTCGTGGCCGCCGTCCGCACACGCCTCGGCGATGCCGGCGAGATCGGCGGCGGTCCAGCTCCCCGCGCTCAGGACGGCGAGGGCACCGGACTCGGTGTCGCGGTCCGGCACGATCGGCCGGTCCACCGAGACCTCCACGACCCGCAGCCTGGGGTCATTTGTGGCCTCGGCGACGAGCTGTCCGGCGGCCAGCAGGGCGACCTCGTCGCCTTCCGGTACGACGACCAGCAGCCGCCGGGGGGCGGGCAGTTGGTCCCGGAGGCGGGTGCACACCCGCCGGTAGCGGATCCGCCGCTCGGCCTCGTCGCCTGACCGCTGCGGGGCCGGTACGTCCCACCGGACGTCGGTGCCGAGAAGGCGGCGGAGCCGGGCCCGTGCACCATGGCTCTCGGGCCGGTGCCCGTGCCGTTCGCCGGGTACGTCGACGGTGCCGAGGAACGGCGAGCCGAGCGCCGCGGCGATCTCCGGTTCGGTGCGCAGCCTGCGGCTGACCCGGGCGGCGGCGAGATGGCCGACGACGGCGAGCACGAAGAACAGCAGCGCCCCGCCGCCGACGAGCTGCGTCCGCGTCGGGGCCGCCGCGCCGGTCGGCCGGGGGGCCGGCCCCATGACGACCATGCTGGCCTTGGCGGACGCCGGGTTGGCCTCCTCCAGCTTCTTCATGGCGTCCTGCAGCCCGGTGCGCAGCCCCTCCAGCTCGGTGCGGGCCTGCACGCCCTCCACGGTCTGTCCCGGGTCCGCCGACTCGGCCAGGTCGGTGATACGGCGGTTGGTCTCGGCGACCTGCTTGCGCAGCGCCTCGGTCGCCGTGTCCGCCGCGGGGTCGGTGCTGCCGCCCGCGATACGGGTGGCGAAGGTGACGAACTGCTGGGCCAGCTGGTCGGAGAGCCGCTGCGCGCGCTCCGGGGTGTCGGCCGTACCGGACACCTTGATGATGTTCCCGTCGTCCGCCTTGGCGCTCACGTCTTTCTGCAGCTCGGTGCCGTTGACGCCCCACTTCAGCGCGTCGGCCGCGCGGTCGACCACCGCCGAACTGGTGGCGATGTCCACCTGGGTCAGCAGTTCGCGCTCTTCCCACTGGCCCGGCAGCAGCACCGATGCCTCTGCCGTGTAGCGCGGCGGAAGCAGCAGCACCGAGGTGCCGTAGCCGAAGAGCGCGCCCGCTACGGCGAGGACGGCCAGGAGCCGCCACCGCCGCCGGAGAATCCGTCCGATCGTGACCAGGCGGATCGTGTCGTCATTCAATGGTGCGGCCTCTTCCCCGTACGGAGCGGCCCACCCGCGGACACCGGGGCTTGGCCCCGGCAGGCGGCGGTGTAGGCGGCGAGCAGTGACGCTTGCGAGTTCTCCCAGGACAGCGGTCCACTGATCCGCTCCTGGCCGGTCCTGCCCATCCGGGCCCGCTTCTCCGGGTCGTCGAGGAGCAGCGCGACGAGCTTGGCGAACTGGGCCTCGTCGTTGGCGGGCGCGTAGACGGCGGCGTCACCGGCGGAGACGCGCGCCTCCCGGAGGTCGAACGAGACGATCGGGCGCCCCATCGCCATGTACTCCAGGACCTTGTTCATGGTCGACACGTCGTTGAGCGGATTGTGCGGGTCGGGGGAAAGGCACACGTCGGCGGTGCACAGGTAGCGCACCAGGTCGGCGTCCGGGATGCGTCCGGTGAACTGCACCTGGTCGGTCAGACCGAGTTTCCGGGACAGTTCGACCATCGCGTCGAAGGCGTCGCCGGCGCCGACGAAGACCGCGTGCCAGTCGGTCCGGCCGACCTCGTCGCGCAGTTTCGCCAGGGCCCGCAGGGCGTAGTCGACGCCGTCCTGGGGGCCCATGACGCCGAGGTAGCACAGCAGATGGGGCTTGCCGCGCTTCAACTCCGGCTCCGGCGGCACCGGTTGGAACCGGTCGGTGGCGGGCGCGCTGCGCACCACGAAGACGTCCTCGGGCCGCTTGCCACCACGGCTCAGCGCGACGTCCTTGTAGCTCTCGTTGGTGGCGAGCACGATGTCCGCGGCCCGGTAGGTCCGCCGTTCCAGCGCGCACACGGCGCGGTAGAGCAGGTCCTCGCCGCGGTCGAACCGCGAGAGGTACAGCTCGGGCACCAGGTCGTGCTGGTCGAAGACGAAGCGCGCGCCGCGCCGCTTCATCCACAGGGCGGGCAGGAACAGCAGGTCGGGCGGGTTGCAGGCGTGCACCACGTCGACCGGGCCGACCTTGCGGGCCAGCCGGAGCGTGTGCCACAGCGCCGATCCGTACTCCCGCAGATAGCCGGCCGGTCCTCCGGTGGCGGCGCGCAACGGGTAGCGGTGGATCCGCACCCCGTCGATCACCGCCTCCGCCTCCGTGTCCCGCTTCTCCCCCCGGGGGCAGATGACGTGCACTTCCCAGCCCGCGTCGCGCAGCGTGGTGCACTCCTGCCACACCCGCCGGTCGAAGGGGACCGACAGGTTCTCCACCAGGATCAGCGCGCGACGCTTCGTGCCGTCGCCACTGGTCTCGTTACCAAGCAAGGCCTGTGTACCCCGGTTCGGTCCGGCGCGCGTCGGCGTCGGGAAGGCGGATGAGGTCGATGATCGCCGGGTCGCCCGTGTGGGGCAGCGCCGACAGGACGGTCGCGTCCTTGGTGCCCACCAGGCACACCTCGGCGTGCTCCAGCACCTCGTCGACGGAGTCGGCGAGCAGCTGCGCGAGGTGCGGCAGCCGGCTCTCGATGTACTCGCGGTTCGCGCCGAGCAGACGGGAGAGGCTCACGTTGGCGTCGTAGATCTTGAGGTCGTAGCCCTTGCCGAAGAGCCGCTCCGCGAGTTCCACGAGCGGGCTCTCGCGGAGGTCGTCGGTGCCGGGTTTGAAGGAGAGTCCGAACATTCCCACCTTGCGCTTGCCGCTGCGCTCGACCAGGTCCACGGCGCGCTGGAGGTGGTCGGAGTTGGAGGCGAGCACGTGGGACAGGATGGGCACCGAGACGTCGGCCCGCTGCGCCGCGAAGACCAGGCTGCGCAGGTCCTTGGGGAGGCAGGAGCCGCCGAAGGCGAAGCCGGGGCGCAGGTAGGCGGGGCTGATGTTCAGCTTGCGGTCGGCGAGGAACACGTCCATCACCTGGTGCGAGTCCACACCGAGGGCCTGGCACACGGCGCCCAGTTCGTTCGCGAAGCCGATCTTGAGGCCGTGGAAGGCGTTGTCGGCGTACTTGATGGCCTCGGCGGTCGGGATCGGCACCCGGAACACCTCGCCGGGCAGGCCGTCGTAGAGCGCCGCGACCGCGTCGCCGCTGGCCGGGTCGAGTTCGCCGATGACGGTCTTCGGCGGGTCGAAGAAGTCCTTGACGCTGGTGCCCTCGCGCAGGAACTCCGGGTTGACCGCGACCCCGATGTCCACGCCGGCGGTGCCGCCGACGTGCTTCTCCAGGATCGGCACCAGCAGGTTGAGGCAGGTGCCCGGGAGCATGGTGCTGCGGAACACGACGGTCTGCCGGCCGCCCCGCTCGGCGAGCGCGGCGCCGATCTCCTCGGTGACCCGCTCCAAGTAGGTGGTGCACAGGCTGCCGTTGGGCTCCGACGGGGTGCCCACGCAGATCAGCGACACCTCGCTGTCCGCGATCGCCTCGCGGACGTCGCGGGTGGCGCGGAGCGCTCCGGTCCGTACGACCTCGGCGATGAGTTCGCCGATACGTTCCTCCACCACGGGCGCCTTGCCGTCGTTGACCAGGTCGACCTTCACCTGGTTGACGTCCACCCCGATGACCTCGTGGCCCATGCTGGCCAGGCACGCGGCCGACACACAGCCCACGTAGCCGAGCCCGAAGACGCTGACTCTCATGACCGGTCTCTCCCCCCAGGCAGGCCCCTGCGGCCTGCGGTCCGCGCGCCGGTCGGACGACCCCCGCGCATCAGTAGGCCCCCTGCCCGTGGATCACGGCACGCAAGGTCTTCCACAAGATCACTGTGTCGAGGGCGAGCGACCAGTCCTCGACGTACCTCAGGTCGAGGCGGACGGCCTCCTCCCACGGCAGGTCGCTGCGTCCGCTGATCTGCCACAGGCCGGTGAGCCCGGGTTTGACCAGCAGCCGTCTTCGAATGTCCGGGTCGTACGCGGCGGACTCCTCCGGCAGCGGGGGCCGGGGGCCGACGAGCGACATGGATCCGGTGAGCACGTTGAAGAGCTGCGGGAGTTCGTCGATCGAGTACCGGCGCAGCACCGTGCCGACCCGGGTCACCCGGGGATCCCGGCGGAGCTTGAACAGCAGACCCGCGCCCTCGTTGCGGTCGGCCAGCTCCGCGCGTGCCCGGTGGGCGTCGGCGACCATGCTGCGGAACTTGAGCATGGTGAACTCGTGGCCGTCCTTGCCGACCCGGCGCTGGCGGTAGAACACCCCGCCCCGGCTGTCCATCAGCACGAACAGGGCGACGAGGATCATCAGCGGCGCGAACACGATCAGCAGGATCGCGGCGCCCAGCCGGTCGACGACCCCCTTGATCGCCCGGCGCCCTCCGGTGAAGGTGGGCATGCTGACCCGCAGCAGCGGTATCCCGAGCACCGCGTCGACGTGCAGCCGCGGTCCGGCCACCTCCATCAGCACGGGGGCGACGATCATCTCGGCGTCACTGCCTTCGAGGTTCCAGGCCAGCCGCTGCAGCCGGTCCGGTGACCAGTGCGGGTCCGGGGTGACCGCGACGACCCGGTAGCCGTCGTGGCGGACGTGCTTGGCGACGTCCTCCAGCAGCCCTATGACCGGCACTCCGTCCAAGTGGTCGCCGTCCAGGCCGCCTTGATCACCGTCGAGCCCGCGGCCGTCCGTGGTGCACACGGCCTCCACGCGCCAGCCGAGGTGCGGGAACTTGCGGGTCCGGTTGATCAGATCGCGCACGGTCGCCGGGCTCCCGGCGGCGAGCACCGGTCTCAGGCAGCGTCCTTCGTTGCGCTGTTTGTGCAGCCGGAGACGGAGCACATACCGCTCCGTCATGGTGACGATCGCGATCGCCGGGATCGCGACGAAGATCCAGAGCTTGATGTTGGTCGAGGTCAGAGCGATCCCGCCGAGCGCCAGGACGACGGTCGCCGTGAACAGTGAGCGTCCCAACCGGCGGAATTCCTCGGCGCCCTGCCCGAGTACGGCCGGGGACCAAGCGCGGCTCACCGCCAGCGCGCCCAGCACCAGCACCTGGGTGCCGAAGGCGAGAATGCCCCACTTCTCATGCCAGTTGGCCGCGTCCCGGGCCCCGAAGAAGTCACCGATCGACGCCACCACACACGCGGTGGCCACGGTGTCGCTGATGATCACGGTACGTCTGTACCGCTGTTCCCATTCGATCGCCGGCTGGCCGATCGCCCCGTTCGCCAGACGCCCTCGCGTCGACGGAAAAGGGCCGACTATTCCCCCCTGCCGCACAGAACCCCCCAAGGTCCACAGTGGTTTGACGTGGTCGCCGCGCACTGTCCGTCCCCAGCGGAAGGCCCCCGCCTCCCGCTCTACAGCTCCCCCACGGAAGCTCACACTCCGCTGTTCCCCCTAGGGAAGTCAGCGCCCCCGGCGCGCGACGTCCCGGCCATGTCAGATCTTCGCGAACAACCCACCCTGGCAACACCGGACCCACGGGTCCTGCCAGTCTCTTGAAGCGCACGGGAACCCGTCGCAACTTCGGATGTCCTCCACGCCCCAAGCCCCCCTCGGGCCAACAGAACTGATCACCCCCAAGTCCGGCGCGAGCGGCACAACTGCTGGCCATCCATATCGCCGAACCCATAGATCATCCTTTGTCGCCCGGTGTCACACCGTGCGAAGCAAGGTCAATCTAGACCATGTGTGCCCGCCTGGAGAGAGGTCTGTGTGGAATTTGTGCACAACATTTGACGCCGAGTCGATAGATCTGTGACTGCCCGCAGGTGCGCCGGGGACGGAAAACGCGCCATGCGCCCAGTGACGGCGGGAGTTCTCCGGATCGTTGGCACTGGCAACCCAGGTGCCCTGACACTGATCGACATTGATCGACTCCGCCAGGAAAGGGGAGTTGATCGCTCCGGGTACGGCTGCGGCGGTTGGCGCGAACCCGTCGGCCCGACCGTCGCGGACGCAGCCGACGATTGGCGGGAAAGCGACGGTCGCAGAGGAGTCGGAGGGCATGAGGGGCGGTGACGCTCCGGGCCGCCGGGATCGTGGTGGTCCCAGGCTCGCCGGATCACCTGTCGCGCTGGTACCGCTCGATGAGTGCCTCCGCCACGACCAGGTCCTGCCAGGACATTCCCACGCTCTTGAAGACCGCGGTGCGCTCCGGGGAAAGCGTTCGCGTGCCCCGGACGACGTCCGCCATCGGAATCAGCTCGTCGGCGTCGAGGTGGCCCTCGCGGATCGCCAGCACGACGTCCCCGGCCTCGCGCAACGCCGTGCGTACGTCCTCGACGACCACGTGCGCGCGGGCCATCAACGGGCCGTCCAGCTCACGCGCTTCGGGCTCATGGGACCCGACCGCGATCACGACCGTACCGTCCGTCAGCTGCGCGGAGTCGAACAGAGGGGTACGGGCGCCGGTGGCGCAGACCACGACCTGTGCCCGCCCGAGCCGCGACGCGACGTCCGGTGAGTCCGCGGCGACGACGGTGGCGTGGGCCGGCAGCTGCTCTCGGGCCCGGTCGGGGTGGCGTACCACGTAGGTGACGTCGGCCAGTTCGACCGAGTCGACGGCCCGGACCGCCTCCACGTGACCGACCGCCTGGGGACCGGCGCCGAAGACCACCAGCTCGATCGGCCCGGTGAACCGGGTGAGCAGCGGAGCGGTCGCCGCGACGGAGACGGCCGGTGTCCGGAGGTTCGTCACCGCGATCCCGTCCATGATCGCCCGCAGTTCGAGCGTCTCCGCGCCGAACAGCAGGTAGGCGCCCTGGATTCGGGGCAGCCCGCGGCCGGGATTCCCCTCGGCGAGCGTCACCGTTTTCAGGCCTACGGCGGATGTCCCCTCCGACGGCATGAGCAGCAACTGGCCGCCGGCCACTTCGAGTACGGACCGTTGCAGGTCTTTGCTGGGCTCCAGTCCCGCCCGGAGCGCGCGGGTGAGGGCCGCTGCCGCCTGCTCCCGGGTGAGTGCCCGCCCGACGTCGTCGGCGGAGAGGATCGGAAGGTGCTTGAGGGATGTCATCGCAGCACGAATCCTGACGCGAGGGGATCTCCGGGATCAACGGTGAACCGGCTCGAACCGCAGCGGTAGGCCATGCCGGTCACGCTCGGTACGACGGCCGCGGTTCCGTCGTCCGCCGTGGTCTCGGCCACGACCGCGCAGACGAAACGCGAACCCACGGCTGAGCGAACTGCCCGTCTCCATGGTCTATCCGGGACACGGCGCACCCTTCGGCCGCGGACGCCTGCTCGAACTGATCCATGGTTACGTCGACTCCCGCACCCGCCACGGACCGATCTGACGGAGCCTCACTCAGGGCCGGGGAGGGCATGGCGCCGTGCCCTGGTCGCCTGGTTCAGCCGCCGTTGCACGTGGCATCCGGTCTCATGCCATACGTGAGGTCCGGCGGGAGAACCGGTGTGCCGGGCCGGGCCGCCGTTCGGGGCCGCGGCACGAGCCGATGCCTTCGTCCTCGCAACCGGCCCACATCGATGGATCGTACGGCGTGCGGGGAATGAAGACGATCTGCGGCTGCGCGGGATCCGGAGCCGGCTCCTCGGCCGCCGCGCTCCGCCGCAGCAGGTCGAGATCCGCTCGCAGGTGGTCGGCGTCCACTCGGACCCTGCCGATGTCCAGGCCGCTCCCGAGGGGGATCCGGAGTCGATCAACCACTCGGACCAGGTCGTCGAGGGCGTGCCGAGCGCGCACCAACTCGTCGTGAACCGGCATCGATCACTCACCTCCGGACGTGTTCGTGACGGAACGTTCCACGGTCCGCCGCGGCGCGCTTGAGCGTCGTCGTTCCAGACTGGCCCTGCTGTCCGGCCTCCGCCCAGGGGCCGTCCGGCCCTCACGCGGAGGCCGGACGGCAGGGCCGGAACACCGTCGGGAACAGGTCCGTTCGGAGTGCAGCGGGGTTGCAGCGTCGGCGGTTCCAGCATGCCGGTATCGGACGTGAAAGGAGCCGAGGACCATGCCCGCATCAGCGACCCTGCGCAGTCTGCTCGGCCTGGCCGACCGGCCGGCCGCGCTGAAGGACTCCGTACTGATCATGATCGACTGTCAGAACACCTACCGCCGGGGGGTCATGAGGCTGGAGGGCGTCGAGGACGCGCTGGCCGAAGCGGCCCGAATGCTGTCCCGGGCGCGCGCGGCCGGCATCCCGGTCGTCCACGTCAGGCACGACGCGGGCGAGGGGTCGCCCTACGATCTCGGTGCCGACGTCGGCCGGATCAGCGCCGAGGTGGCGCCCGCCCCGGGTGAGCCCGTCGTCACGAAGGACCACCCCAGCTCCTTCTTCGGGACCGACCTGGACGAACGGCTGCGGCGGACAGGCCGCCAGGACCTCGTCCTCGTCGGCTTCATGACGCACATGTGCGTCAACTCCACCGCACGTGACGCCTTCAACCTCGGCTACCGGCCGACCGTCGTGGCCGCCGCGACCGCCACCCGCGAACTCGCGGGAGCGGACGGCACACCGGTGACCGCCGCGGAGCTGCAGGAAGCCTCGCTCGCGGGTATGGCCGACCTCTTCGCCGTTGTGGTCGGCAAGGCCGACGAGATCCCGGACTGAGAAGCCCGCGCCACCGGGTGTCGCAGCGCCGGACCGGTGTCGGGCGTTGCGGTCCCCTGAGGGGGGCACAGGCGTGAGCCGCTTTCGCCTGCCTGTGTACCGGCCACCCGGCCCTCGGACGGGACGTTCGGTACCTGGCCGGGCGAGCCGGGCGAGGCGCTCGATGGAGGCATGACGAACGTGCGTGACATGCCCCAGGCAGCCCCGGCATCAGAGGCGGGCGGCGGGCGGAACCGCTGGATCGCTCTCGTGGTGCTGTGTGTGTCGCTGCTGATCGTGACCTTGGACAACACCGTCCTGAACGTCGCCCTGCCCACGCTGGTGAAGCAACTCGGCGCGACGACAACCCAGTTGCAGTGGATCGTCGACGCGTACGCGCTGGTGTTCGCCGGACTGATGCTGGTGGCGGGCAGCGGCGCCGACCGCTTCGGGCGCAGGCGGGTCTTCACGGCCGGGCTCGCGGCGTTCGGGGCCGCCTCGGCGTGGGCCGCCTACTCCGGCTCGGTGGGGATGCTGATCGCAGCGCGCGCCGGGATGGGGGTGGGCGCGGCGATGATGATGCCGGCCACCCTGTCGATCATCACGGACGTGTTCCGCGATCCCGGCGAGCGCCGGCGAGCCATCGGCATGTGGGCCGCCACCAGCGGGCTCGGCATCGCCATCGGTCCGGTGGCGGGCGGGCTGCTGCTGGAGCACTTCTGGTGGGGATCGGTCTTCTGGGTCAACATCCCCTTCGCGCTGGCCGGTCTGGTGTGCGCACGGCTGCTGGTGCCGGAGTCCCGCAACCCCGCCGCGCTGCGGCCCGATCCGGCCGGGTCGGTGCTGTCGATCGCCGGTCTGGGGCTGCTGCTGTGGGCGATCATCGAGGCGCCGGTACGCGGCTGGTCGTCGGGGATCGTGCTCGGCGCGGGCGGGACCGGGGTGGTCGTGCTGGTGTGCTTCGCGCTGTGGGAGCGTGCCACGTCCCATCCCATGCTGAACCTCGGATTCTTCGCCGACCGGCGCTTCTCGTTCGCCACCTCCTCCGTGGCCCTGGCGATGTTCGGGCTGTTCGGGGCGCTGTTCGTGCTCACGCAGTACCTGCAGTTCGGCCTCGGCTACTCCGCCCTGGCCACAGGCGTCCGTATCCTCCCCGTCGCCGGCCTGCTGGCGGTGGTGGCACCGCTGTCGCCCGTGCTGGTGCGTGCGGTGGGCACCAAGGTGGTCGTCGGAACGGGGCTGCTGGTCGTTGCGGGCGGGCTGTGGCAACTGTCCCGCGCGGACGCATCCGCCACGTACGGGGACGTACTCGCCGGCATGCTGCTGCTCGGTCTGGGCGCGGGGCTGGTGGTTCCGGCCTCGCTCGACTCGCTGATGGGCACGCTGCCGCCGGGCGACACCGGAGTGGGGTCAGCCTCGAACGGCGTCTCCGTGCAGTTGGGCGGCGCGCTCGGAGTCGCCGTGATCGGCAGTCTGCTGACGACCCGTTACCAGGACCGCATGGGGCCGCCGTTGGCGCCGTACCACCTCCCGCAGGCCCTGTCCGACAGCGTGCTCGGCTCGCTCGGCGGGGCGCTGGAACTCGCCCAGCGGGTGGGTGGCACGTCCGGCCGGCTGCTCGCGGCACTGGCCCGCTCGGCGTTCGTCAGCGGCATGGGCCTGGGCCTGACCGTGGGTGCCGCGGTCGCCACGGGCGGAGCCGTACTGGCATTCGCGGCGCTGCCGTCCCGGCCGTCCGCCGGGAATCCGGCACCGGCGAATCCACCGAAACCGGAGAAGAGCTGACCGCGCGGTTCCTGTCCTCGGAGGAGACACAGCGCCCGCCCGGTCTCGCGGTCTGCCGGAGGAGTTCGGAAGCCGGAGGGGTTCAAGGACGCGAGGGCGAGCCCCACACCTCGGCGGTGTGCGGTCGGAGCGTCGAATGCGTCGGGACTCAAGGGCGACGAGCACGTCGATCCCGCCGTACAGCTCGATGAGCTGCCGCCGACCGTCACGGCGGTGGTGGACGGCGAAAGGCGGGCCGGCCTTCGGCCCTGGCATCGTGGCCCTCCGTGGCGTGGAACGCATGAGTTCTCGCGCGACGTCGCTCCGGGCGGCGGCGCGCACCCGCGCCGGTGCGCGGCGCATCCGAGGCACCACGCACCGGGGGTTGTTCACAGAGTCCGGCACTCACTCGGCGCGGCGGACCTCGATGCGGGTGACCGGGGGCTTCTCCCCGGCGGCGAGGGGCACGGTGACGGTGAGAATGCCGTCCTTGTACTCAGCCGTGACCTCGTTCTCCTTGGCACCTCGCGGCAGACGCACGGAACGGGCGAAGGTGCCGTAGCGGAACTCGGTGTGGTGCCGTTCCCCGGTCTCCTCGCCGCGCTCCGCCTTCAGCGTGAGCACGCCCTGCGTGATGCCGATCCGGATGTCCTTGTCCACATCCAGGCCGGGAAGCTCCGCGCGCAGGCAGTACGCCTCGTCGGTGAGCCGCTCCTCCACACGGATGCCGTGTGCTCCGGCCCCACCCCGCCTGGCGGGGAGGCCCGAGTCCAGCCAGTCGAACAGGTCGGTCAGCGTCGGCCGACGCCGTTCAAGCATGCCAGGCATGTCAACTCCCTTCCTGTGCATGCCTCTTGACCCCATACCGGCACCTGGACCGGAGGGGCGGGGCATGCGGATCTTCGCCTCACTTCTGGCATATCGGCAGCGGCCGGTGTCCCGCGAGGGCCGATCGGCCCTGTACCGGGTCCGCGAGGCACTGGCGCGGGCGGGCAGAGCACACGGTGACGGCCCGGCCCCGGGAGACCCCGACCGTCGTCGCGTCCCGACCGTCGTCGCGTCCCGGCCGTCACCGGCAGGAGCCGTGGTGCACGCCTCAGTGCGTGGCCGCCCCGCCGAGGTCGGTGACCGGCTTTCCCCCGGTGCGTTCGACATGGCGCAGGTGCGCGTCGGGACCCGGAAACACGAGGGTCACCTCGTGCGTGTCCGACCAGCGCACCTCGTAGGGGGGCGTTCCGTCCTCATGGTGGAGTCCGACTATCTCGCCGTCGCGCTTGCCGACTCCGGTGGTCGGGCTTTCGACGACGAGTACGTCACCGAGCTGGGCTTTCATGATCGTCACCCGCTTCCTCGATCCGCTCCTGTGTCCAACGTGGCACGCGTGGACCGCGGCCGCTTGGGCTCAGGAACCCTGGTCAGGGGGACCGGACGGCCCTGTTTCAGGGCCGGACGGCCCTGAAACAGGTCCTGGACGGCTCTCCGGCGGACGGCCTGCCACTGACACGCTCGACATGAGACTGCGTCCGTTGTCACACCACGAAGGGAGGACGACATGCAGCACCGTACTGTTTCCGACCTGATGACCCGGAACGTCGTCCGTGCCAGGCGCGACACACCGTTCAGGGAGATCGTCGAACTGCTGGCCGAGAACGGCATCACCGCGGTACCCGTGGTGGACGAGATGGACCACCCCGTGGGGGTGGTGTCCGAGGCGGACCTGCTGCGCAAGTGCTCCGCCCAGAATGACCCGTCCAGCCGAACGCCGCTGCCGCACCTGGAGGCGTGGGAGCGGGCCAAGGCCGAGGGCGCCACGGCCGAGGAGCTGATGTCCGCACCGGCCGTCTGCGCCGGTCCGGAGTGGACCGTGGTCGAGGCGGCCCGGCTGATGGCACTGCGGAACGTCAAGCGTCTGCCCGTGGTGGACGACGCGGACCGGCTCAAGGGCATCGTCAGCCGCAGTGACCTGCTGCGGATCTTCCTGCGCCGGGACGACGCCATCCGCGACGAGATCGTCCAGGACGTACTGCAGCGGACGCTGCGCCTCGCGCCCGCGGACGTGACGGTCCGGGTGCGCGCCGGGAAGGTGACCCTCGAAGGTACCGTCGAGGCGAACAGCCTGATCCCCGTCGTCGAACGGCTCTGCCGCAACGTCGACGGCGTGGTCTCGGTCACGGCACACATCGGCTACCGGTTCGACGCCTCACGTACGGCTCCTGCCGGGAAGTGAGCCGCGCCGGAGCTGCAGCTGCCAAAGGCGCCCCTGTCGCTCACCCGGGCCGGACGTCCGCGAAGCCGCGGTCACGGGGCCGAAGGTCCCCGATGACGGGTCCAGAGCGAGTCGCCGCCAGGTTCTGAGGCGCTCATCATGGAGGGAGACACCTGGCTCCGGGTGCACATCCGCGGAGGTGGGCCGACGCTCCGCCGAACGCGAAGGCGGCCCGCGGCGCATCACGCCGAGATCGAAGACCGGCCTCCGCCCGGAGAGATTAGGGAGGAAGCCATGAAGATCGCAGTGCTGACCGGCGGCGGTGACTGCCCGGGTCTCAACGCCGTGATCCGCAGCGTCGTCCGCAAGGGCGTCCAGCAGTACGGCTTCGAATGCATCGGCCTGCGCGACGGCTGGCTCGGCGCGCTCAAGGGCAAGGTGACGCCGCTGGGCATCGCCGAAGTACGCGGGATCCTGCCACGCGGCGGAACCATCCTCGGTTCCTCCCGCACCAACCCCCTCAAGCACGAGAACGGAGTGCAGCGGATCCGGGACACCCTGGCCGCGCACCAGGTCGACGCCCTCGTCGTGATCGGCGGCGAGGACACCCTCGGCGCGGCCACGGAGCTGAGCCGGCAGGGGATCAAGCTCGTCGGCGTGCCCAAGACCATCGACAACGACGTGGCCGGCACCGACTACACCTTCGGCTTCGACACGGCCGTCGGCATCGCCACCGAGGCCATCGACCGCCTCCACACCACCGCCGAGTCGCACATGCGGACCCTGGTCGTGGAGGTGATGGGCCGCCACTCCGGGTGGATCGCCCTGCACGCCGGCGTCGCCGGCGGCGCCAACGTGATCCTCCTCCCGGAGCGGCCGTTCGACATCGACCAGGTCTGCGCGTGGGTGAAGGACCGGTTCAGGATCAACTACGCGCCGATCGTGGTGGCCGCCGAGGGAGCCGTCCCGATCGAAGGCCAGATGATCGTCAAGGACCGGTCGCTGGACGAGTACGGCCACGTCCGGTTGTCCGGCATCGGCGAGTGGCTGGCCCAGGAGATCGAGAAGCGCACGGGCACCGAGGCCCGGACCACGGTTCTCGGCCATGTCCAGCGCGGCGGCACCCCGAGCGCCTTCGACCGCTGGCTCGCCACACGCTTCGGGCTGCACGCCGTCGACGCGGTCAGGGACGGCGACTTCGGCACCATGGTCGCCCTCCGCGGCACCGACATCGTCCGTGTCCCCCTCGACGAGACACGGGGCAGGACCAAGGTGGTGGATCCGGCGCTGTACGACGAGTTCGAGGTGTTCTTCGGCTGAAACCAGGGCCGTTGGACTCTCTTCAGGGGCCCTACCGGCTCTGCCGCACCATCACGCCGCGGCGCACGGTGGGCAGTGAGCCGAGAGACGGCCGTACGAACCTCCTGGGGGTACGACGATGACCGACATCCAGGCCCTTCTGGGCGACGAGGCCAAAGACCTGCTGACCCACACCGCGCACGGGATTCCCGGGGACGACCTGGTGCTTCCGGGAGGTGACTTCGTCGACCGGGTCGTGGCCGCGACCGACCGCTCGCCCCGGGTGCTGCGCAACCTGCAGTCCCTCTTCGACCACGGCCGGCTGGCCGGCACCGGCTATGTGTCGATCCTGCCGGTCGACCAGGGCATCGAGCACTCCGCGGCCTCCGCGTTCGCCGCCAACCCCCGCTACCTCGACCCGAAGAACATCGTCGAACTCGCCCTCGACGGCGGCTGCAACGCGGTCGCCAGCACACTCGGCGTGCTCGGCGCGGTGTCGCGGCGCTACGCGCACCGGATCCCGTTCATCGTGAAGCTCAACCACAACGAACTGCTGACCTACCCGAACCACTACGACCAGATCATGTTCGGCGACGTCCAGCAGTGCTTCGACCTCGGCGCGATCGGCGTCGGCGCCACGGTCTACTTCGGCTCCGAGCAGTCGGACCGCCAACTGCGGGAGACCAGCGAGGTCTTCGCCCGCGCCCACGAGCTGGGCATGTTCACCGTGCTGTGGTGCTACCTGCGCAACCCGGCCTTCAAGAAGGACGGCACGGACTACGCGGTCTCGGCCGATCTCACCGGCCAGGCCAACCACCTCGGCGTGACCATCGAGGCCGACATCGTCAAGCAGAAGCAGGCCGAGAACAACGGCGGCTACCGCGCGCTCGGCTTCGGCAAGACCGACGACCGCGTGTACGGCGCGCTCACCACCGACCACCCGATCGATCTCACCCGCTGGCAGGTGGCCAACTGCTACATGGGCCGCGTGGGCCTCATCAACAGTGGCGGCGCCTCGTCCGGCCAGGACGACCTCGCCCAGGCCGTCCGCACCGCGGTCATCAACAAGCGGGCCGGCGGCACCGGACTCATCACCGGCCGCAAGGCCTTCCAGCGCCCCGCCGCCGAAGGCATCGAACTCCTCCACGCCGTCCAGGACGTCTACCTCGACGACAGCATCACGATCGCCTGATGTCCGGCCCCCGCCCGGGGTGCGCCTCACACGGGTGTCACCTCACCGGCGGGGTTCGGCTCGGAGACGGTTCCCGTGTGCCGCGGCCGTTGCCCGGTCTGTTCCTGGGAGGGCGGTTCACGGGTGAAGACGTCCTGCCCCACGGCCGTGGCCTCCCAGGTGTTGGCCGCGGTCGCGGAGGCCGTGAGCAGCCAGGTGGCGCAGATCCGCTCCGGTCCGTCGTCGTAGTACTGACCGCTCCAGCTGGTCACCGACCCGGCGTCGGTCCGCCCGTTGCGCCAGACCACCGTCCAGCCGAGCGGGGTCCCGTGCTCCGGTTCGGCAGCCGCCTCGCACCTGCCGACCAGCGGGTACGTCCCGACAGCGTGTCCGGCGGCCGAGACGTAGGTGCCCGTGATGCAGCCGCTCCGGTCTGCCGTGACCCGCATGTGCGAGCCGATCTCGTTGTACCAGTCACCGCTGATGCCCATCGTTCGGCCCTCCCTGGCGCCGGCCCCTGCCGTCCGCCCTCCCCTCCACTACACGCGCGTCACGGCTTGACCACCAGGGCCGAACAGACCGTCCGACGACCCGTTGTCCTCCTGCCCCGAGGCCGAGTCACGTGCTCGCGCATCAGCTCCCGGAGTATGCGGGAACCGCCAACGACCAGGAAGGCACACCTGATCCCGATCCGGAATGCTGCCCCGTGAGCCGCCACCGGCGACGGCTCCGGCGACGGCTCCGGCGACGGCTCCGGCGACGGCTCCGGCGACGGCTCCGGCGAC
>NZ_JBSFKO010000009.1:254981-308678 GCF_053598575.1 Streptomyces sp. NPDC001100
CGACGGCTCCGGCCCGCCTTGCCGGCGGGCGGAGCACCGGAGTCGACGACGCGGACAGTGTTCGACGCCGTCCTCGGGCCGGATCAGACTGACGCCAAGGACGCCAAGGACGCCGACATCATCGCCGTCCAGGTCCGCGTCCGCCGCGACCTGCATCCCGTCACCTTGCTGACCGGGTATCAGACCCCAGCTGCCATCCGCCGCATCGGTGCCAACGACTGGACACCTGGCTGCGCAACCGCCACGTCGTTCGCGCCGGCCGGCCGAGACCGCCGTCCAGGCCGCCGAACGGCAGCACATCGAAGTGATCGCCGGCGTGCCCGGCCTGGGAATCAGTCTCGGCGCGGAGTAACTGGCCGCCACCGGCGGCGACATGACCGTCTTCGGCACCGCCGACCGCCTCGCCGGCTTCGGCGGTGTCACGCCGGTTCTACGACCGCAAACGCGCGGAGGGCAAGCGCCACACACTGGCCGTGCTCGCCCCTTGCCCACCCCCGTGTCAATGTCCTCTGAGCCCTCCTGGGCGACGGGAGGTGCTACGAGCCATGGGGTCCGTTGGTCGCAGCCCTGAGACGGTGCGGCAGCGTAGCCTTCCAGCAACTCCCTTGGCCGGGACCGGAGTTACGGCCTGACGCGACGCGCGTGGGAGTCGTGAAGAGTTCTCGCGCGGTTCTGGGGATTCGGTCACGGGAACGGAAGGATCCGGGGGGCTCACTCGGCGCTCGCGAACAGGTCGGGCGCCACTCCAGCGATGGGAGACCGATCAACGATGTTCACTCCGGTGCGGAGCAGAATACGGACGGCCGCGCTCGCGCTCTCGGCCATGACGGCCCTCGCTTTGGGCGCGACCGTCACGACCGGCGCGACAGCGGCCCCCGCTGCCGCGAAACAGGGACCGACCTCGGTGGCGTACGTCGAGGTGAACAACAACAGCATGCTGAACGTCGGCAAGTACACCCTCGCCAACGGCGGCGCCAACGTCTTCGACGTCGCCGTGATCTTCGCGGCGAACATCAACTACGACACGAGCACGAAGGCGGCGACCCTGTACTTCAACGAGAACGTGCAACGCGTCCTCGACAACGCCGCCACCCAGATACGGCCGTTGCAGCAGAAGGGCATCAAGGTCGTCCTCTCGGTGCTCGGCAACCACCAGGGCGCGGGCTTCGCCAACTTCCCGTCCCAGCAGGCGGCTTCGACGTTCGCGAAGCAACTGTCGGACACCGTGACCAAGTACGGCCTCGACGGCATCGACTTCGACGACGAGTACGCCGACTACGGCAACAACGGCACCAGCCAGCCCAACGCCAGTTCGTTCGTGTACCTGGTGTCGGCACTGCGCGCCAACATGCCAATCAAGATCATCAGTCTCTACAACATCGGCCCGGCCGCGTCGCGTCTGTCCTACGGCGGCGTCGACGTCTCGTCCAAGTTCGACTACGCCTGGAACCCGTACTACGGCACCTGGCAGGTCCCCGGCATCGCACTGCCCAAGTCGAAGCTGTCGCCGGCGGCCGTCCAGATCGGCGGGACCTCGCAGAGCACGGCCGCAGCCCTCGCCGCCCGCACGGTCAGTGAGGGGTACGGCGTCTTCATGACGTACAACCTCGACGGCGCCGATCGCAGCGCCGACGTCTCCGCGTTCACCAGGCAGCTGTACGGCAGTGACGCCCACTACACGCCGTAGGCCGACCACACTCCCCGGCGTCCGGAGCTCCCGCGGGGCGTGCCGCATCCCGTAGGGCCGCGCCCCGGACAGGCCGCGCCTTCGACAACGATGTCGGAGGCGCGGTCGATCGCGGCGAGCCGCTTGGCGGCATCCCCAGCCGGACGCGGTGCGGATCGTGACCGGCCCGCCCACCAGCTGTGAACGCCGGCGGCCGGATCGTGCGGGAGGTTCCACCGGCAGACGACGAAACGATGACCTCGCCACTGATGCTCGGCTGGACATGGACGCTCGCGGTGCGGGTACCGGGGGCGACCCGTCACGGCCGGCCCGGGCGCCGTGAAGCAACCCCGGTCCGTCACCCCGGTGCAGCGTCAACCAGCCTGTGGAATGGCCCTGTTGGTGATCCACCCCCGACCCATAGCGTTACCTCATGTGGTCATATGCGGTGTGGGGGCTGATCGGTGCCGCCCTGTACAGATGTCTCATCGTCCGCGCTGCCCTCCTGCGCGACGAAGACCCGTTCACACACCGGTACGGGCGGTGGGACTACCCCGACGGGCCCGGCCCCGGCGCCCTCGTCGCAGGCCTGTGCCTGCACGCGCTCCTGGGTGCGGCGGTCGGCTGTACGGCGGCGACTTGGGCCGGCACGGCGGGAGCGGCGAATACGGTCAGGTCCCTGATCGCGCTGGTCCTGGGGATCGTCACCCCGATCGTGCTCAAGCCGGCCGGCCGGCTCGTGCTCCGGATCCTGATACCCGATGCCCTGGACGGGGGAACGGAGATACGGCTGACCGACCGCCGTTACTGGTACACGCCGCCCGGTCACCCTCCCGTGGCCGCCGACGGACCGTACCCGTGGGCCGACGAACTGGCCCGGCGCATCCGCGCGCAGGAGGTGGCCCGGCCGGTCAACCTGAAAGGCGCCCACCTCAACGGGGCGGACCTGACCGGGGTGGATCTGCCCTGGGTCTACGCGCAACTGGGCACGCTGCCGGGGGTGTGCCTTCGGGAGGCGAACCTGTCCCGGAGCTTCTTCTATGTGGCGAATCTGATCGGCGCCGACCTGACGCGGGCTCGCCTGGACCGCGCGGAACTGGGCTCGGCGAGGCTGGTCCGGGCACGGCTGACAGAGGCCGACCTGACCGGAGCGCACCTGACGCACGCGGACCTGCTGGACGCGGACCTCGCGGGAGCACGGCTGCGCGGAGCGGACCTGGGCGGGGCGGTGCTCGTCCGGGCGAACCTCACCGGTGCCGACCTGACCGGGGCGTGTCTCGAACGGGCCGACCTGACGGGTGCCGACCTGAGCGGCGCGGAGCTGACGGGTGCGAACCTGGCCGGGGCGCTGTGGACCTCGGAGACCGTCTGGCCCGTCGGGCCGGCCGCCCGGATGCGGGACGATTCGGAGCAGCTCTTCGATGACGTGTACCGCGTGCACGGCTGGTCGCCCGAGTCCTACAAGTCCAAGGAGAAGAGTCAACCTCCTTTCTTCCAACGGCTGTTGATCGCCTTCTGCGATGCCGCCCCGGTGTTCCGGCCGCTCCGCGCCGGTGACGTCGGCCACGGCAAGGAGACGCGGGCCGTCCGGCCCGCCAGACCCGTCGGGCGGGACAGCCTCAGGAGTGCGCTGAAGTCCGGCACGACCGTTTCCCTGTCAGGCGCGCAGCTGCACGGTATCGATCTCGTGGGCGTGAGCCTCGCCGGAACGGACCTCAGCCGGGCCGACCTCACGAAAGC
Source organism: Streptomyces sp. NPDC001100 (assembly GCF_053598575.1). Lineage (NCBI taxonomy): Bacteria > Bacillati > Actinomycetota > Actinomycetes > Kitasatosporales > Streptomycetaceae > Streptomyces > Streptomyces sp. NPDC001100. The sequence goes on from NZ_JBSFKO010000009.1 coordinate 258,388, forward strand.
GATCCTGACGGGCGCCGACCTGAGCCGGACCGACCTGACCCGGACACGTCTGACGCAGGCGAACCTGTCGGGAGCCAACCTGAAAGGCGCGAACCTGGCCGGAGCGAACACCGTGAGCGCGGACGTGACGGGGGCGATCCTTACCGGCGCGAACCTGGCCGACGTCTATCTGGTGGGCGCGAAACTTTCCGGCGCCCGCCTGACCCGTACGAACCTGACCGGCGCCCTGTTCTCGGGAACGAAGTTGACCGCGGCCGACCTGACCGACTCCGACCTCACCGATATCGCCCTGGACAAGGCGGATCTGCGCGGCGCGAAGCTCCTGCGGGCCCAGTTGACCTCCGCCAACCTGAGCGAGGCCGACCTGACCAAGGCCATCCTCACCGAAGCCGACCTGACCCACGCCCATCTCTTCGCCGCGGACTTCTCCCAGGCCCAGATGATCAGGGCCAGGCTCACTCTGGCCTTTCTGTACAAAGCGAAGCTGACAGGCACCGATCTCACCCACGCGGACCTGGCCGGAGCCGAGCTGACCGAGGCGCGCCTCAGAGGCGCCAAGCTGGTCGGAGCCCGGCTGCGCGGCGCGGACCTGACCGGGGCCGACCTGAGCGGAGCCCGCACCGACGGCGCCGACTTCGCGGAGGCGGTCTGGTCCAGCACGACCAAGTGGCCCGGCACGATCGCCGGCACGATCCGGGACCGCTCCGAAACCGCCCCCGACGGCACCTTCCGCGTACGCACCACCACCCCCGGCAAGCACCACTCCCCCAGCGCGGGAACCTCCGAACCGTAGACCGGTGGTCCATTGGGCGAGGTCGGACAGGAGGAAGGCGACGGTGGCGCCGACGTCCTCGGGCCGGCCGTGGCGCGGCGCCGGGGTGGTCGCGAGGATCGTGTCGCGGAACTCTTCGGGCAGGTTGCGTTCGGTCTGCTCGGTCATGACCAGGCCGGGGGCCACCCCGTTGCGGCGCACGCCGTCCTTGCCGTAGCGGCGGGCGACGTGGCGGGTGAGTGCGCCGATGCCGGCCTTGGTCGCCGAGTAGGCGACCTTGTCGGGCATCCCGGCGTAGACCGCGCCGGACGGGGTGTTGACCACGGATCCGCCGCCGGCGGCGACCATGTGGGGCAGCGCGTGCTTGAGCGTGCGAAGGCTTCCGGTGAGGTTGACGTCGATCGTGCGCTGCCACGCGGCGAGGTCGATGCCTGTCACGTCAGTGTCCTTGGCGACCTCGTCCTGGGCCGTTCCCCGCCACCATGGAAGGCGCGGTCCCCAAGCGGTGGCCGAAGGGCTTCACCCCGCACTTCCCGGAGCCCACCGGCAGCCCGGTCGGCCCCTGGGACCGCAGCTACCCTCTGACCTCTGACCTCTGACCTCTGACCTCTGACCTCTGACCTCTGACCTCTGACGGCCGTCCGCTGGGCGCATACCAGCTCCTGAACCTCCCTCCACCTGGCGAAGACGGTGACCGGCCCTGAGCAGATCATGGGAGCGGGCTGGACTTCGAACGCCGCTGAACAGCTGCCGCCGCATCGCACTGGGCCGGTCGCTGGCGAATTCTCGACACCTCGCCTGCTCGGTGGCTTTGCAGCGGAACGCCCCCATCACCTGCCGCCGCCCAGGCATGGAGACTGTTGTGTGATCGTGGCGGCGCAGTGTCCTTGCCCGAGCCGGCCCTGGACATCGACCTCGGACAGCGTCATGCAAGGGCTGCCGCGCAACCACATCGGGCTACCTGCTCAAACACTCGCTCGCATCATCAGGTTCCGCAGCGCTCCAGCCGTGGCATCGACCGACCTGAACTCGCCCGCCGATCCGGCCAGCCTGACGGGATACCACGAGCGGTCCCACATGAACGGAGACTTCCGAGCCCTGTCGGGGCAGACACCACGAGAACTGCTCGACATCATGCGCCGAACACCGGCACGGCACGGCGGCGGACACATCCAAGCCCTCAACGACTTCGGTCTCCGCGACCCGGCAGGGCGGCGCCCCACATGACGGACGCCTTCCCTGAACTGCCGTTCCCACAGGATGAGTTGGCCGCTCACCTACCGGGGTCAAGTCGCTGGGCGAGGTCGTGGGCCATGGCGCTGGTGAGGTCTCCGTCGTAAGCGCCGACGATCTCGACACGGCCCACGGTGACCGAGTGGGCCACGCTGGGGGCGTCCCAGAGTTTGCCGTCCACGACAATGGCGAACTGGTTGCGCGGGGCCGGGGCCGACGCGAGGGAGCCGGTCAGCGTGGCGAAACGGGTCCGGTCGGCGGGCGTGAGGGTCACCTCCACCCGCCAGCTGCCGTCGACGGTGCCCTTCTCGGCCTTCGCCGCGGAGACGCGGACGTCGCTCATGCCGCCGGCCGGGTCGGCGTGAATGCACATCGCCGAGTGGGTCTCGGTGCGGTGCACGGTATAGCCGCCGCCGGCCGGGGTGCAGGCCCGCTCCGTCGCCGAGGTGACCGGCAGGAGAGAAATCGTGGCCGCCTTTGTGACGCCTCGTCCTTCGGCGGGCTGCACCACGTGGGCGCGCGGCAGGTCGTCGTCCGCGACAGCCACCCAGGCGGTGGCAACCGCCGCGGCGAGGGCGACCCCGACACCGGCGCGCGTCAGCCGCTGCCGCCGCCGGGCGACCCGCAACGCGCCGTCGGCCAGGCCGACGAGATGGCCGTCGGCATCGCCGTCGCACTCCCGGAGATGGGTGTGCAAGGTGTCGTGCAGCAACGTTTCGTGCAGCAGCTCCTCGGTCGAGTCGTTCACGCGGTCACGCCCCTTCCGGAGGCATTGGAGGAGGCGGACGGCCTTGCCTCGGCCAGGGTGGTGCGGAGCGTGACGAGGGCCTTGTGGGTCTGGCTGCGGACCGTGCCCGGGGAGACGCCCAGGATCGCGGCGATCTCGCTGTCGGGCCGGTCCTCGAAGTAGCGCAGCACGATCACCGCACGCTGACGCTTGGGCAGCCGCCGCAGCGCGGTCATGATGTCCTGTCGCTGGACGACGGCGTCGGCCAAGTTGGCGCCCTGTGCGGACGGCTGGTCCGGCAGGGAGTCCGTGACCGTCTCCCGCCCCCAGCTGAGCAACCGGAAGCGATCCACCTGGGCGTGGTAGAGCGCGCGGCGCACATAGATCTCCGGCTGTTCGCGGTCGCGGAGCTTGGACCAGCGTCGGGCCGTGGAGGCCAGCGCGGTCTGGAGCAGGTCCCGGCCCTGTTCCCAGTCCCCGGTCAGCAGGTAGGCCGTGTGCAGCAGCGATCTCGACCGCGCCGCCACGAACTCGCGGAACTGGCGTTCCTCGTCGGCGTTCAATGCGCCCTCCCTCGTTCCCCCGTAAAGACGGGTACGGACACGCAAACGACTGCCCTGCCCCACCCACTTTCTCCGCCTCGTCCACCGAACAGCAACGCCGAAGGCCTTGGAAGGACGCGGGCAGGCCAGGCCGTGGAGGGAGGAACCCGAAGCCGGAGGCGAAGGACTTCAGGCCGAGCGAACAGGCGGGATCCGTAGCACGATCCGTTGTCGGCGAGCTGTCGGCGGGGCATGATCCGATGTCCGCCGCCGTCGGGAATGTTGCCGAGCTTTCTGATATCGACGTGGACCGGTTCGCCGGGACGTGATCGTTCGTAGCGTCGGATGGTCCGACCGGTGGGCCGGTCCATCCAGTGCAGCTGGTTCAAACCGTGGCGGGTCAGAACACGGTGGACCGTCGAGCTTGGTATGCCAAGGATCGGGCCGATCCATGCAGGGCCGAGCTTGCGGTCGCGCCGTAGCTCGCAGATGCGACTTGGAGCCGTCTGCCGTGGATGGTCAGCCGGGCATGGGGTGGGGCACGGGAATCCTCTGGGATGGTGCGGAATCTGTTGCAGAGCCTGGGTTCGTGCCCGAGGCCGCCGATCTGGTGATCGACTCCGGTGATCGACGTCCTCGGGCGACAGAGGATGAGCCTTTGCGGGCGGTGAGTCAGGCCGGGGCTGTCTTCGGGCCCCTGGATCTATTCGGCCCAGGCATGCTCCAGCTGGGTGCGGAAGGTGGCGGGCTTTCGCCCGATCAGCTCGGCCAGCGTCGAGGCGACGGCGGTGAACTCGCCGTTCCGCGCAGCTGCGAAGATGCTCAGCATCAGGTCGGCGATCGGGGCCGGGGCGCCGTGCGCCAGGACCTGCTCGCGGAAGGCGTCGTCGGGGACGACACTGCGGGTGAAGGGCCGTCCGGTGACTCGGGTCGCGATCTCTGCGACGCTGCCGAAGTCAAGTGCCGCCGAGGCGGTGAGCGGCGGTGTGGGCCCCTCGAAGCGGCCCTCCTCGGCAAGGATCGCCGCGGTGGCCTCGGCGAGGTCGTCGTGGCCGGTCCAGGCGACGGGACCGTCGGCGGGGAGGGCGATGTCGCCGGTGCGGCGGGCGGACTCCAGAAACTGCACGGCGCTGGAAGCGTAGAAGCCGTTGCGCAGCGCGGTCCAGGGCAGGCCGGTGGCGCGCATCAGGTCCTCGGTCCGGGCGTGGTCGCGGCATGCCTGGAAGCGGGAGTCGTGGGCGGCGCCCATCTGACTGGTGTAGAGGATGCGGCCGACGCCGGCCTTCACGGCGGCGTCGATGGCGGTGCGGTGGCCGGTGACGCACTCCTCGCCAATGCGGTCGAGGGAGACGAGGAGCAGTTGCTCGGCCCCCTCGAAGGCATGCACGAGCGAGGCGGGGTCGTCGAAGCTGCCCTGCCGGACGCGGACGCCGCGGTCGGCGAGGTCCTGTGCCTTGCGGGGGTCGCGGACGCTGACGCCGACACGGTCGGCGGGGACGCGCCGCAGAAGGCATTCGACGGTGCGGCGGCCGAGCTTTCCGGTGGCTCCGGTCACGATGATCATTGGGTTCTCCCAGCGATGTTTCCAGTGGAATCGCTTCAACGGTAACACTGGAAATTCCGATGGAACCAAATCTTCGATATCGTTGGTTCATGGCTAGACGCGACTCCACCGACAGCCCTCGTCGCCGCATCGTCGAGGCGGCGGTCGAGCTGCTGGAGAAGAGCGGCCCCGACGCGGTGAGCACCCGCGCGGTCGCCGCCGCCGCCGGAATGCAGCCGCCGGCGATCTACCGCCTGTTCGGCGACAAGGAGGGGCTGCTGGAAGCGGTCGCCGAGCACGGTTACGGGCAGTTCCTGCAGAGCAAGCGCGCGCAGCTCGACCTCGCCCCCGAGGACCCGGTGGAGGAGCTGCGCCGCGGTTGGGACTTGGTCGTGGAGTTCGGGGTCTCGCGCCCCGAACTGTTCGCGGTGATGAACAGGGCCACCGGTCGGGGCGCGGACAGGGCACACCGTGCGGGCCTGGAGATCCTCTACGGCCGGGTCCGCCGACTGGCGGCCGGGGGGTGGCTGCGGGTCGACGAGGAACTGGCCGCCCAGATCATCCAGGCCACCGGGCAGGGCGCGGTCATCACCTGGCACTCCACTCCCGAGGACCGACGCAATCCAGAGCTGCTGGCCATCCTCCGCGAGTCCATGGTCGCCGCCATCACCCGCGTCGAACCGACGGTCCCCACCACGGAGACCGGCCCTGCCGCGGCGGCACGCGCACTGCGCGCGGCTCTCCCCGACGACACCGATGTCCTGAGCAACGCCGAGCAGCACCTGCTGCGCGAGTGGCTCACACGCCTGGCATCGGACGGCGGCGCTCCGCATACCTGATCGCACGTCAGGAGCCCTCGCGCAGGTCAGACCTCCGAGGAGATCGTTTGAGGAAACGGCGGCCGGTGAGGCGGCGGGCGGTGCGACTCCCACGTTCCGGTGCTTGTCCCTGTCGGACTCGATGCTTGGCGCGCTCGCCTCCGGCCGGAGCACCACCGAGATCGCCGAACCTGCGACAACGACCGGCCGCGCGGTGCCCCGCGCGCGCCGCAACCCGGCCTCGCCGACCTCGACCCGCCGGTCGAACGCGTCCGCGCCGCCGGCCCGAGCATCACCCTGGACATCGACGGCGACCTCACCTCGCTGTCACCCGGCCTCCAGCTCGCCGTCTACCGCATCGTCCAGGAAGCTCTCACCAACACCCTCAAGTACGCCGCCGCCGACACCGCCAGCAGCGTCCGGGTGACCGTCGGGCCCGGCACGATCCACATCGACGTCGAGGACACCGGCCCCTTCCGCGAGCCCCGCTCCCGGAGGCGGAGCACCGGAAGCGGCCGCGGCCTGATCGGCATGCGCGAACGCGCGGCCATCTACCCGGGCCAGGTCACCGCCAGACCGAACCGCAAAGGCGGCTGGAGCGTCCACGCCCGCCTCCTGACCACCCCGCCCGCCCCCTGAGCTCACGGCCCCCTCCCCCAGGAGCAGGAGGTACCCCCATCCACGACGGGAACGGAGAACCCCGCGCATGACCACCGTGCTCACCCTGCTCGCCCGCGGCGACACCAACGCCGGCATCGCCACCCGCCTCGCCATGCGCGAGAGCACCGTCAAGGCCCACGTCAGCCGTGTCCTGAGCGCGCTGGAAGTCACCAACCGCGTCCAGGCCGCCATCCTGGCCCCGACGCGGGACTCACAGCGTGACAAAGGACCTCGTCTTGCGTGCCCCGGGCCTCCGGGCAACCCGCCGCGAAGGGAGCAACGGTCACCTCGGCACGCCGACGGGCATGCTCAGGCGCGGTGACGGCCGGCGGCCGCCCCGCGGCGAGGCTGCTCGATGAGGCGACCACCACGCCTGTCGTCCCGGTCGTCGGACAGAACGCCCCCTACGAAAATCGGGAGTCGGCGTGGCAGACGGTGGAACCGAACGCCGAGTCGGTCCGCCGGCGACGGGACACCGTCGCAGACACGCTCGGACGGCAATCCCCCGAGGTGAGGCAGGTACTCCCGCACTCGAAGGACGATCCGACCGCCTTCGCCCGCCTTCGCCTCCCCGAAGGCTGCACGGACTCCGTCCAGACCAGCCACGACACCGCCGAACTCCCCACGGCGACATCGTCACAAGGGACATGACCATCTGCCGCCCCCGCATTCGATCCAGCGTGCAGCCGCCTGGCCGCCCCTGAAGAGATGACAGAACTCCTATCGCCAGAGGCAGTTCCGGAGAGGAGCGGCCCGGTCCAGCTCGCCCGGATGCAGGGCCTTCCGCCATGGCGCGCGGTGGTGCGACCGGGATCCACCAAGAACCGGCCGAGCAGGACATGCAGTCGAGTCATCCTATGAATCTCTCCAACTTCCTTCTCCGTCCGCACCGTTGACAGTGTCGCGGCCCCAATCAATCATCAGACATCCGAGGAATTGGAGCCGCTCATGAGTACGTATCCGAGACGTCAGGTCCTGGGCGCCGCGGCCGGAGTCGCCGCAGCAGCAACCCTTCCCCTCACTTCGGCCACCGCCGCACACGCCGCCGAACTCGTCGCCACCGCGACCGGACCGTGGGTCCCCGTCCCCGAGCCGGTCCCCGTCCCGCTCGACGGCCTCTACGACAACGACGGCATCGACACCGCCTCCGCGCGCGGCGGCGACTTCGACGGTTCGGGCTACACCTTCCCGGGCGAGGAACTCCCCACCGGCCGCGTCGAGGTCGACGGCATCCCCTTCCTCTTCCCCTCCTCGGCCGCAGGCGCCAAGAACAACGTCGTCGCGATGGGCCAGCGCATCGAACTGCCCCAGGGCCGCTACCTGTCGGCCGTCTTCCTCACCTCGGGCAGCTACGGGAACGCCTCCGGCAACGCCACCGTCCACTACGCCGACGGCTCCACCACGACCGCCGGCCTCGGCGGCGCCGACTGGTACGCGGCCGGCGGCTCGCTCTCCGCCCCGTACCGCTACCAGCCGGACGGCACCAAGGACCAGCACAGCGTGGGCATCGGCACCTCGGAGGTCTGGCTCGACCCGCAACGCGAGGCGGTCGCCCTCACCCTCCCCGCGACCAACCCGGCCGAGGCAGGCAAGACCTCCCTGCACGTCTTCGCCCTCTCCCTCCAACCCGCCGCCCAGGGAAGGGCGTTGGCCCTGCGCGACGCCCACTCCACGAACTCGCTGCTGGAGTCGTCCGGCGCACAGAGCGTGGAGGCGACGGTCGTGAACGCCGGTACGGTCGCGATCCTCGCGAGCGACGGGGTGTCCGTGCGTGTCGACGCCGAGGGTGCCCGTACGGTCGAGCCCGCCCGTGTCCGGCGCCTGGACCCCGGTGAACAGGCCCGCGTCCGCGTCGGCATCCGCAGCGGTGCCGCGCCCGGCACCGTGCGGGACGGCACGGTGACCGTGACCGGGCGCGGATCCCAAGCAGCGGTCTCCCACGAGCAGTTGACCCTCGGCGTCGCCGACTACCGGCCCACCGGGACCTCCCTCGCCGGCCACCAGGCGCCGTACTGGTTCCAGGGCGCCAAGTTCGGCATCTTCATCCACTGGGGCGTGTACTCGGTGCCCGCCTGGGCGCCGGTCGGCAAGCAGTACGCCGAGTGGTACTGGGACCAGATGCAGGACCCGAACAACCCGACGTACGCCTACCACCGGGACACCTACGGCGAGGACTTCGCGTACGACGACTTCATCCCGCGCTTCACCGCCGAGAAGTTCGATCCGCGGGCCTGGGTGGAACTGTTCCGGGACGCGGGCGCCCAGTACCACGTGCTCACCTCGAAGCACCACGAGGGTTTCGCGCTGTGGGACACCAAGGTCTCCGACCGCAACGCCGTGAAGATGGGCCCGAAGAGGGACCTGGTCAAGGAACTCTTCGACGCCTCGCGCCGTCACACCCCCGAACTCCACCGCGGGCTCTACTTCTCGATGCCGGAGTGGTTCAACCCCGACAGCCCGTGGATGGGCCACGCCCCGCGCAATCCGTACACCCTTCAGCCGCTGCCGTACACCGGATACACCGCGGGCAAGGACTTCGTGACGGAGTATCAGGCCCCGCAGATGCTCGAACTGATCCACGGCTACGACCCCGAGCTCATCTGGTGCGACATCGGCGGCGCCAACGACAGCCTCGATGTGCTGGCGGAGTACTTCAACCACGCCAAGAACCGCCGCCGTCCGATCGACGTGACCGTCAACGACCGTTCGGGGATCGCCTTCCACGACTTCACCACGCCCGAGTACACGACGTACGAGAACACGGTCGTCGCCAAGTGGGAGTCCAGCCGGGGCCTCGACCCGTTCAGCTACGGCTACAACCGGGCGACCCCCGACGACGGCTACATGACGGCCGAAGAGATCGTGCGCAACCTCGTCGACATCGTGTCGAAGAACGGCAACTTCCTTCTCGACATCGGACCTCGGGCCGACGGCACGATCCCCGAGATCATGCAGACCCGGCTGCGCGAGACCGGCCGCTGGCTGCGCGTCAACGGCGAGGCGATCTACGACACGACCTACTGGTCGAGGATGGCCCAGCTCGGCGACGACCTGAGGTTCACGGTCCGCCCCGACGAGGCCTTCTACATCCACTCGCTGGCCGAACCGGGCGCGAAGCTCACCGTCGAAGCGCCGATCCCGATCCGCAGCGGCGACAAGGTGACGATGCTCGGCCACGGCCGCCCCTTGACATGGACCCTCGGTAACGGGGCGCTGGTGATCGACGTCCCCGAGGCCGCACGCAGGGCGGGGCAGCACGCGTGGGTGTTCAAAGTGCACTGGGGTGCCTGAGACCTGACGGACACCCGAGCACGACCGGTGGTCGCGACGGCATGACGCCGTTCGCGCCACCGGCGGCCACAGGTCCGACAAGGCAGGGGCGCAGTCGTCACGGAAACGCGGTCACACCGCCTGGCGTGCTCAGGGACACCAGGCGGTGGACCTGGACCGGCCGACGATCCGAACCGGTCGTCGTGGTGGCCCGTCGGGTCGGCCGACTCCGCCGGGGCGGTGGCATTCCTGCCCTGCCGCCGTCCCCTGCTTTCGTGGGCGGGGCAACGTCGCAGAACGACGGATCCGATACGACACCTGAGCTCCTACCGTCGAACCCATGAACGGCTGGAATTCGGCACACCGCCACGCCCGGACACCGTGACCGCACGGCCGTACCCGATCGGCAGGCCGCGCCCGCACCAGATCCCGCCCATGGCTCCACACCCCGAAACACCCATCGCGGGTACCCCCTGGGGGTACCACGAGCCGCCACTCCGCCTGGAACGGAAGTTCCAGGCGGAGTACGTGCCCGCCACCGACCGTGACACCGAACGAGACGCTGCCGCCGGGAGCCACCCGGAGCCCGGCCCGCAGCCCATGAACGCGTCTGATCACCGCCCAGGCGACCGAGGCGGCCCAGAGCGCGGCCACCACCCAACTCACCCCCGCCATCGCGACGTTCGACAAGAACATCGCCCGCGCCGACCCGGCTCACACCCAAGCCGAACACCCGGTCGGCCGCCCGGTCGCTCTCGCGAGATCGTCGAACGCGAGGAGTCTTTCGAGGTCTCCGCCACCGTCGACCTCGGATGTCCGACACAGAGCCGACAAGTGGTCACGCTTTGCCCTTCCGGCTGTGCCGAGCGCACGGATATGAGCAAAATCCGTAGAAGCAGTGCAGGTTTCGAGAGGACAACATGGTGCAGCTGCGCTTACTCGGCCCAGTCGAGATCGCCGTGACCGACGGAAGGGCGGACACCGGTCCGCCGCAACGACGCACCGTGCTCGCCGCGTTGGCCGTGGACGCGGGGCGTCCGGTGGGGACCGACGTCCTGATCAGCCGGGTCTGGGGACCCAACCCCCCAGAAGGTGCCCGGCGTTCGGTCCATGCGCACATCACCCGGATTCGTCATGTCTGTGCCCGGCTCGACGACGCGTCCGGCGAAGGACTGCGGCTCGGTCGCCGGTCGGACGGATACGTCCTGGAGGCCGACCGGCATCAGGTCGATGTGCACCACTTCCACCACCTGGTCGGCCGGGCCCACGACGTCGGCGTGCCGGACACCGCACGGGTGTCCCTTCTCGGCGAGGCACTCGGTCTGTGGCGCGGCGAACCGCTGAGTGGGCTGGACGGCCCGTGGGTCGAACAGATGCGCCAGGCATGGCGGCGTGATCGGGTGGACGCGACCATCGAGTGGGCCCGGATCCAGGCACGGCTCGGTGCCTCCGCTGCGACGATCGGCCCGTTGTCCGCGCTCCTCGACGATTTCCCCCTGGTCGAGCCGCTGGCCGAGGAACTGATGCGGGCCCTGCACGCCACCGGCCGGGACGCCGAGGCCCTGCTGTGCTACGCCTCCATGCAACGGCGTCTGGCGGAGGAACTCGGTACGGACCCCGGTACGGCGCTGCGCGGAGTTCACCAGGCGATCCTGCGCGGGGACCTGCCCGGACCGACCGCTCCCCCGCGACCCGCGCCGCCGGAACGTTCCAGGCCGCCGCGGGGAGTGGCGCCCGCACAACTGCCCGTCGCAGTACGCGGTTTCACCGGCCGACACGAGGAACTCGCGAGGCTGGACGGGTTCCTCGCGACTGCGCACCCCTCGGCACCTGTGGTGATCTCAGCCGTGTCGGGCAGCGCGGGTGTGGGCAAGACCACGCTGGCCGTGCACTGGGCGCACCGGGTACGGGAGTTCTTCCCCGACGGTCAGCTCTATGTCAACCTTCGGGGCTTCGATCCCGGAGGAGCGGTCGGTGACCCGGCGGAGGCGGTGCGCGGCTTCCTGGACGCCTTTGCCGTACCGCCCGCCCGCATCCCTCCGAGACTGGAGGCCCAGGCGGCGCTCTACCGGAGTCTGCTGGCCGACCGGCGGATGCTGATCGTGCTCGACAACGCGAGGGATGCCGAGCAGGTCCGGCCGCTGCTGCCCGGTGCACCCGGCTGCCTGGTCGTGGTCACCAGCCGTAACCGGCTCACCAGCCTGGCCGCCGCCGAGGGCGCTCATCTGCTCGCCCTGGACGTGCTGTCCCCGGACGAGTCCCGGTCCCTGCTGGCCGACCGGCTCGACGCCGACCGTCTCGCCGCCGAACCCGCCGCCGTCGCGGAGATCGTGGCCCGTTGCGCGGGCCTGCCGCTGGCTCTCGCCGTCCTTGCCGCTCGGGCCGCCGCCGAGCCCCACATCCCGCTCTCCACCCTCGCCGACGAACTGCGCGAGACCGGCAGCCGTCTGGACGCACTCGACGGCGGTGATCCAGCCACGCGGGTACGGGCCGTGTTCTCCTGGTCCTACGACGCCCTCAGCCCCGGTGCCGCACGGCTCTACCGACAGCTCGGGCTGCATCCCGGACCCGACATCTCGGCCGAGGCCGCCGCGAGCCTGGCCGCCGTGGCACCCACGCGGATTCGCATCCTGCTCGCCGAACTGACACGTACGCATCTGCTCACCGAACACCTGCCGGGCCGCTATTCCCTGCACGACCTGCTCCGCGCCTACGCCGGCGAACTCGCCCGCGCCGAGGACAGCGACGCCGACCGCCACCAGGCCACTCATCGCGTGCTCGACCACTACCTGCACACCGCGCTCCGGGCGCAAAGCCTTCTCGGACCACCGGCGGACCGGATTGTCCCCTCCCCGGCCCAGCCCGGCGTCGCCCCCGAGGAACCGACCGACCGCGACGAGGCCATGGCGTGGTTCAGCGCCGAGCATCCGGTGCTGCTCGCCGCCCTCCAGCAAGCGGTCCAGGACGGCTTCGACACGCACGTCTGGCAGCTCGCGGCGGCGCTGACGCCCTACCACCAGCGGCAGGTGCTCTGGTCCGACTGGGCCGCCACCCACACGGCCGGGCTGGCCGCCGGTCGCCGACTGGCCGACGTAGCGGCGGAGGCCTGCGCCCACCGCAACATGGGCAACGCCGAATCGGCCCTCGGCCGTCCCGCGGAAGCCCGCGCCCACCTCGAACGCGCCGCGGACCTGTATCGGCAACTCGGTGAGCCGTCGGGCACGGCGCACACCCATCTCGCGCTGGGCAAAGTCCTGGCCCAACAGGGTCACCTCGCCGAGGGACTGGAACACTCACGGCAGGCCGTGCAGGGATTCCGCGCCGCCGGAGACCGTGCCTGGGAGGCACTGGCACTGAACAACGTCGGCTGGGACCACGCGGAGATGGGCGAGTACCGGCATGCCATCACCTACTGCGAGGAGGCACTGACCCTGGTGAAAGACACCGGCCACGTCTCCGGAGAGGCTCACACCTGGGACTCCCTCGGATACGCCCACCACCACCTCGGCGAACACAGCGAGGCCGCCACCTGCTACGAAAGAGCCGTGGCGCTCTTCCACGACATCGGAGACCGCTACTACGAGGCGGACATCCTCGCCCACCTCGGCGACACCCACCACGCGGCCCGGAATCCCGAAGCCGCCCGCGAAGCCTGGACCCTGTCCCTGGCGCTCTTCGAGGAACTCGATCACCCGGATGCCGCGCCGCTGCGAGCCAGGCTCCACCATCATCTCGGCCTGGATCCGTCAGACACGGTGCTGCCTGCACGCAGCTGACCACTCATCACCTATCGGCACTCCAGCGGTAGTTCATCGTTCCCGCGGGTCAGGGGCGTTCTTTCGAGCAAGCGAGCTGACGGCACCTCAGGTCTCGACAAAGGCGACCGAGTCGCGCGAGGCGATATTCCGGCGAACCGGGGTAGCCGCCAGACACCCAGCGGTTGGACGCTCACGCTTCAAGGAGAACGATGCTCACACTCACGTCCCGGCGTCTGCGCGGCACCGCGCGTCGGGTCTTCGGCTGGCAGCAGTTGCGTCCGGCCCAACTGACCGCGATGAAGGCCGTGATGAAGGGGCGTGACGTACTCGCCGTCATGCCGACCGGCGCGGGCAAGTCCGCCGTGTACCAGGTGCCCGCGGTCCTGCTCGGCGGTCCGGTCGTGGTCGTCTCGCCGCTGATCGCGCTTCAGCGGGACCAGATGCAGAGCCTGCTCGGATCCGGCGCGCTGCGCACCGCCGCCATCAACTCCGCGCAGCGCCAGAGCGACAACGAGACGGCATGGGCCCGCATCAGTTCCTCCTCGGTCGACGTGATCTTCCTCGCTCCCGAGCAGCTCGCCAAGACGGATGTCACCGACCGGCTCGCCGCCGTCCGCCCCCGGCTGCTGGTGGTGGACGAAGCACACTGCGTGTCGTCCTGGGGGCACGATTTCCGGCCGGACTACCTGCGCCTGCGGCACGCGCGGGAGCGGCTCGGCAATCCGCCGGTGCTCGCCCTGACCGCGAACGCGGCGGCCCCGGTACGACGCGACATCGCCGAACGTCTCGGTATGAACGACCCGGTGGAGATAGTGGCCGGCTTCGACCGTCCCAACATCCACCTGGAAGTGTCCGCCTTTCAGGACGCAGCTGCCAAGGAGCGGTTCGTCGTGGAACGGGCGGCCGTCGAGGAGAAGCCGGGGATTCTGTACGCGGGGACGCGGAAGGCGGCGGACAGCTACGCGGAGCAGTTGAGCGGCCTCGGGCTCTCCGCCGCCGGCTATCACGCGGGCCTCTCCCCCACCGAACGCCGGCAGACCCAGGACCGGTTCAGCTCCGGTGACCTCGACGTGGTCGTGGCGACCTCGGCGTTCGGGATGGGCATCGACAAGGCGAACGTACGGTTCGTGCTGCACGCGTCCGTCCCCGGCTCGCTCGACGCCTACTACCAGGAGATAGGCCGGGCCGGCCGCGACGGCGCACCGGCCAGGGCGATCCTCGCCTACCGCCCGCAGGACCTGGGTCTGCAACGCTTCTTCGCCTCCGGCGCTCCCGACGCCGACGCACTGCGCCGCGTCGCCGAGCGCCTGCGCGGCGACAGGGGCGCCGTGAGCGCAACCGGGCTCCGAGCCGACTGCGAACTCAGTGCGACGGCACTGTCCTCCGTGCTGAACCTGCTGGAGGAAGCCGGCGCCGTCCGTACCGGACGGGACGGCAGCCGCTTCACCGGCGCGCTCGGTGCCTCCGCGGAGGACGACGTCGACGCCGCGGTGCAGAGCGCACTCGCCGTCCACGCCACGCACCTCAAGCTCGAACAGTCCCGGGTCGACATGATGCGCGGGTACGCCGAGACGACCGACTGCCGACGGCGGTTCCTCCTTGGATACTTCGGCGACTCCGTGCCCGTCCCGTGCGCGGCCTGCGACAACTGCATGGCGGCCGCGGTCAAGCCTGCGGACGGGCCGAGGCGTGGACGGTCCGGGGACGCCGGACATCCGTACAAGGCGACCGCACGGCGCCGCCGGTGGCCCCGGGCCGGTGCGCGCGCGGGCGCCGCTGCCGGTACCGTCCGGGCGGCGGAGACGGCCACACGCTCCACCGGGGACGAGCACGCCTACCTGCCGGGCGTCCGCGTGCAGCATGACCAGTGGGGCCAGGGCGAGGTCATGAGCGAGGGCGACGGCAAGATCACCATCTTGTTCACGTCGGTCGGCTACCGCACCCTGTCGCTGGCCGTGGTGACGGACAAGCAGTTGCTCGTCGCACTGCCCGACGCACCGCGCTGACGCCGGACCCCCGAGTTCCGGGCGTCGGGAGTCGGCCCTGCGCCCTGCTCACTGGAACTCGTCGTTTTCGGGGCTCTCCGAAATCGCCTCGGCGGGACCGGAAGAAGTCTCCATGGCCAGCCCCCGGACCGGCTTCATCACCTACGCAGGTCACCGGCGGCAGCGCGGCCTCCTTCGGCTCGGTGGATGCCGAGGGAGCCGGTTCGGTGTGGAGGATTCCTCTCGCGCACCGGGCAACCCACGTCACTGATCGGATGTGCAGCCCCTCGTACACAGTCGGCCAAATTTCAACTGTGTCGGCCCGTGTTACTGGCGTATCAATGGGGATCGTAAGTTCTGACGGACCGTCACATTCGATCCCCCGCAGTGTGCCCGCACCCACCCGGCCCGGGATCGCCATCCCACACATGGCACTCCCACCAACGGGAAGGGAACACGATCCCCATGAACCGCTTAGCCACCGGTGCGGCACTCACAGCTGGTGTCATCGCCGCCACGACGCTGGCCTTCGCGCCCTCCGCGTCCGCCGCCGTCACCCCGACCTCCGCCACCATCACCGCCTCCTGCGGAATCTTCGGGGGCGGCACGGCCACGTTGACCGCGACCCAGGTCAGCAGCACTTCAGCCACCATCACCCTCAGTTCCACCGCCATCACCACGCCGCTCGCCCTGTCGGCGAACTCCATCAGCTCCACGCTCACCATGACCAACTCCACCGGCGCCAACCGGGTGTTCAGCGGGACCGTAAACCCGGCCATACCCGCGGGCGGTGCGGTCAAGGTCGGCCCGCTTCCCGGCACCGTGGCCGTCGGCGACAGCCTGGACTTCTACCAGGGCTCGCTGAAGATGGTGATCTTCGGCATCTCCGTCACCTGTACGTCGAACGCCGCACAGTCGCCCGGGCCCTTCGTCTTCAGCTGAGCCTGTCGTGCGTGAGTGACTCCTTCCCGATGCCGCAGGAACCGACTCATCCGACGATCTGTCATGTTCCTGCGGCATCGCCACCGACTCCCAGGAGCTGTTGAACCCGCGCCTGCGGAGTTCCGAACCGTCGCTCCGGGCGGACGCCGCCCTACCCGCACCGGGATCAGACCCGGGCAGGCTTCCGCCCGGGCGATGCCGTACCGGCCACAGGATTCCGCGAGCGCCGCGTACAACGCGTAGGCCCCCGAAAACACCGGGCTTCCTGCCGACCCGGCCGGCACTCCCAGGCGCAAACCGACGCCGCTTCGCATCTCCTTCTACGACATCCCAGCCGGATAGCAATGACAGCGCAGAATTTCCAGGGCCATGTCCGAAGTGGCCGCTTCTTCGACGTTCGTCACGCGGACGTGGGAGGTGTCCAACGCTGGCCGGTGCTGCCCGTACAGGTGGCGATGGTCAACTGGGTCCTGTTCGTGGCGCCGTTGCTCGCATCGGTCAGGCACAGGCCGGAGGCCGGGTTGACGATCTCGCCGGCCGAGTTCGCCTTCCACTGCTCGGCCTGGGTGCCGTTGCAGGTGTGCAGTTGGACCCTCGTACCGGAGGTCGTCGCGCCGTCCGTCACGTCCATGCAGTCGTTGAGCACCTGGAGGGTGTCGTCCGGGGCGGCCTTCCAGGTCTGCGCGGTGGTGCCGTTGCAGGTGTAGATCTGGATGGCGGTGCCGTTCGAGGTGCCCGAACCCGCGTCGTCGGCGCACTTGCCGGTGGCGGTCTCGATGAACGGCCCGCTGGGCTGGGCCACTCCGGTGCCCGCGGTGCCGTCGTAGGACGGCGGTGCGGCCGAACTGGCCGCCGCCCAGGCGGTGTTGGCGGACGAGGAGAGGGCGAAGTCCAGCTCCGCGGAGCTGCCGACGTACGAGGCCGGTACGTACGCCTTGTTCCAGGAGCCGCCGTTGAGGCTCAGCGACTGGACGTACGGCGAACCGTCCGCCGCCGCTGGGGCGTTGACCGTGAGCGTGTGGCCGCCTGCCGTGACGACCGCGGAGGTGAACATCGGGCTGCCGATGGCCAGGTCGGCGGTGCCCGGGATCTCCGGGTAGAGACCGAGGGCCGACCACACGTACCAGGAACTCATCTCACCGAGGTCGTCATTGCCGGGCAGACCGCCCGCGGTGTTGGTCCACAGCTGGTCCTGGACCGCCCGCACGGTGGACTGGGTCTTGTACGGCTCGCCCACCCAGTCGTACTCCCAGGGCAGCCCGATACTCGGCTCGTTGCCCATGTTGGACTGGGTGCCGATGACGCTGCCCAGGCCCTGGAAGCCGCCGAGCACGCTGTCCAGGTACGACGCCAGGGACGAGGAGCCGCCCTCCAGAGAGGCCAGCCCGGCGAGGTTGAAGGGGATCATCGGCGTGTAGGTGAAGGCGTCGCCCTCGGCGAAGTCGTTGCTCGACGTGCCGGTGATCAGCTTGGCGTTGAAGCCGTCCATCCAGCGGCCGTTGGAGTGCCGGGGCTGGATGTAGCCGGAGGAGGAGTTGTAGATGTTCTCCCAGTCCTGTGCCCGGTCCTGGAATTTCTTCTGCGTCGCGGTGTCACCGAGGGCGCCCGCGAACACCGACAGCGCGAAGTCGTCGGTGTCGTACTCCAGTTGGGTCGAGGTGGTGGCGTACTCGTGGCAGCAGCCGTAGAGCGAGTTGGTGGGCAGGTAGCCGAAGGAGTCCAGGTATGTCACGCCGGGGGTGACGTCGGTGTCGGTCGTCTGTTCCTTGACCATGGCGGACAGGGCCGTCGACGTGTCGAAGTCGCGGGCGCCGAAGGCGTAGTAGGCGGCGAGCAGCGGTACGGCGGAGTCGCCCACCATGATGTGCGTCTCGCTGGTCTCCATGCCCCACTTGGTGAGCGTGCCGCCCTGCTGGTAGTCGTCGACGACCGACTGCGCCATGTCGGAGGCGGCCGACGGGTCGAGCAGCGCGGTGAGTTGGGCCTGCGAACGGTAGGTGTCCCAGGTGGAGAAGTCGGCGTACTTCGCCGCGTGCCCGCTGCCCACCGTGTGCACCGCACCGTCGAAGCCCCGGTAGGAGCCGTCGGCGTCGCTGATGACGGCGGGGAAGAGCGAGGCGTGGTAGAGCGCGGTGTAGAAGACGTCCTGCTGGTCGGACGTTCCGCCGGTGACGGCGATCTTCGACAGCTCGGTACTCCACGCCGCAGACGCCGCCGACCTGACGGCGGCGAAGGTTTTTCCGGTCACCTCTGCGTCCCGGTTGGCCGAGGCCTCCGCCACCGAGGTGTAGGAGATGCCGACCCGGGCCTCCACCGTCCTGCTGCTCGTGGTGTCGAACGTCAGGTACTCGCCGCCGGTGAAGGTGCCGGTGGCGGTGAAGGGGTGGTCGAAGGTGATCGCGTAGTAGAGCGTGACCGGGGTGGTGTCCTCGCAGAAGCCGGTGCTGGTGATCGACCCGGTCACCGTGTCCCCGCCGGACAGGCCGAGCGTCGAGGAGGCGTACGGCGTCTGGGTGTCCCGCACCTTGAGGAGCAGGCTCGCCCGGGTGGAGGACGGGAAGGTGAACTGGCCGATCCCGGCGTGCGTGGTGGTCGTCAGCGCCACGGTCGTGCTGTTGCCCAGGCCGACCGAGTAAGTGCCGGGCGACGCCGTCTCGTTGGAGTGCGAGAAGGACTCAGTCGTGGACGCCGGGTCCGAGCCGAGGGAGCCGACCACTGGCAGGATCGGCAGGTCCCCGGCCGCGTCGCAGCCGACTCCGGAGACATGGGTGAGGCTGAAGCCCGAGACGGCCGAGTCGGCGTAGTTGTAGCCGCCGCCCTTCGGACGTGACGTGGTGTCGGGGGACCACTGGAGCATGCCGTGCGGCACGTCGGCGCCGGGGAAGGTGTTCCCGGCGCTGAAGTCGCCGTTGCCACCGGTGCCGATGTAGGGGTTGACCCGTGACACGGGATCGGTCCCGGTTGCCGCCCGTGCCGTACCGGCCGGCTGACCGGACACGGAGAGCGCCAGCGTCGCGGCCCCGACGGCCAGGACACGCAGCAGCGCGCGGGGGCGCAGGGCGTCAGCCACGGGTGAGCACCTCGCCGAGCACACCGTCCACAGACGCGGTGATCCATTCGCCGGAGATGTACGAGGCCTTGCCCACGGCGAGTTGGGCGACCCGCGCCTGGGCGTCGGCCGGCGACGGGGCGGAGGAACTGAACGCGGGCGGGACGTCGTAGGCGTCGGTGACGACCGTCGGACGGTGGACGGACAGGAGCGCAGCCCTCGGTCGCCGATGGAGCATGCCCATGTCAGATCCTTCCGTGCACTGCCCGGTGGTCGCGCAGAGCCTAGACAAGGCAGGTGTCCATCCGCTACGCCCGGGTAACAAGTTGCCGTCGCTGCAACGACGTACGAGCCGTGATGCGGAACAGACCTCATGCGGTTCGCCGCACTGGGGCGCACACACCCGGGACCGAACGCCGCGCTGTTCATCCAACGCCCGGGCAGCACCGCGCCCGGAGATCGACACCCGTTGCAACTCGCCAAGTACCGTTCTTTACCGCCCTGTTGACTCTGATTGCCGCACAACTCGTAGGCACAACAGGCCCGTTGTCAGTGGCTGCCGGTACGTTTTGCAGGTGTCGCGGCCTGCAAGGCCGCGCCACGCACATCTCGACCGGTCACACCGGTGCACCCCGAACGACGTAGGGACACGCATGGAACCCGCATTCGCCGACTTCTCCACCAACCCGGCCCAGCTCTCGAACGCCGTGGTCACCCACCACCGTTGCGGCATCGCTTCCTCACACCTCGCGCTGGGTCCCGGTGGTCACATCAAGGTGGACTTCACGGTCGACGGGCGGGAGGAGAGCGACGAGTCCGTCGTCACGGTGACCGTTCTCGGTGCGAGCGCTCCGATGGACGTCCTCCTCAACGGCAAGGCCCTCGCGGAGCGGTTGGCGATACCGGCGGACGGGCCGCACAGCGACCCGCAGGACATCGTCCTCAGTGCACCGGGGGAACTCCTGTCCACCGGTGCCAACGTTCTCGAAGTACGCAGCCCGGAAGGCTCGGACACACTGCTGCGGCTGCGCGCCGTCACCGTGGTTCCCGCACACGAACGGGACCAGGCGGAGCGCGCCAGGGCGGCCCGGGCGGCCCACCGGTCCGTCATCGCCTTCAGTGCCGAGGTCCGTGCCCCCGGCGCCACCGCCTGGCAGCCCGCGCCCCGACTGCTCGTCCACATCGACATGGGCGAGCGTGCCATGCCCACGCACCTCGCGTGGCGGGGGGCGGACGGCTCGGAGGCGGCGGTCGGGCTGCGCGCGGACCAGACCGGTTTCCTGGGACACCGCAGGACCGCCGACGGCGCGGTCACCGAGTACCGCGGCTCGCTCGCCGACCGCTGGGCCTACCCCGAGGGCACGGCCGCGGCCCGGCTGCACCGGTTCTCCACCGAGGAGGGGCATGGCGGCACCTGGTCCCCCTCCGGCGAGCTGCGGTTGCTGCTCGACGACGGAGGGGCGCCGGTGGAGCGCGTGTCCTGGACCGACCGGCGAGGCACCAGCGCCTCGGTCGCTCTGAGCTCCGCCGACAGGCCAGATGTGCGGAAACCCACCGGTGAACTGCGGGACATCACGCGTACGGTGGTCGGCATCGAAGCGAGCGACGAGTTCGAGGCGGCGGGCGAGATCGCGGAGAACCTGCTCAGCAAGTCCCGGAGCAAATGGCTGGGGGACGGTGACTCCGCCGTGCTGGACTTCACCCTTGCGCACCCTGCCGCCGTCACCGTCTACCGGCTGACCTCGGCGAACGACGCCCCCGAGCGGGATCCGGAGGAGTGGGAACTCCAGGGATCGCACGACGGTGGCCACTGGACGACCGTGGACTCCCGCACCCGCGAACACTTCAGGCAGCGATACGAGACGAAGGAGTACGCCGTCGTCTCCCCCGCGTCCTACGCCCACTACCGTCTGAGCATCACCGACAACCACGGCTCCGAGCAGACCCAGCTTTCCCGGATCCAGTTCCTGACCGACGAGTCCGCCGCCGGACCGGCGCAGGGCGCCGCCGACTTCACCGGCTACCGCACCTCGCTCGGGGGCGACCCCGTCGGATACCGGGGTACGACCGTTCCCGGCCCCTGGTCAGACACCCCCGGCGGGCAGGAAGGCCAGGAAGCAGGGCAAGCCCTGCAGAACCTCCTCGCCGGCGACCTGGGCGAGACGGCCCGCGGCCTGGACGACGCCGCCCGCCTCATCGGCAAGCTGGCGGCATACCTGCAGAATTCCTGAAGCGCCGGCGCCGCACCGGCGAGTCCGAGGAATCGCCGTCGCCACCGTGGCCGATTGACCAGGCCACGGGCAGCGGGTGCAGCGCGCCAGGCCGACGCTGCGCTGCTGGGCCGAGCGGCGCAGCGTCGGCCACCGCGTTCCGCCTCACGGCCGTAGGCGATGGCACTCTTGCCACTGGAATTGGCGCCGCGACTGCCATCACCCTGCGGATCCCCGACACCACGGCCAACATCTACAGCCACCTCACCCAGCAGGCTGCCCGCGAAGCCGTCGACACCATCCGGCAGAGCCTCACCCGGGCAGAACAGAAAGCCGGCCGTCAGGCCCGGCTGGAGCAACTGCGATCACCACGCGACCACATCCGACGACTCCGCGAATCCCTCAAGCGACTCCGCTCCCCCACCCCGCCCGGCTCCCGAACCGGCCCGGCACCCGGCCTGCGACCACCAGCCCTCCGGGAACACGAAAGGCCGCCCTCCCCCAAAGGAGAGAACGGCCTCCGACCTGCGTCAAAGCTGGTCGGGACGACAGGATTTGAACCTGCGACCCCTTGACCCCCAGTTCAGCACACCAGGCCAGGTGCGACTGATCCCTGCTGAGTGCAGTTGACGGGGCTCGCAACGGACGGTCAATAAGACGTCATTTCAGTTGGTGAGCCTCCGGTGGCATATGAGGGCCGCGGCAATGGCGGTGAAGGCGAGAAAGTGCTCCGGCCTCGAGGGCCTTGTCGTAGTGGAGATAGGCGGCGTTGTTCTCCAGGTAGCGGCAGGCCCGGTCGGCTGCGGCCCGCTGGTCTGCGGAAAGGGTCAGCCTGTCGGCTTGGGTGCGGATGCCGACGACGGCACCGAGGGCGTCGCCGGCCAGGATCCGGGCGGCCATGGCCCCGACCCAGGTCTCGGCGGCGGGATCGGCGGCGGGATCGGTGGCGGGATCGGTGGCGGCGTGAAAACACCGCGATGCCGCCCACAACTTCTCGATCACGTGGACGATGTCGAGGACGACATGGATGGTGACGCCCCGTCGGGCGGCCTCCGTGTGGATCAACTCGAGCTGGTGGGCGGCGCCGTCGACCAGGACCACCCAGCACCGGCGGTGCTGCGGATCACGGACTTGTGCCTCGTCGAACGCGGTGGCTATGACCTGGTCCGCGTCGTGTTGAACCGAGGCGGTGAGCCAATTCGCGCGGGCCTTGGGCCCCTTGCGCGGGGTGCGGCGGGTGGTGCGGCCGCCGGGCGGGGCGATGATGTCATGCGGCCTGCGCACGGCCGGATCCGCGTCGTGGACGACGGCCAGCGTGGCCATCCGCTTGCGGCAGGACTTCTCCCCGGTGGACAGACGGCTGCGGAACGTGCGCGTCGCACGCTCCGTCGCCTTCCGCGTGGCCTCCCGCAGGTGTTCCGGGCGCATCACGATCCCCTTGCCGTCGACGCTGAGCGCCAACAGCGTCGTACTGGCTGCCGGGGCAGGGGTGCGCGCGGCATAGAAGGCGGCAATGTCCGCCGCAGCCACCCGCACGAGCTGTTCGGCCTGGCGTTTGCCGACCGCTCGCGTCCCGCAGCGGCGTTCGATCGCTTCCAGGGCGCTGTCGTAGGAACCGCGGGCGGCTTCCAGCACCACCAGCCGGCGCAGCCCCGGGCTGTGCCGTTCGCGTGGCAGCCCCAGCACCTGGTCGGCCGGATAGCAGTTGGGCACGCCGGGTGCGCGCAACGCGCATCGGGTGACGGTCACCGGCCCCACCACGGTGGCCAGTTGGCGCCGGTGGCCCTTCTCCAGCCGGGTGCGACCCGCGGCGAGCTGAGCACGGCCGCCCCTGTCCAGGATGGCCAGCTCGGCTTCTTCCCGGCGGGCGCGCAGGTCCAAGTGGCCCTGCAGGAGGAGGCGGACCAGCTCCCTCACTCCCTGTTCGGCGTCTTCCTCCACCCACTCGTGGGGCAGGAGCAGTGCCTCGGGACGGGAGAGGGAATGGATGAGGGAAGCGAGGAAAGAAGCGGCTCGGTCAAAGGGGTCAGCCGCCGCGGCGGCCGCATACGCTCCAGGCATCGGGCTCTCGCTTTTCGAGCGTGGAATCGGTTGGCACCATCGACGCCAGGACGAGGGCCCGACCCCACACCGGCGCGGCGGTGCGAACTCTCCCTGCGGCCCTGCTCCGGCGCAACCGCGCCCGCCGTCACCGCGGGCTGCGGCGCGAACAGTCCCGGCTCCGCCTCCGTCAACCAGCCCCGCTCAACCAGCCCCTCTCGACCAGCCGTTTCAGTCTCGACCGGAAGCCTTCCACCTGGCTCTTGTCCGTCGACAAACCCGGCGCGGCACAGAGGTGATGCGCCCGCATCGGATGCACCGCATCCGCGAGCGTCTCGACGATGTCCTGCTACGAACGTGGCAGGACCCCCACGACCGGCCCGGGCGTCCACGGCGGCACCAGCCGCCCCCCAACCGGCGACCCCATCCCGATGGGCCCCTCCTCCGGTCCACCGGCCTCCGGCTCCGTCCCGGCCCCGGGCACCGTGACCGCCTCGTCGCCGGACAGGATCTCCGTCATCGTCTCCCGGGTGATCTCCAGCCGGGACACACCTCTTCCCGCACAGCAGGAAGCCTGGTCAACTCCCCTGTGCTGTCCAGCAGTTCGGCGATTTCCCGCCGTGCGGCAGCCTCCCGCCGATCGAACTCCTCCGACCACGACACCATCGCCGCCTCCAAGACCACGCCCTGGGACACGACGATCCGCCGTACGACCACGAACGGCAACGGCGCACAGCATCACCAGCTCACCGCAGAAGAGCCGCACCCACTGGCAACCAGCACTCAGCCGCAACTGGTCCGTCGCAGGTTTCCTGGCCCGCTATACGCACCGCTGGCGGCACTTGCTGGCCGAGCACCGAGGCGAGGCGGGCATTGTCCAGCTCAGCCAGGCCTACCAGGACTGCACGGGCATCGAGTTCGAGGCCCTGGCAGCGGCCGCCGGATACCTGTGGATGGTCACCGCCTCCGACCGTTTCGTCGTCGAACCAGGCGAACCGACCATCCTGAACACCTCGGGCCGGTCACACCGGCCCGAGGTGATGCCCCGTTCCTCACATCCCCAGGTCAGCCGTGCCGCTGCCCCAGGGGCAGAGCGGAGCCCGCCTCCTGGGCCTCCTCACTGGGCGAGGTCGACCGGCCGTGGCGCGCCTTGTCCGCGATCTTCGACGCACCCGCTGCGGCCTGCTTGGGGCGGCGCAGGAGGGTGACCGCGCACACAGCAGCGATCAGCACCAGCATCGCCGCCACGATGAGGCACAGCCGCATGCCATCGATGAGGGAGTCACCCAAGGCGCCATAGACCTGACCGGCGGTGGAGCCGAGATTCATCCCGGCGACCGCGCCCAGCCCGCCGTCCTTCGCGGTGGCCACGATCGTGTGGGCTTGGATGCCCGTCACACCGGCGTCGGCGAGGTGGCGGGGCAGGGTGTGGACGGCGCGCGTGGACAGCAGGGCGCCGAGGACGGCCGGGCCGAGCGCACCGCCGACCTGGCGGAAGGCGTTGTTGGCGGCCGAGGCCATGCCCGCCAGGTGGTGCGGGACGGAGGCGACGGCGGTGGCCGTCATCGGGGTGGTGACCAGGCCCAGACCGACGCCCAGCACGATCAGCCGCCAGGCGATCGAGCCGTAGGAGGTGTGGGCGTCGAGGTTGGTCATGGCAAGCAGCGAACCAGCGATCAAGAGCAGACCGACGGTGATCATCCAGCGAGCCGGGACACGGTGCATGAGCCGTCCGGCCGGGGCGCCGGCCACGATTGCGGCGGCGGGGACGAGCAGCAGGCGGGCGCCGGCCTCCAGGGTGCCGAGCTGCTGGACCATGCCGAAGTACAGACTGAGGACGAAGAAGAAGCCGATCAGTCCGAGGAAAGTGATCAGGGCTATGAGAGCGGTGGCGGTGAAGGCCGCACTGCGGAAGACCGCCAGGTCCAGCATGGGGCTGGCGCTGCGCTTCTCCGCCACGACGAACGCGATCAGCGCGACGACGCCCAGTGCGAGGGCGGCGACCACCTTCGGCGCGGTGAAGGAGTCGGCGCCGCCCTCGATCACGCCGTAGACCAGGGCGGTGACGCCGACGGCCGCGCTGATCTGGCCGGGCCAGTCGAGCTTGCGGCCCTGCGGGGCGCGCGAGTCGGTCAGCAACGGGGCGGCGACTGCCATCGCGGCCAGCGAGAGGGGGATGGACAGCAGGTAGATCCAGCGCCACGAGTAGTGGTTGAGGATCACTCCGGCGATGACCGGGCCGACGGCCAGAGCCGCAAGCAGGGCCATGGCCCACATGCCGATGAACTTGCCGCGCTCGCGGAAGTCGGGCACGGCATGGCTGATCAGCGCGAGGGTGGTGGGCAACAGCGCGGCCGAGCCCAGGCCTGCCAGCGCCTGTCCGGCCCACAGGGTCTGGATGTTGTGTGCGCAAAGGGCGACCGTCGCGCCGACGGCGCTGAAGAACAGGCCGGCCTGGAAGACCTTCTTGCGGCCGTGTACGTCGCCGAAGACGCCAGCGGTCAGGATGAACGCGGCCATGGGCAGGACGAACGCGTCCTGAACCCAGGACAGTTCGGCAGTGGAGGTGTTCAGCGCCCGCTGGATGGCGGGCAAGCTGACGGCGACCGTGGTGATCGGCAGGTACGCGACGAACACGCCGAGGCAGGCCATGACGATGGTGGCCGCCCGCCTGTCCGTCGACCGGCTCGCCGGTGTGGTGACGTTCACGGAAATTCTCCGTTTTCTCCCGTACGGCGCGGTGCACCGTAGTCGGTTGGGGGGAGGGGTGGGTGGTGCTCAGGAGCTGCCATGGTGAGGCGGGCAGCCACTGTCCGAGGAGGCAGCCGGCGGTGTCCCTCAGACGCAGGTGGGCGACAGCGCCCCGCGGCTCACGCCGTCAGCCCGAATTCCGCTCGGCCCTCGGCCAGAGGAGCGTGCGGCTCAGCTCGGGAGCGGGCACGCACGAACGAGGTATCGAAGGGCGTCGGCGGTGAGGTCCATGGGGACGGGTACCTCTCCGGGGAAGTGGTACTGCTCGTGCGCGGTGGAGCCACTGGCTCGTTGGCCAGCACGGGCCAAGAGGCCCGGAGCGCCCGCAGGGGGGAGAGGAGGGCACTCCGGGCCCGGTCAAAGGGCGACGGCGACCCCTCGCCGATCTGCCCCCAGGAGTGCCGCTGCGGGCTTCGGGGTCATGTCATCGACCAGCCGTTGCATGCGGGAGAAACCAGCCGGTAGGAGCGCCGTCCGGCGGGACGGCGCCACGCCCGCCGCGGTGAGGTGCGTCAGCACGGCGAAGATGCCGATACAGGCCGCCGTCGGCGCCAGCCGCATACCCATGGAAGTCACGCCCTTTCTTTTGGACATGACCAGCATCCGCCTCGCAGCTCACATCTATGAAGCCAAAAGCTCAAAGTGAACAAAAACCTCTACCTCGCACCAGTGGCATGACAGACTTCACTCGTGATCGACGATGTAGACATGAAAATCCTCCACATCCTCCAATGTGCGCCCCGCCTCCCGTTCCGGCACATCGCAGAGGTCACCGGCGTGTCGGAGCAAACGGCCGCCCGCCGCTACCACGCCCTCCGCCGCAGCGGGGTGATGCGCGTGGTCGGCCTGGTCAACCCAGCCGTTCACGGCAAGGCCCAGTGGGTGGCCCGCATCCGCTCCCGCCCGGATCGAGTCGGGCCCCTGGCGGACTCCCTGGCCAAGCGGCCGGACATCGCCTACGCCAACCTGGCCTCCGGTGGCTCGGAGATCATCTGCATGATCCGTTCCCCCGTCGAGGCTGAGCGCGACGACATTCTTCTGCGTCAACTGCCCCGTTCCGCCTCGGTCCTTGACGTCAGCAT
The DNA here is from genome assembly GCF_053598575.1 of Streptomyces sp. NPDC001100. NCBI lineage: Bacteria > Bacillati > Actinomycetota > Actinomycetes > Kitasatosporales > Streptomycetaceae > Streptomyces > Streptomyces sp. NPDC001100. The sequence continues at coordinate 285,770 of NZ_JBSFKO010000009.1, forward strand.
CGACCTCCTCCTGCACTCCTTCGGCGAGACCGGCACCAGTGAATGGACCGCCTACGGCGACGGCCTCACCCCAGAGCAGGTGCGGCAGGTCACCGCCGACCGGCCAACCGCGCCCACCGGACCGCTGCGGCACCCCACGGACGAGGACACTCCCCTGCTGGACGCCCTCGCCGAGGACGGCCGCACCACCAACACTCGCCTCGCCGAACTCACCGGCTGGTCCAACGCCCGCGTCGCCCGCCGACTGGAAACCCTGGAGTCCTCGGGCACGCTCTTCTACGACGTGGAGCTGCTGCCCGAGCGCCTCGGCCACACCCTCAACGCCACCCTCTGGTTGCGCGTCTCCCCCGCCCGCCTCGAAGAGACCGGGGAAGCACTCGCGCGACACCCCGAGGTCGCCTTCACCGGTGCCATCAGCGGCCACCACAACCTGATGGTCAGCGTCATCTGCCGCGACGCCGAGGACTTCTACCGCTACCTCACCACCAGCGTCGCCGCCATCGACGGCATCGGCGCCTACGAGGTCAGCATCCGCGTCCGACGCCTGAAGCAGGCAGCCTCCCTCATCTTCCACGGCCGCCTGGTCCATACGACATCCACATAGGGGCCCGTAACGTGCTCACACCCCGAGTGGTTGCGGATGCGAGAGCAAGCAACATTTGTCGACGGCCTGAGCAGCGCTCAGTGATCGGACTTCTCGAAAATAGGGATGAGAACCGAAAGGGGGTCAAGTTCATTTCTGGCAGCGGCCTCGTCCGGGTTGGGTGAGGAAGCTTGGCAAGTGAGTCGTCCGTGACGGCTGCGGGTGACGTTCATGGCCGGGTCATCTGTGGGCATGCCGAGGAGTTCGTGCGGTTCACGAACCCGGAACGCCTGGTCTTGGTGCTGATTGAAGGCGAGCACGATGGCCAGGTAGGCGGCGGCCAGGTCCGCGACGCGCTCCGGTCTCGGCGAGTGCGCCGGTCAAGTCCTCTGTCTGACTGCGGCGTTCATAGGCCCGGACAACGGCTTCGTCGTAGCGGCCCTGGAGATCTGTTGGGGACTCGGTGATGTTCACGCGGCTGCCAGCGAGTGGCGCGCCAGGGCGGGGCGGGTACGGTGAGGCGACGGAGATGTTCGCGGTGGAGGCTCCGTAGCCGCATGGGACGGAGTTGTCGGGCCGGTAGTCGTACTCGCGGGCCAGGTGCCGGTGCAGCATCAGGTGTCGTTGACCTGTTCGACCACCCGCGGTTTCGGCCGCGGGACAAAGCCCATACCCTGGCCGGCCGGGTTGCGGCGCACGACCTCGGCCGTGATGTCCAACCGCGCGCCGTGGATGATGACTTGGTCCTTGAAGCCCTGGTCCACCAGGGCCTTCTCCAGACGGTTCCCGCACCGTTCGGCCGCTAGATCGAGCAGGGCGGCGCCGACGGCTTTGTCGTGGGGGTAGGCGGCCAGGACGACGCCGATGACCAGCCCCTGCACATAGACGGCCAGTCCCCGCTTGCGCCCCGGCGTCCCATTAGACGCACGGGCTGGGTGCCGGTGATCACGAAAGACGGGTCCTCCAATCGTCAGGCCTTCTCCCGCACCTGACAGCGCAGACGTTCCTGGATCCGCTGTCCAAAGCCGTCCTGGCACCAGAGCGTGAAGTAGCAGAGTGCCGCCGACCAGGGCGGCAGATCATGGGGCAGACAGCGCCACTGACAGCCCGTCCGGTTCTGGTAGAAGATCGCGTTCACGACCTCCGGAGATCACAAGTCCCCGGGTCTCCGGTCGCCGACCGCCTCAACCGGTCCTGATTCCAGGCCGTGATCATCGCCTCGACCAACGCCCGATGCTCGTCCGACAAGTCGCACGGATACGGTCTTCGGTCCACATCCCCGCAGGCACATGGCAAACGGTTGGCTCATACGCGGATCAGTCCCACGGTCGAGCGATCACGGACCGACGAAGATCGGACCTGACGACCTCCTAGCCTCGCGGTGGCTGATGTGCGCGCCGTGACAGCGTGCGGGTGCTGGGCGCACTTGTGGACGCTGTTGGTTCTGGGGCTCCAGGACGGCTGAACAACAGGGCCGCGCATATCGCTGCGGTGGCAAGCAGTGCCAGGCCGGACACCCATAGGGCATGGTGCAGGCCGGTGACGAATCGGACGCGGTCGGCGCTGCTGCGCACATGTCCACCGGGTACCGCGCCATAGACGAGAGCCCCCAGCACAGCTACGCCGAACACCTGGCCGACTTGCCGGAGCGTGTTGATGACGGCCGAAGCCATGCCGGCCCGTTTGGCGTCGACGGCGGACATGGCGATGGTGTTCATGGGGGTGCCGCACAGCCCGATGCCAGCGCCGAGCAGCGCGAAGTTCCACCAGATCGCGCTGTACGGGGAGGTGACGTCAAGCCGCAGCAGGCCGAGCGCCGACACACCGGCCACGACGAGGCCGAGAACCAGTGGCCAGCGTTCGCCGATCCACCCGACCAACCGCCCGGAGACTCCGGAGCCCAGCGCATAGGCGATGCCCATGGGGACGATATTCAGTCCGGCATTGATGGGGGATGCGCCCCGGGCCTGTTGGACGTACGCGGTGAAGTAGACGATTCCACCGATGAAGGTGAAGAACACTACGAACGCGGCCAGGTTCGCGGCGGTGAAAGCGCGCGAGCGGAACAGCCGGACATCCACCAGTGGCCGGGGCTGACGCAGTTGCCGTCTGACGAATCCGGCCAGGGCCAGCAGGCCGGCCACGAGCACGATCCAGACCAGCCGGGCAGTCCATCCGCGGTCCTGGGCGGTGATCACACCGAACGCGAGTGCGGCCAGCGCGAATACCACCAGCGCCGCCCCCAGCACGTCAAACCGGTCCTGCGCCTCAGCGCGCGGCAGCCTGGGCACGGAGACCGCGCCCAGCACGAAGACCAGCCCGGCCAACGGCACGTTGAGCAGGAACACCCATCGCCAGCCCAACCCAGCCACGATCACCCCACCCAGTGGCGGGCCGGCGGCCATCGCCAGCCCGGCACAGGTCGACCACAGTCCGATCGCGGTCGCGCGGCGGCGTGGGTCGTCGAACACAGCGCGGATGATGGTCAGACTGCCCGGAACCAACAGTGCCGGTCCCAGGCCCTGGATCACCCGGCCAGCCAGCAGCACCGCCATCGACGGCGCCAGCCCGGTGATCGCAGAACCGACCGCGAACAATGCCACCCCGGCAAGGAACAATCCCTTGCGGCCCCATCGGTCACCGAGGACTCCGCCAGGCGCCAGCATGCTGGCGTAGACCACAACATAGGCGTCCACCACCCATTCCAGACCAGTGGCACTGCCACCCAGGTCCTTACCCAGGTAGGGCAGGGCAACGCTGACCACCGTTGTGGAAAGCACCGCGAGGGAGAGCCCGGCCGACACCGCGGCGAGAGCCCACCAGGGACTACGAGAACGAGACCGATCGGCAGATGGCATACGCCCACCCTGCGGTTTCGGCCAACCAGACGTCCAACAGCAGGTTTTGCTCGTTGCTAGCATCATCCGTTATGGAACTCCGCCAGCTCGCCTACTTCGTCGCGGTGGCGGAGGAAGCCAATTTCACCCGCGCCGCGGAACGCCTCCACATCGCACAATCCGGTGTGAGCGCGCAGATCCGCCGACTGGAACGCGAGTTCGGGCAGCCGCTGCTGGACCGGTCCGGGCGAAGCGTACGGCTCACCGACGCCGGCGCGGCGGTGCTGCCCTACGCGCGGGCCGCACTGGACGCGGCTGCGGCCGCCAGGCACGCCGTGGACGAACTCACCGGGCTGTTGCGCGGCCACCTGGCCATCGGCACCATCGGCACCACTTCCGCCGCACAGGCCGACCTGTCCGTGCTGCTGACCACATTCCATGCGGACCATCCGCATGTGGAAATCTCCATGACCGTGGGTAACTCCGACGACCTGATAGACCGGCTTCGGGCCAGACAGTGCGATGTCGCCCTGATCGGCCTCGGCCGCGAAACCCCGTCCGGGATCGGCGCTCTGGTGATCTTCGACGAACCGCTCGTCGCCGTCGTCGGCCCCGGCCATCCGCTCTCCGACCGCGACACGATCTCTCTGGCGACCCTGACGAAACACCCCCTGATCACCTTGTACCGGGGCACCGGCGTGCGGACCAGCCTCGACGCGGCATGCGCTGCGGCAAGCCTGCATCCTCAGGTCATCTGCGAAGCAACGGAGCCCTCCGTGGTCATCCAACTCGCCCGGCAAGGACTGGGCATTGGTGTAGTACCCCGCCCTCGATTTCCCGTCCAGGCCCACTGGATGATGATCACCGGACCGCAGCTACGCAGTCCCATTGCCCTTGCGTGGCAGACCGACGGACCTGCCAGTCCCGCGACCCGCGCCTTCCTGCGCCGCGCGCACACCACATTCCGGCGACCCGCCGCCCCTCCGATGGACACACAGGCAGCAATCGCAGCGAACCCTCATCGTCCGACCACGGCTCAATCATCGAACGTTCTCCCACCTGCCCCGACGACGTGATCCCGGGCTCGGCGATGTGGTCGACCACCTCGTCGGCGCGCGAACGACAGCCGCACAAGGGGCTTCACTCTCTCAGCAAGCGAGCCATCGCCCGCACAGGACGTCGGAATACCCGCAGCGCAGATCGCCCGCCATTTGTTCTCCCGGACGCCGAAGTCGTCGAGACCCTCGACCACGTGACGGCCCAACGCGTTTGACGCCGCATTGGTCGGCCTCGATGTAGTTCGGCGTCGATGAAGACCAGGAGGAACAAGGAACGGACATCGACGGCCGGCATGTCGACCTGCTCGATCGGCCCGAGCCGGATGATCCGGTCGGATCCAACGATCCCTCATGACATTGGGCGAGGAGCGGCCGATCCTCATCGCGCCGGATCGCCGTAGCCACTCTGTCACTTGACTCGGTGGTCAGGCACCGCCGATGCCGGAGCCACCGCATTGGAAGAGTCCTTACGAGCGTCGTCAGCGCTACCGTTCGGAGCCGACGCCGGCCTCGGAGTGACTGCCGTCCGACTCTGGGCTGGAGTGATCTTCGTCTCCCGGGGACGACGCGACAGGACAACGGGGCGCAGGGCGGCGATCAGTATCAGTGCCGCAGCCATAACCAAACAGAGACGCCCGGCGCGCCGAGGGCCGGGCCGGTGTCCGCACCCAGGTTCATCTGGGTGACCGCACCCAGTTCGCCTGCGTCCGCCGCCGAGACGATGCCCTGCTGGGACCTTCCCGTCTCGCCGGCGTCGGCGACGTGGCCCGGGAGGGCATGAAGAGCTCTGGCCGTGAGCAGGGCACCCAGAACCGCCGGTCCCGGAGCGCCGCCGACCTGGCGGAAGGCGTTGTCGCGATCCTCGGCAACGACGTGTACGCCGGGTTCCGCGCCGAACCGGAGCGCTCCTAGCCGCCACTCGCCGCGCGCAGGAGTGCACCGACAGACTTGGCTACGCCCCAAGACACTGACGAAAGTACGGCTGACGGCCACCGGACAGCCTGCCAAGCACATCATCGACAACCGCGGGAGAGCTTCTTTGCGGCTCGACCCGGCGAGGTTTCGTACGGGACTGGCGTCACAAACCGATCGTGGGGATCGGGTTCTCGGCGAACCACTGGGCGAGGAAGTCCAGGAAGACCGTGATCTTGCGCTGGGTGCCCGGTCCCGGGCCGTGGATCGCGTACAACGGCCGGTCGGGTGCCGTCAGTTCGGGCAGCTGGACCTGCAGGGCCCCGGAGACGAGGTCGTCGTAGACGGACCGCTGTGGCAGCAGGGCGATGCCGCGCCCGTGGACGGCCGCCTTCTGCAGGGCGATGTACGAGTTGGACGAGAAGGCCACGTTGCGGATCTTGTGCAGGGTGGAGGCGGGTCCGTGTCCGATGCGCCAGACGGGATCGTTGACGTGCACGAGACAGTCGCGACCGGCCAGGTCGCCGGGGTGTTGCAGGGCGCCGTGTTCGTCGACGTACGTCTTCGACGCGCACAGGACGAAGGGCAGCGAGGCGATCTTCTTCAGCCGCACACTGGAGTCCCGCAGGTCCCGGGTGTGGAAGGCGAGGTCGAAACCGCCGTCCAGGAAGTCGTAGGTCCGGTCGGACACGCCTCCCAGCTCGAACCGGATCTGGATCTTCGGGTGGGCGGCGGAGAACGCTGCGATGGCGTCTCCGAGGTCGAGACTCCCTATCCACTTCGGGCAGATGATGCTGAGCGTGCCCTCCGCCCTGTCGTGCAGATCCGCGATGTCGGAGTCCTCGGCGTCGATCTCCTTGACGATGCGGGCGGCGAACTCGGCGTAGCGCAGGCCCGGTTCGGTGAGGCTCACCGAGCGGGCCGTGCGGTTGACCAGCCGGACGCCGACCTGTCGCTCCAGCTCGGCGACATGCCGCGACACCAGTGATCCCGACGACCCCAGCGCCTTGGCGGCCCCGTTGAAGCTGCCGAGCTCGGCGACGATGACGAAACTGCGCATGAGAAGCAGACGGTCCATGGTGTTCCTCCGGTCCGCCACGGCACCGGTGTCCCTCCGGACCGTGTCGGACATGGGGTGATGCGGTTGGGCGGAGCCGGTCGCCGCCCTTACAGCAACTAGATCGATCTAGTTATCGTAACAGAGGCCCCTCATCGCCGGGAGACCTCGGGTCTTCCCATCTGCGCCGGGTCGGCCCGCCCAACCGCATCGCCCGCGCGTCAGCGCTTCTTCGTCGCGAACGGGCGTGCCATGACCGTGCCGCGGACGCGGGTCTGGGCGTGGCGTTCGACGGCCGGGTTGGGTGATCCGCCGTTCGGCTCGCCCCAGACGATCTCCACCCGGTCTCCGGCCGCGGCCGTCGGGTCGATGGTGCCGAGCGAGATCCAGCCGCGGACGTTCGCGGAGTACGAGGTGAGCATCGCCGCTCCCACGAGTTCGCCGTCCTTCTCCACGCGGTCGAACTGGCAGGCGGTGTAGAACGCCGCCGGCATCTCCATGTACTTGAAGCGCCCCTCGCCCTTCTCGTACATGCTCGCGAAGATCTTCCCGACGTCGTCACGGTCCCAGAGCACCCAGGCCTTGCGGCGGTGCGGCCGGTCCCTGATCGCCTCAAGGCCCTCGCGGCCGACGAAGTCGTGGTCGAACTTGAGGATGTGGCCGTAGCCGAGGTCCCACGGGGTGGTGTAGTACTCCTCGATCCGGTCCGCGACGAAGCTGCCGCCGAGGGCGAGGTTGCCCTCGAACGAACGCGCCGACTGCCACTCGCGGAACGCCTTCATGTCCTCGCCGGAGTAGGTCGCCGGCAGGGTGTTGGCGATCCAGCCCGACTCGGTGGCGACGGACGCGTAGGCACGGGCGCCGACCTGGCGCAGGCCGTACTCGGCGCCGGCCTCCACGATGAGGTCGCGCACCGAGTCGATGTCGGCGTACGGCCCGGTGAACTCGTAGCCGGGGAAGCCGGACATGCGGTGGTTGAGCGCGGTGACCTCGTGCGGGCCGACGTTGAAGCGGCCCATGGTGAAGAACGGGATGTCCGGCATGGGGCCGCCGTTGACCTTCTCGAAGATCGCGGCGGCGTGCGGGCCCTGGAGCTGGAGCCGGAACAGCTCCCGGCCCTTCGGGTTGTTCACCGTGCGCTCGTCCCGGCGGACGGTGACGTCCCAGTCGCCGGTGGCGGCGTTGAACTGGACCCAGTTGAGGGCCGGCGGCCGGCCGACGATCCGGACGTGGCGGTCGCCGACGCAGAACAGGATGCAGTCGCCGATCATGTAGCCGTCGGGGCGGACCGTGATGAGCTGCTTGGCGCTCCCTGGGCCGAAGCCCTGGAAGCTGTTGGCCCCGAGGTGTTCGAGCAGCCGGTAGGTGTCGGGGCCCTGCACGACGAGGTCGGTCATGTGGTGCGAGAGGTCCATCAGCGCGGCGCTGTTGCGCCAGGCCTCCTGCTCGTCGCGCCAGTTGCTGAACTCGGGCTTGATCGGGAACGGGTACGCCCCGGAGCGGCCCTGCCGAAGCAGGGCGAGCGCCCCTCCCGCCTTGTTGATCTCTTCTTCGAGACTGGGCATGGGATTCCTCTCGGTCAGCGGCGCACAGCTTCGTCGCTGCGCCCCCGTGACCGTATAACAGATGGCTGTAAAGTTTTAAGACGTCTGAAACAATGTTCTCGGGCGGATACTGACGTCCCGTACAGACGGAGGGCGACGATGGCTTCGGCGAAGGACAGCGCGGGTCCGGCATGGCAGGACGGACTGCCTCATGTGTTGTGGCGGACACAGCAGGCCGTGCACGGCCGGCTTCAGGACACGCTGGACGGACTCGGTGTCACCGTGACCCAGCTCGGTCTCGCGGTCCACCTCGACGAACTCGGTCTGATGTCCGCCTCGGACCTGTCCCGGCTCTTCCACATCACGCCCCAGAGCGTGACGACCGCCCTCTCACAGCTCGAACGCGTCGGATGGGTTCGCCGGCTGCCCCATCCGGTGCACAAGCGCGTCATCCTGCACGAGCTCACCGAAGCGGGCCTCGCCGGAGTCGCGGACGGCCGGGCACGCATCGCCGCGATCGACAGCGCCCTCGCCGAGATCCTGGGCGACGGAGGCAAGGACGAGGTCATCGGTCAACTGCGCAAGCTGCTCTTCGCGTTGGAGGGCGAGGATCCCGCCTACGCCGGGATGTGGCCGGTGGTCCCCAGCACATCGTGAGGGACGGCCGTGGACCACACTTCGGCGCGACCACGGCCCTGTCGCTGTCGTGAAGCGCGCCAATCCATCGCCTGTCCAGCGACAGCGTGGGAGAACCGCGCAACCCAGATGCGCGGCTTGGGAGCCGGACGGGGCTACTTCGTCCCGGCTTCCGGCTGTTCCCGGTCTCGGCTACGTCAGCTCCGGGGCAAGCCGGTGTCCGTCTGCGACAGCTGGCCTCGCGACGAGGATCCGAGAAAACCGCGCGGGCACCGTGTCGACCGAACTGCCGTTCGGCCATCCCGCCGCCGGCCTTTCGCGGGCCTGGGGCAGTCACGCCGACGCGCGCACCACGATCCGGCCCAGGACGGGCGCCAGTCCTCCGGTGTCGATGCCCAGGGCGTTGCGGGCGGCGATCCGTCCGAGGACTTCGGCATCGATGTGGACGGTGGTGAGCGCCGGTGTGAACAGGGAACCGTGCTCGGTCTCGTCGAAGCCGATCACGGCCACATCCTCGGGCACCCGCATCCCGAGGTCCCGAAGGGCTGTGAGGCTGCGCAACGCGATGTCGTCGTCCAAGGCCGCCAGGGCCGTCACCTCAGGGTGAGTGGCCAGGAACGACTCGACCGCGGCCGCACCGGCCTCCCTCGGCCCCGGCACGACGAAGCACTCCAATGGTGGAAGCCCTCGACGCCGGGCCGCCTCCTGCGCGAAACCGAACCGGGCCTCGATCAGCGGAAAGTCATGGTCAGGCACCGCCATCGCAATTCGGGCGTGCCCCCGATCAGCGAGGTATCCGATCTGCAGCGCGGCGTTAGCGGCAAACCCGCTTTCCCAGTCATCCTCACTCGGTGCGTGGCCCTGCATGTAGACCTCGCCGAGCCGCAGCACCGCCCGCGGCACGATGGTGTCCAGAAGCTTCTGGGTGGCCTCGGGGATCGAGTGCCCGTACCTGACGAGAAGCATATGGTCGTGTTCGGCCAGCTCCTCGTCCAGGCCCCGGACATAGCTGCGGGAGAAGTTGCCCTCCATTCCCCAGTCGACGTTCAGCACCACGATGCGCGAAGACCCCTCACGCAGCGCGCGGGCGATCCCGTGGGGGACGTATCCCAGGTCCCGGGCGGCCTCCATCACGCGCTCCCGGGTGGCCGCGGAGATCGTCTGGCGCGGGTCGTCATTGAGTACGAAACTCACCGTCGCCCGCGACACACCGGACGCCTTGGCCACGTCGGTCAACGTCACCCGACCTGAACGGCCCATGCTGGCCACTCCCATCCGCGCCTCTGCACGCTGCACGCCCCGCGAAAAGGCATCGCCGAAACCACCCGCCCCTAGAACGTGTAAGCACGTTGGATTCACTCTACGCGCTAGATCGTTTCAGCTTGCCAGACCAGGCTGCACCTCGACCGCCCTGGGGAACCTCCCACGGCCGGTGAACCTTTCACGGCACCGAGTTGTTCGTTCGATCTTCGGACGTTCCTCCTCCAAGGCCGAGCTTCAGGAGCCCATCCCATGGTCAATCCAGCCGAAGCCTCCACAGCAGAGAGCTCGGGGTGCAGTCTCCAACGCCTCGATGATCCATCGGGCGCTCTCGCTGGGCACCCCGCGCCCGAGCCGGGCGAGAACAGACATCGGCACCGTCGTAGCCGTGCACGCCCTCGATCACCTGACGGCGACGTCCTGCGCGGTTGACATCGGCGCCCCCCGATCCCGCATGCCGCCGCGGGAATGGGGTTACGAAATCGATTGGGCAATTCACTAGAAAGGTGGTAAATCGATCTAGTCTTTCCAGGTGACTGTCTTCGAGATCGTTGACACCGACTCCGCCGGGTTTGCAGACAGATGCTCGCAGCGGGCCCGGGCCGACAGCACACTACGACTGAAGGTGTCATCGGGGTTCTGGAGGAAAACATCGTCCTGATGGGCGACCACACCTGCCGGCGGTTGCCCCAGGAGGCGGGCCACGATGTAGGCGGCGGCCATGCCGGTGACATCCCGGATGGTTCCCATGGGCAGCAAGGAACGCGTTTCGGCGATGGCCTCATGTTCGCCTGCCCTGATGAGCACCCGTGTGTTGGCCGAGACCCCGTGCGCGGCGATCGCAACGGCAATGTTGTCGAGGTCGTCCGAACCAACCGCGGCCAGGGCACGGGCACTACCCAGACGGAGGCGCTCAAGCACATGGCGGTCACCGCCGTCGCCCGTCATCACGGGCACTCCCGTGTTGCGGGCGAGTCGCGCAGCCGATGCCTGCGGGTCACGTTCGACGCCGACGACAGGTATGCCAAGGCTGCGCAGCTCGACACACAAGCGCATGCCCACCTGCCCCATGCCAACCACGATGACGTGTCCTGAGCGGGGCAGGGTCCGTGGCCCCACAAGGCCGATCAACCTCGGGCCGAGCATCCGGTCCACCACTCCGGCGGTGAACAGCGCACTGAATGCGACAGTGCCCAGCATCGCGAGTCCGGCGAACACCTGATATGCCTGGGCCCCAGTAGGAGCAACAGCGGGGCCGACGCCCGCGACAACCCGCGCCGCGTCGAAGAACGCCTCCGACGCGGGGTGGCCGTGACCGGCAAGCCACACCCAGTCCCCCATCAGGGCGACGAGGACGGCAAGCATCCCGACGATCAGCAGTCGAGTGCCGGCGTCGTGAGGCCGCAGCTGGCGCAGTGCCCAGTTGGCCCGAGTCCTCCACCGCGCCCGAGGCTTTTGGTGCCAGTCCCCAGCACGCAGGACATGCTGGTTCTCGCGGACCGCTCGGATCAGGTTTCCGTGCCGCTGCACCGCGACGACTGCGGGGTCCAGACACGGACCGGCCAGCGCGGGCGCGACCAGGTCAGCCGGCGAGGTGACATCGCACTGCGGCAGCAGGCGGCTCAGTTCGTCAGCCACGGTGCGGTCGAAGACCGTGGCGATCAACGGAGTCAGCGGCGAGAGGTGAGCGAGGGCGAGGGCATAGCGCAGCGCAGCCACGTCGTCATGCAGAAGAACAGCCACTCCGTGAGGCCGTGTACTCAACGCGGTGCGGAGATCTTCGTCACGAGGCCGCGCGAGATGCTGGATCGCGTGGGGGCCCGCGTGCAGCGTGGCGCACACCCGACTGGCCAGGTGCGTCTCGCCAATCACGACGTAGTGGCGGTTGCTGCTGGGGCGTGCCGAGTGCATGGTCACGGTCCTGGACGTCCTGCCGTAAGAGGGCGTAATGAGGGAGTCTCGCCACGCCGGATCCGGTCAACAGCCGCGCGTCGGTGTGCCGTCCGCAGCGTCCCCCCGTCATTGGCCATACCAAGCCGCCGCCGGAGGGGCGAGGTGGTTCGGTCGCTCTTGCGGTAGAGGTGATGATAAAGGCGGTGTCCTGCACGCCGGGCGAAACCTAATATTGCGCCCTCAACGGGATATCGGGAGTCGAAGCGCTGATTGAGCGCGCCGCAGACACCTCCCCGGCTGGCGGCGTCGATCAGCGCCCGTGCGATCACGGCGGTCATAGTCAGGTCCGCAAAGACAAGATCTCCCCCTCTCCACGGACCGGATCGACCAGCGGAACGACGTCCACTCCTGCAGGGACCCCAAAGACATCCGACCCGGCCGATCGGCAGGGCGCCCGTCCACTGAACAACCCTGTCGGTACGCGCACTCGAAGGGCGAACGGCTGCCAGAGATACGAGCTATATGGGGCCGTCCACCAACAGATCGTGATGAAGAACGTATCCGACCATAGTCCGTCCAATCAGCGCGCTCCGTCCGCGAGTTCGGGAGGAGCCGGAATCAAGCAGGCCTCTCCTGCTTCTTCAGGACTCGTGCCCCCGACCAGCGGTGGAGTACGCACGGACAAGAGTTTCAACTGCAACGAGACAAAAGATAGACGAACGTGAGCAGAAAATATCGAGATGGTCAAATCACCTTCCCCGAGCAGGATTCCATCGATTCGTCAAGCTGAATTGGCCATTGGATCGGAAGTCGCCGAAGGATTTATGAGATCAGTGAAGAACAGCACATCGCAGGACCGATCCGATGGCAGCCTCACACTTTTGTGTATGCTTTCAGGGCACACGAAAATGCTTTCCGGTTGGTAGTCCGGACCGCAGGTCACCGGTTTTCCGCTCAGCTGCGTCAACGTCCTCCCTCTAAGGGAGTCCTGGTGTGCTCGGAGTACGAGTAACAATCTGCACTGGGAGAACTGTGTCTGAAATGCGTATCGTCATCGCCGGCGGCGGGCTCGCCGGGCTGACGCTGGCCCACTACCTGAACCGGCACGGCCTGGACGTGGCCGTCCACGAACGCGACGCCGATATCGCGGCACGCGAGGCCGGCTACCGGATCCACATCAACTCCACCGGCACCTCCGCGCTGCACGCAGCGCTGGAGCCCCGCCTGTGGGAGCTGTTCCTGGCGACCTGCGGCATGCCGAGCGAGGACATGATGCTCTTCGACGAGCAGTTCAACCTCCGCCCCGGCCGGGACAGGTCGGCCACGGAGGGCACCGGTGTACCCACCGACATCCCCGAGCACCTGGTGGTGTGCCGCTCGACACTGCGCCGGATCCTCTACATCGGTCTGGAAAAGGCCGTGCACTTCGGCTCCAGGGTCACCGGCTACCGCGCTCACCCCGACTCGTCGATCACCGTGTTGCTTGGGGGCGGGGCCACGGTCGAGGCCGACGTGCTCATCGCCGCGGACGGCATCAATTCTTCCGTGCGCACCCAGCGCCTGCCCCAGGTCCGGATCGCCGATCTCGGCTCGCGACACATCGCTGCGAAGATCCACCTCACCGACGAGGCCAAGGCCAAGTTGCCGGCACAGATGTTCAACGCCTTCTCGCTGGCCTACGCCTCCGACTTCACCGGGCTGACCCTGGGCCCGCTGGAGCGCACCGACCCCACCTCGCCGCTGATCGCGGAGCAGGACGCCGACTTCCGGCGTGAGGCCACCGCCGACTACGCGCTCAGCATCTTCAACTCCCTCGCCGAGCAGATGCTCCCCGACGACGAGTTGTTCACCGCCGGTCCCGACCGACTCAAGGAGTACGCACTTCAGCGCGTCGCCGCCTGGCACCCCTCCCTGGTCGACACGGTCCGCCTGTGGGACACCGGCACTGTGCAAGCCCTCAAATGCCGTAGCTGTGTGCCCGTCGACGCCTGGGAACCCTCCAACGTCACCGTCATGGGCGACGCCATCCACGCCATGAGCCCGGCCCTGGGTATCGGCGCCAACACCGCGCTGCGCGATGCTCATACTCTGGGCGAGCAACTGCTCGCCGTCGCGCTCGGCGACACACCGCTCCTCGATGGCATCGGCGCCTACGAGGACGCCATGCGCGACTACGCGTACCACGCGGTGCGGATGTCCGCGTTCGTCGGCCAGAAGGTAATCGGCCACCTCTCTCTGCCTGAATAGGCACCCTTCCCTCGGGCGGTGCGCATGGACGCACCGCCCGAGCCCGCCGACGGCTCTCGGTAAACCGAACGGTCAACAGCGGCTCGACCACATGTGAGAGACCGAGCCGCGCCAGCACCCCGCTCCCCCGCATGTCCATCACCGGGCAGCGAAGGCGAGCAGCCTCTGAGCGTGGGAGCGCGTCACAGTTGCTCGTCGTCCCCCGCGTACACCTCCGGCTCCCGCGGAGGCCGTCGGCCCCTTGCACCCCGAAGGACAGGACGACTGGATGAATGCAGTGGGAACCCCTGGACTGCCACATCGTCTGCAGGCGACGTTCGTACCGGACGCCCACCTGCCGGGGCGGGGGCGCATGGCCTTCTGGGGCACGGCGGACCCGGCGGCGGATGCCGTGTCAGGGGGCCTCCTCGGCCCGGAGGGCGGGACGCGGGTCCTCGATCGACTGCCCACATTGCTGCCCGGGGTGGCCGGCTGGCCGACGCGGACGTGCCCGCGCTGCTGGTGCCGCTGAGCGAGGTACTGCGTGCGCTGGCCCAGCTGGCGCCGAGGGACGACGGCACACGGCTGGACAGGTCGGTGTACGCCTGGTCGGTGGCCGCGCGCTGGGCCCTGGAACACGTGGTCGCCGGGCACGCGGTTCCTCTCCTCGGCCCGGGTGCGGATGCAGGAGTTCTGGCGCGCACTGGCGGATCGAACTGCCCGCCAAGCTGGAGTCGACGGTGTCGTGCGACCTGACCGCGGAACAGACCGAGCTGTACCGGGCCGCGGTGGACGAGGCGTTCGACACGGGCCCGGAGGGGTTGGGCTTGGGCACCGGCATCCGCCGCCAGGGCAACGTCCTGCGGCTGCTCACCCACCTCAAACAGATCTGCAACCATCCCGCCCAGTACCTCGGCGCCGAGGACACCGACGCGGGGCAGCTCGCCGGACGCTCCGGAAAGCTCGAACGAGCCACCGAGATGCTCGGCGAGGTGGTGGCCGCGGGCGAGCGGGCACTGGTGTTCACCCAGTACCGGGTGATGGGCGACCTGCTGGCCCGCCATCTGTCGGCCCAACTCGACCTGGACCGCGTCCCGTTCCTGCACGGCGGCACCCCGCCCGAGCAGCGGGACCGGATGGTGCGCGCCTTCCAGGACGACGACGGCGTACCGCCGTTGCTGCTCGAAGTAGAACGTGCCGCCGGAGCCGAAGGTCCCGCGGGTGCTCTGCACCAGCACCTGGAAGCCTCGTTCTGCCGGCGGCCTGGCCATCTGCGAGGCGGTCGCGCGGGTACGGCCGTAGGGGACACGGATCAGGGCGGTGGGCAGACCGGTGCTGCCGGTCCTCGGGTACCAGTGGTCCGCGAGCAGGACGACTCCGTCCCGCATCGGTACCTTCAGGCCGCGCTCGACGCGGAGGTCTCTGGTGGTGGGCGGCGCAGTTGTTGTATGCGCCGGGTGAGACGGCTGCCGATGTTCACGGGGCTCTCCGTGCCGTGTTCTACGGCTGGTGGGGGGTGATGACCGACGCGAGGCACAGAAGGCGGTCCGCCAGTTCGCCGGGGACGAGGGGGTCCGCGCCGTCGATCAGCCAGTCGTGGACGACCGCGCTCGCGCCGCCGGCGAAGAACGTCGCCACGTCGTTCACAGTGGCCTCGTCCAGTGCACCGAAGAGGTCCCGCACGGTCGCCCGGTTCAGGGAGCCGAACACACCGTTGAGCGTCCGGGCCATGGCGAAGGCGCAGGACCCCGTCGGCATCGGGCGGTAGAACGCCTGGTGCTCGGCGAAGTGTCCGGCCGCCACAAGCACCTGAGCGTGCAGGTCCTTCGCCGCCCGAGCCGCCTGGGCCACCAGCTCCCGCTCCACGAGATCGGCCGCGGCCGCGACGAGCAGCCCGTCCCGGTCACCGAAGTGCAGGTACAGCAGTTTCCGGGTGACGTCCGCCGCGTCGGCGAGATCCGTGACGGGGACGGCGGTGGTGCCTCGTTCGGTCACCAGGCGCACGGCTGCCGTCATGAGGGCCGCACGGGAGCGCCGGACTCTGCGGTCCTGAGCGTACAACTGTGCCCGCAGGCCGGCCGCCCAAGACTTCGCACCGGTTAAATCGATTCACTATTGAGCCTGATCAATTCTCGACACAGGGATTGACCACGTGGACGCGGAACCCTAACCTCCGGGCAATCGCATTGAAACCTTTCACCAGTTGAGGGTGCGTCATGTCCTGGGACCTATCGCGTCGAAGACTCCTGCAGCTCGGTGGCGCCTCGGCAGCCTCGGTCGTACTGACCGGACCCCGGGCGCTCGCGGCCGAAAGCGTCAGCACGGCCCCCGGCAGGCCACCCGCGCCGACCGGCACGCTGGCCGACCTGCTTCCCCAAGCCCTCGGCACGAGCGCCGGGGGGCGCCCCCGGTTCAGCTGGCAGGTGCCCGACTTCGGCGCCGGTACCCTCCAGCGGGCCTATCGGCTGCAACTGGCCGCCGCTCCAGGCGGTTTCGAGGACGGGCGGCTCGTCTGGGACTCGGGGAAACTGAGATCTGCCGACTCCGTCGCCGTGCCGTACGACGGGCCGCCCCTCCAGCCACGTACCGCCTACTGGTGGCGGGTGGCCAGCTGGGGCGAGAACTGTTCCGCCTGGTCGGCACCCGCCCTGCTCGCCACCTCGGTCGAGGACGCGTGGGAGGCCGAGCCGATCTGGGTGCCCGCCGGGCCGGTCATGACCGACGGGACGCTCGCCGTCCGCCTGCAGATCACCGCCGTGGCGGCCGGCCTGTGGTTCCGCGCATCGAGCACCGCCGCCAACTACCTGTGGCAGCTGCGCGCCGGCACTCCCGGCGTCCTGCGCAAGCACGTCTGCGTGAACGGCACGTACACCGTCCTCGGCGAGGTCCGGCTGCCGTTCGCCGTCACCACCGGCGCGTGGCTCGACGTCACGGTCACCATGACGGGCACCACCTTCACCACCACCGTCGGCGGCACCACCGTCGACACCACCACCGACAGCCGTTACTCCTCCGGCAACATCGGCCTGCGCAACGGCCTCACCGAGTCACAGATCTACGACCGGGTGACGTTCACCGCCGCCGACGGAACCGTGCTCCTCGACGACGACTTCGCCTCCGACAAGGGCACCTTCTCCGCCGGCACCGTCTCCGGCGGCACGCTCACCCTCCCCACCGGCGCCTCGTCGCTCTCCTCCTACGGGGCCGACGACACCTGGGCGCTGCTGCGGCACGAGTACACCACGGCCACGGGCAAGGAGACAGCCGCCGCCGTCCTCTACGTCGCCGCCACCTCGGCCGACCCCGCCCGGCAGTACGTGGCCAAGGTGTGGAGCAACGGCACCGTGGTCGGGCAGGCCTCCGTGCGCTCCGGCACCGGAACCGCATACCAGGCCTTCGACATCACCTCGACCCTGCGGGGCGACGGTGGGCCCAACGCGCTCGCCGCGCTGTGCTGGACCACCTCGGAGCAGAAGTTCCTGGCCCAGCTGGAGATCACGTACACCGACGGCAGCCGGACCACCGTCGCCTCGGGAGACCACTGGCAGGCACGCCGCCAGGCCGGCCTGCTGCCCGCCAAGGGCAGCGCGGGCAGCAGCTACTACACGATCCCGCAGGAGTACTGGGACCTGCGCCAGGAACCCGTCGGCTGGACCCGGCCCGGCTTCGACGACAGCGCCTGGCACACGCCCGTCGTCCGCGCCGCGATCAGCGGCCTCGTCCCGGCCCCGATCGAACCGCCGCGGCTGCACGACGTCACCCCCGTCTCGGTCACCGAGGTCGCCGACGGCCGCTGGCTGGTCGACCTCGGCCGGGAGATCGTCGGGGGGCTGTCCCTGGAGGTCACCGGGAGCGCGGGCGACACCGTCGAGGTGCGGCTCGGCGAGGAACTGAACGCCGACAGCACCGTCAGGTACCAGCTGCGTGCCACCAACACGTACCGCGAGGTGTGGACCCTGCGCGACGGGAAGCAGAGCTTCGAGCACTGGGGCTACCGCGGCTTCCGCTGGGCGGAACTGCGCACGACGCTCGACCTGTCCGACGCCGTCATCACGGGCCGCGCACGCAAGCTCGACTGGGACGAGTCGCACGCGTCCTTCCACAGCTCCGACCCGGACCTCGACCGGGTCTGGGAGCTGTGCCGGTACTCCATCGAAGCCACCCGAGGCGACCTCTACACCGACACCCCGACCCGCGAGCGCGGCCCCTACGAGGGCGACGCGCTGATCAACCAGCTCTCCGAGTACGGCGTCCAGCGCTCCTACGCCCTGGCCCGCTGGTCCAACGACTACCTGGTCCGCAAGGGCACCTGGCCCACCGAGTACCGGCTGATGTGCGCGCTGTCCGCCTGGGAGGACTACCTCGCCACCGGCGACGACCGGCAGCTCGCCAAGGACTACGACCTGCTCGCCGCCAAGAACCTCACCACCTACCTCGACTCCCGGGGCCTGGTGAGCAAGGCGCCCGGCACCACCAGCCAGGACCTGGGCGACCTCGTCGACTGGCCCACCGCCAGCCGCGACGGATACGTCTTCACCAACGTCAACGCCGTCGTCAACGCCTTCCAGCACGCGGCCTTCGACGCCCTGTCCAAGAGCGCCGCGGCGCTCGGCAGAAACGACGACGCGGCGTCCCTGCGCTCCAGGGCCGACACCCTCGCAACGGCCATGCGCGCCACCCTGCTCGACAGCGCGGCCGGCCGGTTCCTCGACGGCGAGGGCACCACGCACAGCGCCCAGCACGCCACCGCCTTCCCGGTCGCGCTCGGTGTCGCGGACGCCCTGGACGACGACCTGCTCGGCCGGCTCGGGGACACCCTTGCCTCGGGCGATATGCGGATGAGCGTGTACGGGGCGCAGTTCCTCCTGGACGCCCTCTTCCGGCTCGGTCGCGCCGACGCCGCGCTCGGTCTGCTCACGTCCACGGCCACCAATTCGTGGCTGCACATGCTCGACACACTCAAGGCCACCATCGTCACCGAGGCCTGGGATCCCTCGCTGAAGTCCAACATGACGTTCTCCCACGCCTGGGCCTCGGCTCCGGCCAACGTGATCCCCCGGCATGTACTCGGTGTCCGCGTCACAGCCCCCGGCGCGGCGGAGTTCCTGATCCGCCCCAGAACCGGAACCCTGACCGACGTGGCGGGAACGGTGCCGTCCGTGCGCGGCCCGGTCCAGGTCGCCGTGCACCGATCGGACGGCTCCCACACGACCCGGGTGACGGTGCCGCCCAACTCCAGCGCGGTGGTGGAGGTGGAGATCGGCGACGCCCGTCCGGCGGAGTACCGGGTGACGGCGAAGGCACCAGGCGGACGGGGGCGGGTCAAGGTCGAAGCCCTCACAGACGTCACCGGTACGGTGCTGAGAATAGGGCCCGTCGGCTCCGGCACGACGAAAGCGGAACGCACCCCTTCCTGAGGGTATTGCCCCGACTTCCGCTTCCGTTGCCGAGGTCGTTGCAGCACCCCGGCCCGTTCACATGTCCTGTCGTTACGTCCTGTTCGCGTACGTGGCGGAGCGCGGCGAGGACGCGGTCCCGGTCGGCGTCGCCCAACACCTCGCCCTGATCGTCCTGATCGTCCTGAAGGTGATACGCCCGGACGGTGCCGCCTTCGGCATCCACCGGGCCGCCGGCGTCGACGCGTCGGGTCCTCCTCCTCACCGCCCACGACAGGACCGGAGCCAAAGCGCACGGGCTGACGATGGTCCCGGCCACTACGCCACGAAGCCCTTCGAGCTGGAGGAGCTGGTCGCCCGCGTCCATGTACTGCCGTGGCACGGGCGCTCCCTCGACTGTCGGCTGCTGCGCATCGGGGCGGGCTACGAGGTGCCGTTCGGGAGCCAGTACACGGAGGTGCGGGAGTCCGACGAACTCGTGCGCCGATTCGAACAGCGCCACGCATCCGCACCAACTGGTCGAGAGCCCACGGTCCTCAAGGACAAAGCCGGTGGAGGCTGGTGGGCCCTCATGGACGCGGCCGTCGGACGAGGACGCCTTCCCTGCCGACCCAGCGGATCGCTGCGGAACGACTACCAGCTCCCGTCACGACGTTCCTGGCCATCAAACGCACGGACAGGGCACACAGTTCACCGTCCGAGACACTCGCGCTGCGCCGCTGCTCCTTGGTCTTCGGTTCGGACATGCCCCGACAGCCCGCCACATGGCCGCCGGGCAGGACCCGGCCCGCCGCGGCAATTGCCAGAGAAATAACACCGAAGCCGCCACGCCTGCCGGCAACTCAAATCTTCAAGCACTTCACGGTTCACTTTCAGGGCGATTCACCTTCGCATTCAAGAAGCCATTCGAATACAAGTACGGCTACCGCCGGTAACCCTCTCCTGATGTGAAATTTTGAAAACTGGTCAGCGAAAGCGCTTGTCGCAGATAACTCGCACATGCGAAGGTGAGCCTCCCTTAGGACAGCCACGGCCCCCAACCGGGCGAAAAGGCGATCCTTAAGGTACGCACCAATCACTCGCCACTTTCCGACGGAACGTCATTTCGCATGCCGTCCTGCAATGGGAAAGGAAAGGATTCCGTGCAGGTCCCTTACCCCCCACGCCCGCCTTACCCACCCCGTCCCGGACCGCCCCCGGGGGAGCCCGATCCGGACCTCGCAGCCCGGCTGGGTGGCGAGGACCACGAGCGGCACCATGCGACGGCCCTGCTGCTGACCCGCCACTGGCCGTCCGTCCGCGACTACGCGCTCCTCTGTCTGGCGTCGGCGAGCCCCACCGCCCAGTACATCGCCATCAGCGCATTTCAGCGAACACTGGGCCGACTCGCGAACAGCGCAACCGGCGCAGCCCTACGCCCGCTGCTGCTGATGTCGGTGCGTGAGACAGTCCACGCCTGGGCCGCAGACGACAGAATATGC
Organism: Streptomyces sp. NPDC001100; assembly: GCF_053598575.1. Classification (NCBI taxonomy): domain Bacteria; kingdom Bacillati; phylum Actinomycetota; class Actinomycetes; order Kitasatosporales; family Streptomycetaceae; genus Streptomyces; species Streptomyces sp. NPDC001100. Next base: position 306,653 of record NZ_JBSFKO010000009.1, read on the forward strand.
ACAGCCATACCAGAACTACGCAAACCAATCGGCAGTCGTGGTCTGCACGCGACCACATCGGAAGCCCCGGCGCCCCGAAAACTCGCCGAACGCGCCTTCGTGGCACTGTCCGGTTTCGCGCAGTGCCTTCTGTGGCATATCGAAGTCGAGGCGGAACCCATAGAGATACCTGCCGCTCTGCTCGGTATGGAATCGGTCGTCGCGAGAGCGGCCGCGGAGCAGGCTCGCCAACAATTCAGGGCGGGCCTGGTGCACGCCCACATGCAATTCGCGCCGTCTGCGGAGTGCCGCTTCTACAGCCGCCTTATCGACGTACCCATTCGGCGCGGCGACCCCCTGCTCCCCGACGTCCGACAGCACCTGGCGGTGTGCTCCTACTGCCGAGCCGCTGCCGACCAATTCGAGCTCTTCGAAGGCGGGCTGGGGCTTCTGCTCGCCGAGGCGCTGCTCGGCGGGGAAGGCCGCCGCTATCTGGCTACGCGGCCCGGCCGGGGCGACCCCGGAGAATGGACAGTCGCACCGGAATGGGAGCCGACAGGTCCGTCCACGGGCGGCCGGCACCGCAACGTGCCCGAGAAGGGGCATTGCGCAGCCGCAGCCGGGGCCCTGACCTCCCTCGCCCTGCTGGCAATCGTCCTGGCCGCCCACAACTGGCCGGTCGACAGCGGTGCACCCGGCCCGGCCACGGCGACCTGGGGCGTCCCCGCCAACAGTTCCCCCAGCCCCAAGCCCAGCCCCACCACGTCAGCCGGCACCGCATCCGACCCCTCCGCCCCACCGCGCGATCCCGGCACCGAAAGCCAGACCCAAGGCAGGCTGCGCAGCCTCGCCACCGGACGCCGCCTGACCGTCGACGGCCGGATCGCGGCGGGCGCGAGCATTCACCTGACGGCGTGTTCGTCCACCGATTCCGAACAGTGGTCATACGAATTCGACGGCCTGCTGCGCAGCCAAGCCGACCCCGCTCTCCGCCTGACCGCCGCCCCTCGGACCCGAAGGCTCCAACTCTCACAGTGCGTCGTGCGCTCCGGCGAAGTGTCGTACACCATCACGCGGCAGGGGGAGCTCCTACTGCGCGAGCGCCAGGACCTCGCGGTGGCACCTGGCCACGGCGACCGGTCGACAGAGGCGGTCGTGGCGAGCCGTGACACGTCGGACCGACAGCGATGGACCCTTCGGGCTCCAGCAACGGGGCAGGCGCCCACCTCCCGCACATAGCGCCGCAGTTGTCATGAATCGCCAATGGCCCGGTCTCGAACCACCCGTGCATGGCAGGCGATTCCTTTGAAAGCACGACGGAACCCTCGACAAGACCGGGGTAACCGGCGGTAACTTCTGCGATGTTCCCACCGCAACCGCTTTCCCTCCCCAGGAGACACCCCCTCCATGCGCAGACTCCTCGCCTGCCTCGCGGCGGCAGCAGCCACCCTCGGCGGGCTCACCGCAGCCGCACCGCCCGCGTCGGCCGCAGACCCGGCTTCCGGGTCCTTCAGCACCCTGACCTACAACGTCGCGGGCCTACCTGAGAGCCTCTCCAGCGCCTCGACACCCCGCGACACCAGCACCACGGCGATCGGCCAGCGGATCGCTCCCTACGACATCGTCCACGTCGAGGAGGACTTCAACTACCACGCCTACCTCTACGCCGCCGACACCGCACACGCCTACCGCACCCCCACCAGCGGCGGCGCGGGCATCGGCAGCGGACTCAACACCCTCTCCAAGATCCCCTACGACGAGGACGACTTCGAGCGGGTCCACTGGAACTCCTGCCAGATCGACTCGGGCGACTGCCTCACCCCCAAGGGCTTCACGTTCATGCGCGAGCGCCTCTCCGAGGGCGTCTACGTCGACTTCTACAACCTGCACACCAACGCGGGCACGAACGACGGCGACGAGGCCTCCCGCGCCGACAACCTCAGCCAGCTGACCTCGTTCATCAGCACCCACTCGGCGGGCAACGCCGTCGTGGTGATGGGCGACACCAACACCCGCTACACCCGCTCCGCCGACACGATCGCGGAGT